>NZ_JBQFRV010000010.1:0-190682 GCF_056537565.1 Ruegeria sp. C8
TGGCAACCCGCTACGACAGGTGCCCAAAGGTCTTCCTGTCAGCAATCGCCCTCGCAGCACTCGTTATCTATTGGCTATGAGGCCTGAACCTAGGTTTGAGGCTTTGCCCGAGTTTCGTTGGAGAAACCCGGGCAGAGCTATGTCAAAGCGACAGTGTTTTGACGCGGTCGCGTAGTTGGAATTTCTGGATCTTGCCGGTTGAGGTCTTGGGAAGCGTCTCAAAAACAACCGCTTTTGGGGCCTTGAACCCGGCCAAGTTATCGCGGCAAAAAGCGATGATGTCCTCAGCGGTTGCCTCGGCCCCGTCGCGTAATTCGATAAAGGCGCATGGGACTTCGCCCCATTTTTCATGCGGCATTGCGACCACGGCGGCGGCCTGAACCGCGTCATGGCGATACAACACCGCTTCGACCTCGACGGATGAGATGTTTTCGCCACCCGAGATGATCACGTCCTTCAGGCGGTCGCGGATCTGGATATATCCGTTTTCATGTATGACAGCTCCGTCGCCGGACCAGAACCAGCCATCCTCGAAGGCGTTCGAGGTTGCCTCGACGTCTTTGTAGTACCCGGCCATGACCGTGTTGCCCCGGATGGCGATCTCACCTTGTGTGGCACCATCGCGCTGCACCGGCGCGCCGCTGTCGCGGTCGACTACGGTGACTTCTTCGACCATCGGGAAGGCAACGCCCTGTTGCGCCTGCAATTCAGCCTGTTCCGCTGGGCTGAGATCGTTCCACTCCTCCTGCCAGAGGCATTGCGAGATGTGGCCGTAAGTCTCGGTCAGGCCATAGACTTGCATGACGTCAAACCCCATCGCGCGGGTCTTCTCCAAGACCGAAGGGGGCGGAGGCGCACCGGCGGTCAGCACCCGGATTGCGGGATCAAAGGGGGCGGCGTCGCTTTCGGCCTCGGCCAGCATTTGCAGCACGATGGGGGCCGCACCGAAATGGGTCACGCCATGGGTGCGGATTGCGTCTAGAATACGGTCTGCGGCGGGGACGCGTGTAAATACAACCTTCCCTCCAAGCATCGCCATCAACCAGGGATGGCCCCAGCCGTTGCAGTGGAACATCGGTACGACGGACAGATAGACCGGATAGGGGGGCATCTGCCATGCGGTGCCCGTACCCAACGCCATCAGGTAGGCGCCACGGTGGTGATAGACGACGCCCTTGGGGCGGCCCGAGGTGCCCGAGGTGTAGTTCAGCGCAATCGCGTCCCACTCATCATCGGGCAGATCGATAGGCAGGGGCGGGGCCGTGGTCAGCGCCTCATAGGTTTGGCCGCCGAGGCTTTCACCAGTGGCCGCAGGATCGGCGATTTCGACCACAGGTATTGTGCGACCCAGCAGATCAAAAGCTTTGGACAGAAGCGGCACCAGTTCCCGGTCCACAATCACCAGTTTGGTGTCCGCATGGTCCAGAATATACGCGATGGTTTCGGGCTCGAGCCGGGTGTTGAGCGTATTCAGCACCCCTCCGGTCAGGGGCAGGGCAAAATGCAGCTCAAACAGTTCCGGGATGTTCGGGCTGAGGACCGAGACCGTATCACCCTTCTGCACGCCAAGTGCTGCCAACCCACTGGCCACCGCGCGAATGCGGGCGGCAGTTTCCGCCCAGCTTCGTCGGATGTCACCATAGATAACAGCTGTGCGCGCGCCGTGCAGGGTTTCGGCGCGGCGCAGGAAGGACAAAGGTGACAACGGCACATGGTTGGCCTGTGTCTTCTGAAGAGCTTCGAAATGGTGACGCATCCGGATCCCGCCTGTCTTAGCTGTTGGGCCGCACGCGGGCGGCGGTCTTGTTGGCAAAGGCTTCCAGCCGTTCGCGGGCGGCTGGCTGGGTGTTGACCACACCGCCGACTACGGCTTCGGCATAAGCTGCATCCATGCCGGACATATTGTTCAAATGGCTGATCGCCGAACAGATTGCAAAATTGGTCAAAGGCAGGTTCTGCGCGATTTGGTCTGCCAGTTCCATTGCCTTGGCCATGCTGCCACCGTCTTCGGTGATGTACTGCGCCAGTCCAAGATCGACAGCCTCTTGCCCCTGGTAGACGCGACCGGTCAGGATCATGTCGATCATGCGATATTTGCCGATCATGTCCGAGACGCGGATGGTTGCGCCTCCACCCGTGAAAATCCCGCGCTGCCCCTCGGGCAAAGCGAAATAGGTGCCGGGGTCGATGACGCGGATATGGGCAGCACTGGCAAGCTCCAGCCCTCCGCCAACCACCGCGCCTTTCAGGGCGGCGATGATCGGCACGCCACCATATTCCATCTTGTTGAATGCCTCATGCCAGCGCAGGCAGACATGCATGAAGTCATCGGGGCTGCGGTCGGCCTTCCAGTGTTCAACCAGATCAAGACCTGCGCAGAAGTGGTCGCCCTCGCCGGTCAGCGCAACAGCCCTAACGCCGGCCATACGCGCGCCGCTGAAAAAGCGGATCAGTTCCTCAATCGTCGCTACATCCAATGCATTGCGCTTGGTCGGGCGGTTCAGGGTCACGACATAGAGGCCGTTGTCACGCTCGGAAATCGCGAGGTTTTCATAGGTGGCGGGGTTCACGACGTCATTCATAGGTCAGGTCCTTTGGCAGGCATTATTCGGGGAAGGCCGCGTCAAGCAGGCTGCGCGCACCGTATAAGATGCGGGCGTGTTCGGCACTGCATTCCGGCAGGATATGCTGGGCAAAGAACAGCGCGGTGGCGATCTTTTCGGTCATGAACTGAGTGTTCTGCCCATCGTTCAAAGCCGCCTGCGCCGGGGTGACACCTTTTGCCAGTTTCCAACCCGCCGCAAGCGTACCGGCCAGCATCAAAAACGGGACCGAGCCCGCAAAAGCGGCGTCGATATCTTTGCTGCTGTGTTCCAATAGCCATTCCAACGCGGCCTCAAACGCGCCGCGTGCCTGCGCAAGGCTTGCGCCGATGCTTTGCGCGGTGGCATCGCCTTCTGCCAACTCGGCCTCGGTTGCCGCAATGCGGGCGGCGAACCGGCGGGCGGTCTCGCCTCCGTCGCGCATGATTTTGCGGCCCAGAAGGTCGTTGGCCTGAATGGCGGTGGTGCCCTCGTAAATCGGCAGAATGCGAGCGTCGCGAAAGTGCTGAGCGGCTCCGGTTTCTTCGATGAAGCCCATGCCGCCGTGGATTTGAACGCCCAGAGAGGCGACCTCGACCGCGCGTTCCGAGCAGAAGCCCTTGACCAGCGGAACCATGAACTCGGCCAGAGCGGCCATGTCCGGATCATCCTGATGATGTGCAATGTCCAGCAGCCCGGCTGTGGCCGCCGCCATGGCGCGCCCGCCTTCGGTGAGGCTGCGCATCCGCATCAACATGCGGCGCACGTCGGGGTGTTCGATGATCGCCACGGCGTCCTTGACATGACCATTCACCGGGCGGCTCTGGACCCGGTCCCGCGCATAAGCCAGGGCGCGCTGATAGGCACGCTCTGAGGTCGCGATGCCCTGAACACCAACCGAAAAGCGCGCGGCGTTCATCATGATGAACATGTATTCCAGCCCGCGGTTTTCCTCACCGATCAGGAAGCCCGTGGCGTCTTTGTATTCCAGCACCGCCGTCGGGCTGGCGCGCACGCCCAGCTTGTGTTCGATGCTGACACAGTTGACTGAATTCTCGGCGCCGACCGAGCCATCCTCTGCCACCATCTTCTGCGGGACGATGAACAGGCTCAGACCCTTAGGTCCGGCGGGCGCGTCAGGGGTGCGGGCCAGAACCAGATGGATGATGTTCTCAGTCAGGTCATGCGCGCCATATGTGATGAAAATCTTGGTGCCGGACACGCCATAGCTGCCATCTTCGCGCTGCACCGCCTTGGTCGAGACACGACCCAGATCGCTGCCCGCCTGCGGTTCGGTCAGGTTCATCGTCCCCGACCAGCGCCCAGCGATCAAAGGCTCTAAGTAGGTGGCTTTCTGCACGTCCGAGCCTGTCAGCAGCAGCGCCTCGATCGCACCATCGGTCAGCAAGGGACACAGGCCAAAGCTCATATCGGCGGCGTTCAGCATCTCGACTGCCGCCGCGCCAACCGTACGCGGCAGTCCCATGCCGCCAAACTCTGGCGGGTGCGTGAGGGCCTGCCAGCCCATTTCAACAAACTGTGCATAGGCCTGCGCGTCCCCTTCGGGCATCGTCACGCGGCCATTGTCAAACTGTGCGCCCAACGTGTCGCCGATATGGGATAGGGGCGCAATCTGTTCGCTGCAGAACCGGGCATATCCCTTTAGCGCAGCGCCGATATCGGTCAGGTCGAAACCCGAGTATGCGTCCAGAGTGGACACTGTTTCCCAATGGGACAGGTGTTCGATACAGAACATCAGATCCTGTACGGGTGGCTGATAGGACATGCCAGATTCCCCCAATGGTAATTGTGGTTTCACGTCATTTATCTGCCGTGCAGCTTGCCGAAAAGCTCATATATTGCCAAGATACTATCCGATATTGCCAAACTGGGGGCGATCATGGTCAGCAATGACCCCATCTCACTTACAACTGTTTCTGCCGGTTTCATCCAGGATTGGCTTGAGGCGCTGAGGGTGTGTTGCAGCGCAGATCAGATGCAATTCCTGCTGAGCCGTTCGGGCCTGCACGTCACTGCGTCAGAGCCTGCACAGCGTGTGACGCTTCAGGAAATCGCCCGCCTGTACCAGTTGGCCGCACCTGAGACCGGGGACGAGATGATGGGCCTCTGGAGCCGTCCCATTCGGCCACGCGCCCTGCAGCACCTTGTGACCGTTTTGCGCGAAGCAAGCAGCCTGACCTCGGCGCTGTATCGTTTCTCGACATTCTGGAACTTGTTGCTGGATGATTTCCATCTGGAACTGCGCACCGGACCGGACGAGGCTGAACTTTCGCTGGTACCGTATCGGCAAGACACAGCGCCCCAACGCTTCGGCCATATGCTGATCCTGAAACTTGCGCATGGGCTGCTGTCATGGCTGGGCGGATCGGAAACGCCGGTAAAGGCCGTTCGCTTTGCCTTTGCGCGGCCAAGTTTTGCGGCGGACTATGCGGTTGTCTTCCCCTGCGCGGTCACATTCGATGCTCCGCAGACCAGCATTCTGTTCGATCCGCGCCGCTTTGATCCCCCGATCACGCGCAGTCCGGCTGAGGCGTCTCTATTTCTGGAACGCGCACCGATCGACTGGATTTTCACCAACTCACGCGCCCATACAAACAGCCTGCAGGTCCGGGCGTTCCTGTATCGGACGTCCTGGAAAAGCAGCCAGCTTCCCGATGCGGCCCTGGCTCTGAAGATGACGCCCCGGACCCTGAACCGGCGTCTCAAGGACGAGGGCACCTCGTTTCAGGACATCAAGGACGCCCTGCGCCGCGATATTGCGATCCGCGCCCTGCAGCAAAGCGGCGACAGTATCGAGCAGATTGCGTTCGATACGGGGTTCTCGGCCCCGGCGAATTTTCACCGCGCATTCCGGAAATGGACCAACCGCAGCCCGGGTTCGTATCGCGCACAGGATCGCGCGGTCTGACCGTCGCGGCGCTTGCATGTCTCTGTCATATTGAGCCTTTATGGGTCGTTGAACAGCAACTGTTCGGGTTGTCTGCCCAAGGTTTGGCTTTTGTATTGAAAGGGGAATGGATGTCATCGGATGAGGATACCGGTATCGGCTTCATCGAAAATCGGCCTTTTGATGAGATAAGTGTCGGAGATACCGCCGAGTTGTCCCGCACCCTGACCGCACAGGATATCGACGCCTTTGCAGCGGTCTCGGGCGATGTGAACCCGGCCCATGTGGATGAGGCCTTCGCGCAGGAGGATGTCTTTCACAGGGTGGTCGCGCATGGCATGTGGGGCGGTGCGCTGATATCCAATGTTTTGGGCACGCAATTGCCGGGGCCGGGGACGATTTATCTGGATCAGACCCTAAAATTCCTCAAACCCGTTGGTATCGGCGATACGGTCACTGTGCGCGTCACCGTGACCGAAAAGCAGCCCGAGAAGAAGCACGTCACTCTGGATTGCCTCTGTACGACTGGCGATGGCAAGCCTGTCATCACCGGACAGGCCGTTGTGATCGCGCCAGACAAAAAGGTCAAAAGACCCCGAATGGCGATGCCGGATTTGGTTTTGCATCACCGGGGCGCCTCCTATGACCGATTGCTGAGCGCGGCTCAGAAAATGGACCCATTGCCCACAGCCGTGGTCCATCCCTGTGATGAAAGCGCGTTGGAGGGGGCGCTCTCGGCCCGCGATTTGGGTTTGTTAGAGCCTGTTTTGGTCGGTCCGCGCAGCCGGATACTACATGCGGCGGATGCGGCTGGGTTGGATATCGGCGGGCTCGAGATCATTGATACGCCGCACAGCCATGCCTCGGCCGAACGAGCGGTGCATCTGGCGCGGGATGGTCGTGTGAAGGCCCTGATGAAGGGCGCTTTGCACACGGATGAGGTCATGTCCGCCGTTGTCTCTAAGGCCAATGGTTTGCGCAGCGAACGCCGGATGAGCCATGTCTATGTCATGGATGTGCCGACCTACTCCAAACCGCTTCTGATCACCGATGCGGCCATCAACATAGCGCCCGATCTGCAGACCAAGGCGGACATGGTTCAGAATGCCATTGACCTGGCGCGCGCCATCGGGATCGAAACGCCAAAAGTAGCGATCCTGTCAGCGGTAGAGACCATTACACCCCGGCTGCAATCCACGGTCGAGGCTGGTGCCCTGTGCAAAATGGCGGATCGCGGGCAGATCACGGGCGGTATGCTCGATGGCCCTCTGGCTTTTGACAACGCCGTGTCGATGCGTGCTGTCACGACCAAGGGCATCAAATCCGACGTGGCGGGGCAGGCCGATATACTGGTCGCGCCGGACCTTGAGGCCGGCAACATGATCGCCAAGCAGCTCATGTATCTGGCCGGAGCTGAGGCCGCAGGGATTGTTTTGGGCGCGCAGGTTCCGATCATGCTGACCAGCCGCGCCGATGATCGCCGCACTCGCATCGCCTCCGCGGCGATTGCGGTGCTGTATGATCATTCGGTGCGCTGAATGGTCTACTGCGTCGCGGGTTCGGGAAACCGGACCCGCGTGCGGTTGGCGAAGGCAACCAGTGACAACATAACCGGTACCTCGACCAGCACACCCACCACCGTCGCAAGCGCCGCGCCCGAGTTCAGGCCGAACAGGCTGATAGCGACCGCTACGGCCAGCTCAAAAAAGTTTGAGGTTCCGATCATAGCGCAAGGGGCGGCGATGCGGTGGGGGACCTTCAAGGCATAGGCAGCTCCGTACGCCAGCGCGAAGATGCCATAGCTTTGGATCAGGATCGGCACGGCGATCAGGACGATGACCATCGGCTTGGCCAGGATCGTCTCTCCCTGAAGGCCGAAAAGGATCACCACCGTTGCGATCAGACCCATGATCGACCACGGTTTGACACGGGCGGAGAAGGCGTCGATGGCCTCCTCCGAGCCCAGCCGCTTGCGGGTGATCAAACCAGCAATCAGCGGCAAAACCACATAGAGGACAGTTGCCAGAACAAGCGTTTGCCATGGGACCGAGATATCGGTGACCCCCAGCAAGAAGGCCACAATGGGTGCAAAAGCCACCACCATGATCAGGTCATTTACTGAGACCTGCACCAAAGTATAGGTCGCGTCACCCTTGGTCAGTTGTGACCAGACAAACACCATCGCGGTGCAGGGTGCGGCCCCCAACAGGATCAGACCCGCGGTGTATTGCGCTGCGTCCTCTGGCTGAATCCACGGCGCGAAGACATAATCGAAGAACAACACCGCCAGCAGGGCCATGGTGAAGGGTTTGATCAACCAGTTGACCGCCAGCGTCACGATCAGGCCTTTGGGTTGCCGGGCCACGCCCGCGACCGCTTTGAAATCGACGCCGACCATCATCGGATAGACCATGGCCCAGATCAGCAGGGCTACGACCAGGTTGACACTGGCCACCTCGGCCCCGGCGATCAGGCCGACCAGACCGGGCGCGGCCAGTCCGATCAGTACACCACCGACCATGGCGAGGGCGACCCAGATGGTCAGATAGCGCTCGAAGATGCTCATGAATATGCCTCAGTTGTTTGGTCGGCCAGCTTGCCCGAAGTGAGCGCCGCAAGCGCCACCATGACAGCCGCTGTTCCCAGCACAAGGGGGAGGCCGCCGACCTGATAGGTAAAGCCGGACAGGACGGTGCCCAAAAGGCGGCCTGTCGCGTTGGCCATGTAGTAGAAGCCGACATCCATCGTGACCCGCTCGGACTTGGTGAAGGCGAGGATCAGATAGGAATGCAGGGATGAATTAACGGCGAAGATTGCCCCAAACACCAGAAGGCCCAAAACCAACGTGATTGTCAGCCATTTCTCCGGCCCTGAAGACAGCAAAACTGCCAATGTTAGAGCCGCAGGAACGCAAAACAGCATTGTGGCCCAGCTGCGCGCAGCGCGGATCAAATCCCCCTCGGACCGGTCTGAGGCCCGCAGGATTTTGGGCGCGTTGGCCTGAATGACGCCGTAGAGGATGATCCAGAATGCCATGAAGGTGCCGATCATGAAAAAGGCGGCGCGGTTGCCCTCTTCTGTGCCATCCGAGAGGACGGCATAGAAATAGATCGGGATGCCAACCACGAACCACACGTCGCGGGCACCGAACAGGAAAACCCGCGCGGCGGACAGCCAATTGACGTTGGCGGACTTTGAGAAGACCTCAGAGAACTTTGCGCCCTTGCGCCCTTTGGGCAGGCCGGGGGGCATGAAGCGGATGACGGCGAACAGGATCACCGCGAGAACAACTGCCATCACGATGATCGCCGCCTGAAAGCCCAGCGTTGCCAGCATGGCTGCACCGAGAAGGAAGCCCAGCCCTTTGACGGCGTTCTTTGATCCGGTCAGCACCGCAACCCAGCGAAACAGCCCGCCGCCCTCGGTTGGGGCCAGTAATTTCACTGCGGATTTCGAGGACATCTTGGCCAGATCCTTGGCCACTCCGCTTGCGCCTTGCACGATCATGACGAAGGCCACAGATGCGCCAATCGCCCAATTAGGGTCTAGTTGCGTCAACGCTAGCAGCGCCACCACCTGCAACCCAAGCCCGGCATAGAGCGTCGAGGTCAAGCCAAACCGCGCTGCGATCCAGCCCGCTGCAAGGTTCGTCACCATCCCAGCGATTTCATAGAGGACAAACAGATAGGCCAGTTGCACCGGCGAGAAGCCAAGCGTGTGAAAGTGCAACAGCACTAGCATCCGCAAGGCTCCGTCGGTCAGCATAAAGGCCCAATAGGCCGCCGTGACCGCGATATAGGCCGACAGCCCCTCGGGCCGATCGGTCACAGCGAGGCCCCAATCATCAGCGCAACATCGACCAGACGGTGGGCATAGCCCATCTCGTTGTCATACCAGGCATAGATTTTCACCTGTGTCCCGTTCACAACCATAGTCGACGGCGCATCGACGATCGAAGAGCGTTCGTCATTGGTGTAGTCGGTCGAGACCAGCGGGCGGGTCTCATAGCCCAGAATGCCGTTCAACTCACCTTCGGCGGCTGCTTTGAAGAAGGCATTGACCTCTTCGACAGTGGTTTCACGCTCCACCTCGAACACGCAGTCTGTCAGTGAGGCGTTCAACAGCGGCACCCGCACCGCATGGCCGTTCAGACGCCCCTTGAGTTCAGGGTAGATCAGCGTGATCGCCGTGGCCGAGCCGGTTGTGGTCGGGATCAGTGAGTTCAGGGCCGAGCGCGCCCGGCGCAGATCCTTGGCGGGACGATCCACGATGGTCTGCGTGTTGGTCACGTCATGAATCGTGGTCATAGAGCCGTGGCGGATGCCCAGGTTCTCATGGATGACCTTCACCACCGGGGCCAGACAGTTCGTCGTGCAGGAGGCTGCGGTCACGATTTGATCGGTCGCCGGATCGTAGATGTCATCATTCACGCCCATCACGATATTGGCGGTCGGGCCGTCCTTGACCGGGGCCGAGACGACAACTTTTTTTACGCCCGCATCGAAATAGGGGGCCAGTTTTGCCTCGGTCTTGAAGACACCGGTGCAGTCAATCACCACATCGACGCCGTCCAGCGGCAGAGCGCTCAGATCCTTGGTGCCGATGAAGGGCAGGCGGGTGCCGTTAATGGTGACGCTTTCGTCATCATGCTCGAAAGTGGCGTCCCAACGGCCATGAACCGTATCGAACTCCAACAGATGCGCGTGCATCTCGGCATCTCCGACCGCGTCGTTGATCCAGGCGATCTTGGCGCCTTTCTCCAACAGCGGTTTCAGGGCCAGTTTTCCTATCCGGCCCAGGCCATTCACAGCATATGTGGTCATTTCAGTCTCCGACAGAGGTTCTGCCGATGTCATCGACAGCAGATTGTAGGGCGATCCGGTCAAGGCTTTCGACCGGCAAGGAGGTGAACGCCTCGATCCGGCGCTTCAGCGCGCCATAGGCGTTTTGAAAGGCGAGGCTTTTCTCGGCATCGGTTCCGGTAGCTTTCACCGGGTCTTCCATGCCCCAATGGCCGCTGATCGGTTGGCCTTCCCAGGCCGGGCAGTCTTCGTTCGCAGCTTGATTGCAAACGGTAAAAACAAAATCCATCTCCGGCGCACCGTCGGCCGCAAATTCCGACATATGCTTGGAGCGCAGGACCGAAGTATCGTGACCCTTGTCCTGCAACACCTGCACGGCAAAGGGATTCAACTCGGACGCGGGCTGCGTTCCGGCGGAATAGACGGTGAACCTGTCGCCACCCAATTGGCGCAGCAGTGTTTCGGCAAAGATCGAGCGGGCGGAATTGCCCACGCATAGAAACAGGACGTTGAACTTGCGGTCAGTCATGTCTTCATTTCCCTGTGTGAAAGGCATGCAGATATCGGGACGACCCCGGCAGCAATCGACGACCAGAAAATCCAGCATTCCCTGAACTTTAGCCATGTCGACGGAATAAAGCAGAGACGTGCCAGAGCGTTCCTGTGTCACCAGCCCGGACCTTTGCAGCGCATTCAGATAGTTCGACATGGTGCTGGGTTTGATATCCAGCTCCGAGGCCAGCTCACCCGCTGGCACGGTGTCAGGAAACCGTCGCATTAACATGCGAAAGACTGTGATGCGTTGCGGATGCCCCAGAATGGCCAGCTGATCGGTGATCTCTTCTATCATATTTCATGAATTATGGAAATATATATTGGTGGTCAACCGGGAACCCTATTGTGTCACAGAATTTTCATGAAGCCTCGGCGCGCTGATCCGGGCTTGCAGGCGCAGACCTGACGAATTAAAGAAGCCTTCGCATCCTTCCGAATTCAGCTTCGGAGGACCAACGGTGCCGCTGTAGCTCAGCTGGTAGAGCACGTCATTCGTAATGATGGGGTCGGGGGTTCGAGTCCCTTCAGCGGCACCACCTATGTCTCAACATTCATCCCTGCTACAAGGAATACCCGAGACGCGCGAAGTGTTGAGACGCGCGCATGCCTTACGATCCGCCCACCTACGCGCATCTTCGTTCTGTTTTGGGGAATGGTGAAATGTCAGATACGTCGTGCCCTATCGTATAAACTGCCCCCTCAACGCGATGAGAGGGGGCAGTCTTCCTGTTCAGACCGACAGGCAGACGTATTTCATTTCCATATAGTCTTCCATGCCGTGGTGGCTGCCTTCACGGCCTAGGCCGGATTGCTTGACGCCGCCGAATGGGCCCAACTCGGTCGAGATGATGCCGGTGTTCACGCCGACGATACCGTACTCTAGCGCCTCGGCCACTTTGTAGACGCGGCTCAGGTCCTTGGCATAGAAATACGAGGCCAGCCCGAAGATCGTATCATTGGCCATGGCGATGACGTCATCTTCGTCCTCGAACTTGAACAGGGGAGCCAATGGGCCAAAGGTCTCGTCCTGCGCGACCATCATGTCCTGAGTCACGCCGGTCACGATCGTGGGTTGGAAGAAAGTGCCACCCAGATCATGAGGCAGACCGCCGGTCAAAACCGCGCCGCCTTTGTCGGTGACATCCTTGATATGCTCTTCGACTTTGGCCACTGCGTCGTCGTTGATCAAGGGGCCGGTGGTTGTGCCAGCGCTCAGTCCGTCGCCGACTGTTAGCGCCTCAACCGCAGCTTTCAGCTTGGCGGCAAAGGCATCGTAGACGCCCGCCTGCACGTAAATGCGGTTGGCGCAGACACAGGTCTGGCCGTTGTTGCGGAACTTGCACAGCATCGCGCCTTCGACGGCTGCGTCCAGATCGGTGTCGTCAAACACGATGAAGGGCGCGTTGCCGCCCAGCTCCATCGAGCATTTCATGACCTGATCGGCCGCCTGGCGTAGCAGGATGCGGCCCACTTCGGTCGAGCCGGTAAAGGTCAGCTTGCGCACGCCTGGGTTCTCGCAGAACTCCTTGCCGGTCTCGCTGGCCTGAGTCGATGGCACGACGTTGAAGACACCCGCAGGCACGCCCGCCTGTTCTGCCAGCAGCGCCAGAACCAGAGCAGACAGAGGGGTCTCTGTGGCCGGGCGCGCAACAAAGGCGCAGCCGGCGGCCAGTGCCGGGCCCGCCTTGCGGGTGATCATCGCGTTGGGGAAGTTCCACGGCGTGATCGAAGCAGCAACGCCGATTGGCTGTTTCATCACCATGATCCGCTTGTCGCGCTGATGGCCGGGAATGGTCTCGCCATATACCCGCTTGGCCTCTTCCCCGAAAAACTCGATGAAGGAGGCGCCATAGCCGATTTCGCCAACAGCCTCGGCCAGGGGCTTGCCTTGCTCGGCGGTCAGGATCTTGCCCAGATCCTCGGCGTTTTCCATCATCAGGTCGAACCAGCGGCGCAGGATGGCGGCGCGTTCCTTACCGGTCAGCTTGGCCCATTCCTTCTGCGCAGCTTCGGCCTGCGCGATGGCGCCTGCGACTTGCGCGCGGCTGACATCGGCAACTTCGGCAATCACGTCTCCGCGTGCGGGGTTGGTCACTGCGAACGTGCCGTTGTCGCCATCTACCCATTGGCCACCGATATAGGCTTTGGTCACCAGAAGGTCGGGATTCTTGAGCAGGGATTTCAGATCGGTCGTCGCGTCCAGCATGGGTCAGCCTCCGGCAATATTTGCGTTGCGCGCACCCAAGCAGGTGTCATGCGCTTTGTCTATGTCCATTGTCGCGCGGCGATGAACCCAGTTGTGCCTCTTTTCCACCGCGCAAGGACTTTGGCTCCCAGTCGGTACCATATGGCTTTCATTTCTCTTGGGAGTTTGCGACAGTTTTCGAAATTTCCGAGCTATAGGGGATGTAAATGAGTGTTACATTGCCTATCTATAAAGAAATATAAAGAAAAAGGGATAGCATAGATGTCGAACCAGCAATTTGAGGCATTGATCAAAGAGACTCAGTCCAAAGTGCGTGAGTCGCAATCGCAGATCGAAGGCCTGACGTCACGGATCGAGGCCGCACGTGCCAAGATCGGTACGGCCGAGGCGGATATCGACATCGAAAATGCCACGCTTGAGGACGTGCATGCCCATACCGAAGTGATGAACGCCAACATCGCCGAGCTGATCATGGGGCTGGACGATGTCACCAGTGCGTTTTCCAAGGATTTCGATGAGATGCGCTCGAAAACCGGGTGGGAATCGTTTGTTGGCATTTTCTCGAAAGGTAAATCCGAGTCGATGCGGCAGGAGCGGATGCGCACGGCCAATATCGATGACAAACTGCAGGACCTGATCGCCAAATCCGACGTGATCGTGAAGCTGCTGGAGGGTCAACTGTCCGTGCTGGAAGAACAGCGCGTCAAGGTTGAGGACAACCTGACCGTCACGCTGGACGACCGTGAAGCGACCGTTGCGGAACTCGAGGCTTTGCGGGCCGAAATTCAGGGTATGGACCCGACGATCATCACCTTGGAAAACAAGATCAGCGTCGAACAGGATGCCGCTGCGCGTACCCAGCTGGAAACCGAGCTGGCCGAGCTGAACAAGCAATACAACGCCAAGGTTCAGGAAGAGCAGGTCAAGCTGGCCAAGTCACAGACGCTGGAGCGCTATATCGAAAAGGGCAAGACCTGGGTCGATTCACTGCAAAATCAGGCGGCGACGCAGATGGTGCTGATCAACAAGCTGCAGACAGACACGCAACAGCGCGTGGTGCTGTATGACGCCCTGACCAAATCGCTGAAAACCGCGCAACAGCAGGACGTGGCCCACCGCATCAACGAGATCGGCGTTCAGACCGACCAAGAGGCGCAGACGGCCATGGCCGCCATCGGCACCGCGACCAACCAGAAGATGGCCGACATGCTCGAGGCGCATGAGGACCACATGGTCTTTGCCCGCGACGTGCTGGAGAAAAAGGCCAAGGCGGATGAACGCTTTGCCCGCCGGTTCGCCTCGATTGTCGAGAAGCATGATAAGAATTTGTATGGGGGGTGAGGACGCGATCCGTTCGCCGCTAAAGATGCTAAGTTCAGCAGTGGGCGTTGCGCTCTTTGGGGCGATTCTCATCCTGTTCGGGTACATGACCCAATTGATTCCAGCATACCTTGGTCCCGATCTGAGATTGATGATGTTCTTCGTGCCATTGGTCTTCGCGCTCGGATCATTTGGAGTTTCAGCCGTGTTCGCAGTCTGGGGCGCACTTTGGTTGGCATTCGAGGTATTCCTTCTATTGGTCGATAAGCTAAATGAATAACCCGACCCAAGACCATGTCGGCCTGACCGACACCTTCGCCTCGCGCCGATATTTCCGCAAATTCGAGGTGATCACCGTCCACCTTCTGCGCGTAGCCGCGACGATGGAGGCGGAGGGCGCGATCAGCAAGCAAGAGGTGCGGATCGTGTCGCGCTACCTCTCGGGGTTGCTCTACACCTTCCGGGCGCTCAGCATGAAATACCTGCTGGTCGGGCGCGATACCGGGCGGTTCTTCGGCAGCCTCGCCATGGACAAGCGCGACAGCGGCTTTCCGGTGGCGGCCGAGTTGCTGACCATGGCCAATGACGCGCAGCAGGCTCAGGTGCATCTGGCGAATATGCCCTCGGAAGATGATCTGAAAACCGACATGGTGCGAACGATCATCGGCGACCAGGAAATCCCGACCAAGCTGCAATTCGCGCTGTCTCAAAGGCTCTATTACGAGGAATTGCTGAAAGGTCAGCTGTTCTGGGCGCGCAACGATCCCGAATGCCACTGGATCGGGAATGAGGGTGAACGGCGGAAGTTCATGATCCATTGGGCGGTCTATGACAGCCAGATCAATTTGCCGGTCATCTACCTGATGCAGTTGGAGGATAGCGGCAAGACGGCCCTGCCCAAGGATCAACGCCGCTGGCCCGAGGTGCAGGCACATCTGATGGCGCAATCCTTAGGCGGGTTGAAACTGGTGACGATTGCCAAGGGCTTCGATCAGGATTTCGACGACCTGCACCCCAAACACCTGCGCCGCATTCATGTGGGGCCGATGTATTCCTCGGCTTTCACGGAACAATCCGGGCCTTTGCGGCAGGTGCTGGAGGACGCGCAAGCTCCGCAAGGTCAGGACTGGGCGTTGGCCTGGACGACTGAGGAGTTGGAAAGCGAAGAGGTCATCGAAGAGCGCGCCGGGTGGTTCTCGACCGTCGAGCGTGAGGTGTTTGCGCTGGACCCGTTTGGCGGGCAAGGGGCCGAGACCGGAGCGACGCGGACGCAGCGCTCGATCATCCTGCCTCAGCGTCCGTTTCAGGTACTGGCCGAGCGCAACCCTCCGGGCTTTGCCGATGTGCGCAAGTTCGTGGTCAGCAAATCGGGGCAGGTGTTGCGCTATTAGATTTTTTGCCTCCGGCAGAGGTATTTTTGAACAGAAGAAGAATGGGCGGTTTTTGAGATGAGTTTGACGTCAGATCAGATGGAATTGCGGGAAGACGATATTCGCAAGCATTACCCGGCGGCGACGGCCTTGTTGAACGGGTTCGAACACGCGCCGCGGATTGCGAAACCGGTTGATGTGGCGGTCGAGCGGTCCTCGGGCGTCTCGACGGGGCGACGGTTTCGATCGACGACGCCCGGGCTTGTGACGCGGCGCACTGTGCGGGCGGATGGGGTGCATCTGGTCGAGCGGATCGAAGCCTCGGATGAGGGCGATACGCTGGTCTCGCCCCCTCAGGCCACGGCGCAGCAGGCCATTCGGCGGGCAATTGCTATTTCTCTCGCCGTGGCTGAGGCCTATACGGAGCAGACTCCGTTGTCCGATTTGAAGCGGGCCAATTTGGCGGGGGATCTACCTGTTGCGCGCAAGACCGAGTTTTCGGAATTGCTGACGGCTGAGGCACTGGTCACGTCTCATGTCCTAGGCAACGCGCTGGCTTATCTGATGTCGTCCCATCTGGGCGAAACCACCGTCGATATCGGCGAGATTGAAGAGATTCTGACCGACAACGGCCAGCTTGCCCTCCACGGTGCCTTGTGGGAGTTGGATCAGGTGCTGGCCAAACACGCCCCCGACGACGCCCACTTGATCGCCGCCACCAGTGCCTATTCCGAGCAATTGATGGAAAAGGCTGCCCTGCGTGCACAGTCCGCTGGCCATCTGGCCCCGTTCCAAAACGCGGCCTGGCATATCGAGGCGGATGATCTGACGATCCGGGGGTTTGAGCCAGCATCCAAGGCCAAGTCCACCAGCTTGACCATGACGTTCAAGAAACCGAACGAGGTCGTGGGCAACCATATCGCCAAGTATCAGGCGATGAAGCTGGCCAAGATGGTGATGGCCTATGATTTCGACCGCCGCCTGAACCCGTTCGCGGAACTCGGCGGGTTCATCTTCACCTTCATGGGCGACGGCAAGCCGGGTACGGGCAAGACCACTCTGATCCAGATGATGGCCGGGCTGATCAACGACTATTGCCAGAACGCAGGCTATCCGTTCCGCTATCAGAACCTGAGCACCGACAATATCGACAGCTATCAGGGCAAATCCGGCCAGAACGCCAAGGCGTTTATCAACACGATCATCGACCCCTCGGTCATCGGGTTTGGCACCATCGACGATATCGATCAGCTGGCAGGCAAGCGCGGCGACCGGCAGTCCAGCGCGGGCCAATTGGAAATCACCGCCGTGCTGATGGAGAGCTTTGCGGGTGCCAACACCGTCGTGCGCGGCAACTGCACCTTTGGCATGTTCTCCAACTACCCCGAGAATGTGGACGACGCACTGCGCCAGCGGGCGGGCGCGCGGTTCCTGGTGGACGGGCCGCAGACACGCGAGGATTACGTCGACATCCTGCACCTGCTGATGGGCCGCAACCATGACATCCCGCTGGGTGAACACGATGCCTATGCCGCGCAGGAGATCAAAAAGGCCGTTGCCGCCAGTTTCGAAAGCCACTCCCGCCCGCATGAGGACGCCTTGCTGCAGATCTATGACCGGGTCGCAGGCGAGATCGGCCAGATGGACACGATCGCCAAGCTGGGCACTTACCTAAAGGCGATCCAGCAGGCGGATGAGCGCTTTACCGGCCGCGCGATCAAGAACATCACCGACGCGGTCAAGGTCCGCGCGATGGATTTCGAACTGCCCGACGAATGGATGGAGAACCCCGACCTGTTCCTGTTCCGTGACTACGAAACCAAGAAGGCCATGATCGAAGACCTTCGCCAGCCGATCACGGTTGAGATGGTGATACAGGAAATCAACCGCTACGCCGACAGCGAGTTCCGCTATGCCGACAAGAGTGATGAGGTCGCCATCGAAAACGCGGTGCGTGAGATGGGCCGGATGGAAGAGGCCAAGCGGCGGTATCTGGAGGGTAAGGGATAATGCTCGTCTACGCGATTTCCGGTTTTGCGCTTGTATTGGGCCTGATCCTGCCGCTGCGTTGGGGCGTGATCGGATTTCTGGGCGCCGTGTTGGTGCTGTTTCTGACCCAGTTCGGTGTCAACGCGAGCAGCGGGTTTGAGGGCACCTCATGGGAAGAGTCCCTGATCCTGTTTGAGAGCAGTGTGTTGTCTTACCTCGGGTTCAACTTGCAGATCACTGGGCGAGCGTTTGCATTGCCGTTGTTGGTGTTGGCGGTTGTGGTAGTTGGGCGATTTAGCGGGAGAATAAACTGAGTGGATCACTATTTCCAACCGAAGAGAAGGGCCAACTGAGTGCTTGATATACCATTCCTTATAGCTTGCGCTCTATTGGCTTATGCGGGTACCAAATTTGTCCTTTGGGTGATCCGCCGCAGTTTACCTGTTCCCTTAGGCGGGTTCATGTGGCTGAGGTTCTTCTTTTGGTGGACCGCCAGTTTGTTTGCCGCTGTCATTGTTTTTGTTGGGTTCGATACCGCATCTGGTATTTTGGTTTTTGATGTCTGGGAGCTGGGTGAAAGGCTAGACCCTTCTATTGTGTTTATCGGAAGTCTTATCTTGTCTGCACCCTATTGGGTTGGTTTGATCAAAGGGATAAGCATACAAGTTACGCATAGGCTTTCGGAATGATCCGCCTCATCGAAAAAGGCCTGATGTTCGGCAACCTCGTTCACATCTCCAGCCCGGCTCTGGTCGAGCGGTATAACCGCGCGTTGCAGCATCTGGCCGGCAAGACCACGGCGCTGACGGATTTCCATGTCGATATCTCGGGCTATTCGCCAGAGGTGGGGATTGAGCTGGACGACCCGCTCTACCTCAACCCCAATGGCGTCAACCGACAGTTCATCCTGCTGACGACCGAGCAGAAACGCGCGCCTCTTCTGAACGTCAAATTCTCGACCTCGCGCGATATTCTGCGCGAGTTTATCGAGATGAACGAGGCGCAGTTGTTTGCCCTGACCGCCACCGATGCGGTGGCCGGAGAGTTGGTGAACTCGGTCTTCAAACTCACCACGCCCAATGATCTTCTAAACCTGCGCAAGATCGAGATTGAGGCCGATACAGCAGGCGGCACCCTGCGCAAAGCCGAGCAGCTGGCGGGCATGGTCGAAAAGTTCAAGACCGAAGAGGATGCGTGGTTCGATGATGTCCTGATCGCCCAGATGATCGAAACGGCGAAAGAAACCGGAGACGTCACCCGCAACCCGGTCCATCTGCGCCACACGGTATTTGAACAGCGCAACTTCTGGACGGCGCATTTCGGTGGGCTGTACCTGTTTCCCGACATGGATCACCCGGCGGCGATTTGCATGGGTGAAAAGCCCGACGATCTGAAAATCAAGTACACGTTTGACCCATCCCAGAGGAACCAGATTGCCAAATTCCTCGACTACAATGATCTGGTCGAACCCATCGTGAAGGCGCGCGGCGTGGATGCGGCAGCGATCCTTCAGCAAAAGATGGATTTCCTGACCGTTGCCGCCGCCGCAGATGCCGATGTTGATCTGATGGGGCTGGATCGCCGAGATATGAGGCGTTTGGCGCGAAACCACTCAGATCGCCTACCTGAGGCATATCAAGGCCTCGCCCAATTGTTGCGCTGGGCAACCGATGGCGGGCCTTGGCCGCGTATCACCTCGGACCATCCGGCGTATTTCTATACGTTGCGCGCCGCGGATACGCCGCAGCGTGATTTGGTGAATATGTTACTGTCCGAACTGGCCCCGCTGGATCCTCGCCAGATGTTCATCTGCCACAAAGAGCTGTTCTACAAAACCTACGCCACATGGCCCGAGGCCAAGAAGGCCTATGTTGCCGAGTTTCTGGCCCGCGAGTATCAAGTGGACAAATCCGGCGCCCGCGCGGCTCTGTTCGGTCACGAACCGGATATGAGCGGAGAAGATCGTGTCAGCGATACAATCATAGCGCGAGTCGGCCCCTGGGGCGCAGTCGGGAGGAGTTGAGATGTTCGGAGCGATGCGCCTGTTTCTGGTCCTGCTGGTTCTGCAGACAATTGCTTATTTCGCGCTGTCGCTCTATTCGCGCGGCGTCCGCCGTCGCAAGCTTGAGACGTGGTGGGACGAGAAGGGCAAACAGGGAAATAAAGAGGCCTTTGTGGAACGCGGGCTGCACGTCTATGACAATTCGTTCCGGCGCAAACTGATCCTGGCGGTGTATATTGTCCCTTGGGTGGCAATCGGCGCATTGATCTACATCGTGAATTATATGTGAGGGTTACGGCATGGCCTATGTGAAATGGGCGTTTATCATCATCTTCTGGGGCACTGTCGCTGTGATCCTGCAATATTCGCTGCCGCAGCATGATGTCGTGCGCATCGTCAACACCTATGAAGAGCGGCAAGACCTGAATGACTGGACACGTATTTTCTGGTCCGAGCCCGAAGACCAATCCACCAGCCTGTCGAACCGCGACGTGCAGTTTATCCAGGCCGTCCGTGCCAACGGGAAGCCCATCGTCTACCGGAACGAGGATACCGGCTGGGGCTGGCCGTTCTATTTCAAGTTCGACACCGCCAACCTGTACACCGAGGCCAATGACGCGATTTCGGACAAGAACAATCCCGACTGGGTTGTTGTAACCCACTATGGCTGGCGCAATGAGTTCATGTCGATCTTTCCCAACGCCGTCTTTATCAATCCGGTCGAAGGTCCAGACGCGCGGATCATCCCATGGTTCAACATTGCCTTCCTGACTGTCTTTGCTGCCATTGTCTGGGCGCTTTGGGTGCGCTGGCGCCGGTTCCGTCAGGCGCGGATCGACCCGATGCTCGAGTCGATGGAAGATGGGATCTATGCCGCAGGCGACGCCATAGATGAACGGCGCAGTCGGTTCCGCCGTTGGCTGGATAGTTGGAAATCAAAATAGAGGCCCGGCCCGTGAAGGGGGCCTCTATCGTACGATGAATTCGGCATGCAGGGCGCCCGCGGCTTTGATCGTTTTCAAAATGTCGATCATGTCGCGCGGCGAAACCCCCAGGGCATTCAGCCCTGCCACGACCTCAGATAGGGTGGTGGCTTCTGGGATTTCGGCCAGACCGGTGCCTTCCTCTTCTTCGATGCCTGCGAAGGTTCTGGGCACCACGACGGTCTCTCCGTCAGCGAACGGGTTGGGTTGTATGGCAATCGGAGCCTCTTCCACTGTCAAAGTCAGGTTGCCTTGGGAAACCGCGACCCGAGAAATCCGAACCTCTTGCCCCATGACAATCGTACCCGAGCGCTGATCGACCACAACGCGGGCCTTGGTTTCAGGCTCAACTAGAATGTTTTCGATCCGACCGATAGCGTGCGCTGTGGACACGGACTGAGTGGCTGCGATGTTCAGTTCAACGGTTCCGGAATCGCGCATGATGGCCACGGCGCGATTGAATTCACGGTTGATGGCCGTTTCAATCCGCCCCGCTGTCGTAAAATCAGGCTCACGCAGGGCCAGCCGCATCTGGGTCAGGGTGGACAAATCAAAGTCGATCTCGCGCTCGACCCGCGCGCCGGATGGGATCACGCCCGAGGTGGGAACGCCCCGGACAACGGACGCGGCCTCACCTTCAGCCGATGCGCCACCTGCCAGCACTGTGCCTTGGGCAACAGCGTAGATCTGTCCGTCCGCCGCGTTCAGCGGGGTCATGATCAGCGTGCCGCCCAACAGGCTACTTGAATCCCCGATGGCCGAGACAGTGACGTCGATTTGCCCTCCGACCCGCGAAAACGGGGGGAGGCTGGCCGTCACAAGGACGGCGGCCACGTTCTTGGGGCGAAAATCCTCGCCATTCACATTCACGCCCAGCCGTTCGAGGATGTTGGACATGATCTCTTCGGTGAAGGGGGAATTCCGCAACCCGTCGCCGGTTCCATTCAGGCCTACGACAAGGCCGTAGCCGACCAGGTCGTTGCCGCGCACCCCGTCGAAATCAACCAGATCTTTCAGGCGGATTGCGCCGGCGAAAGCAAGGCAGGGCATCAGAGCCAAAAGAAAAACAAGAACCCTCATCTCAGGAAGTTCACCAGTGATAGGTTCGCATTGCGAACTGTGACGGAATAGAGGCTTTCCAATTGGAACTGCACGGCCTGAAGCTTGGTGGCCGTTTCATAAGGATCGGCCTCGATCAGGGCGTTGCGAGTGTATTCCAGACTGGTGCGCCCGGCGGCGTTGCGGGTTGTCGCCTGTTCGACACGCGCTTCGGCGGCACCGACCTCGGCCCTTAAAATGACCGTGTCATCCTGCGCATTTGCCAGAGCAACACCCAATTGCTTGAACAACCCGGTGCGCTGATCGTTTGGCACCGCCAAGGCATCGTCGGCAACCAGTGCGGCCACAGCAACATCCCTGAGCGCCGCCTTCAGCGCTGGGTCCGTTGCCGTGATATCGAGAGTAATGCGTTCATTCTCGGCAATCTGCATGGACGGCAGTGCGGCATTCGACCCTTGGTAGATCACCGCGTCAAAACCTGCAGGGTCGTTGAACCAAGCCTCGGCTGCGTTGCGAATGTCGGTCACAGTCACCAAGCCCGTCAACTCAGCCTCAAGCGCGGTCAGCAAGGTCTCGGCCGATGGCAGCGGCGAGACATCCGTCGCGGTGCCCGAAAACAGGCTGCGGCCGCCAATCCGGGTGTTCAGCGCGGACATCATCGTATCCAGCTCATTGCGGGCCTGGACCGAGGCTTGTTCATGCGTCACAGCGTGGTTCGCCGTACCAAAGGCCAGCAAGGTTGCTGTCATCTCGCCTGTCGATTCACTGAACACGCCGAGGCTTTGCTGCATGGCGTCCGAGAACAGCTTGGCCTCGGACGTGGCGATGCCAAACGCATCCAAACGCGTCAGGCTGCGGTCCAAATCGAGGAGATGCGAATAGTCGCCGCCCAGATGGCCTGAGACGTCCTGCACCTTTCCGGTCGACATTTCATACGACAGGGTTTCAATCTGTTGCTTGATCTGGGTGGACCGGGTCTGCAAGGTCAGACCTCGGGCAAGATCACCTATGGATGTCAGCGTCATGTTTATAGCCTCAATAGAGTGTCCATCAGCTCATCCACGACCGAGATGAGACGCGCATTGGCCGCGTAGGCCTGTTCGATCTGCATCAGCTGTTGCAGTTCCTGATCGGTATCAACGCCCTGTTCTGCCTCTAGCTGCTGCATCTGCTTCTGGGCGCCGGTTGCGAATGTCCTGCGTTGTTCGGCAACATGGGCATCTGCGCCAACGCGCGACATCATCGCCTCGGCGATCTCAGAGGTGCGCATGTTTCCGGTGCCAAAGATCGCCCCGGCGACTGGGCGGGCTTCGACCAGAACGGCGCTGAACGCTTGCAGCTGGGTCGAATCTCCGGGATCGTTCGGGGCAGCAGCGCCGAGACCTGCACGCAGCCTCCAGCTGTCGCCACCGGAATCCGGGTCGACGACCGTGTTGAGGCTGATGCGAGAGGCAATCCCGGTCAGCATCGTCAAATCCAGACGGTTTCCGCCGTCCGTGAACAAACCCGGATCGGTGGCCAATGCCGTTGGATCCAACCCGGGTGTTTCAAACCGCTCCACGAGATCGCGCGCAACCGTGTCGAGTTGGGTTTGCACCTCGGGTGCAAGCTGGTCGCGGATTTCAAATTGGGCCGCCAGGGCCCCGCCGCGGATCTGTGCGGCATCACCGCTGGTCCGGACCGGGTTTCCGTTCATCTCCAGCCCTGACAGCAGGCCGTTGCCAACGGTCATATGGGGCTGAGTGTCGCCTGTGGTGGTGAAGGAAAACTCAGCCGCTTTGCCTTCAAGCAGGATCAGCCCGCCATCGGAGTAGAGAGAAACACGGTCATTGTCGCGCGGGACGACATTGACCGGAATCAGCTCATTGACCTGGTCGATCAGAACCTGCCGCTGATCCAGAAAGGCATTGATGTCACCGCCCGAGTTCCGGATCACGGGAATTCTGGCGTTCAGATCCTCGATATCCTTGAGGGTCTGGTTCAGGCTGGCGATCTGCGAGCCGATCGTCCGGTCCGCGTCCGAGCGCAACTGGCGCAATCCTTCCGATGCCCGATTTAGACTGGCGGCCAGGTCGCTGCCACTGCGGGCCACTTCATCCAAACGCTCGACCGAGTCATGCAGGCTGGCGGCGGTGATCAGACTGCTTTCGAACTCGGCCAGACGATTGGTGAGCGACGCCGCATCCTCGGGCGTGCCCACGACCCTTTCAAGCTGAGTGTGAAAGTCGGCCACAGCGGATTGGTGCGACAGATCGGCGTCGGTGGCGCGGCGATTGGCCGTCAGAACCGGGTCCTGATGCCGAATGATGCCTGCGGTGCGAACGCCATTGCCTGAAATCAGGCTGGTGGTCAGCTCCAATGAGCGTTTCGCGTAGCCGGGTGTCAGGGCGTTGGCGATATTTTCGGAAACGACCGACGCACCCCGGCTGGTGGCGGTCAGGCCGGTCATGGCGTTGTTCAAAGCTGTCGACAGGTTCATCCGACGGGTCCTTTCCGAGGGTCAAAGTCAGCGTTTGATATTGGTAGTTTCCTGCAGCATCTCATCGACGGTCTGGATCACCTTGGCGCTTGAGGAATAGGCGCGCTGGGTCTTGATCATCGAGGTCAGCTCGGTCGCGACATCCGTGGTGGATTCCTCGCGCGCGAAGGATACGAGGTCACCCGTGGGGCCTTCACCCGCATTCCACAGGAAGAACGTGCCGCTCTCACGCGACGGTGCATAGGTTTGGCTATCCAGCGCGGTCAGGCCGTTGGGGTTTGGGACGTCTGCTAGAGGGATCTGGAACATGCGGCGGCTGACACCGGTGTCGTAGAAGGCGTAGACATATCCGTTTTCATCGACCTGAACGCTGGTCATCGTTCCCACCGCTGACCCGTCGCGCGTGATCGAGACGGGGGCGAAGGTGTCCGACAATTGCGTGATCCCATCCGCGTCGCCGATCTGGCCGATATTGATCTCCATCGGGCCGCCCGCGACGTTCACAACCACGCTTCCGGTTACCGGATCATACGCGCCACCTGTTACCGGAGTGACCGTGGCAAGCGTACCGCCTGCGGTCCGGTTGTCAGTGAAGGTCAGAGTGTATTCGCCGATCACCGTCCCGCCCGACGCTGAATCGCGCATGATCATGGTCCATTCATTGCTCGACCCTGTTGCCGGGACGGTTGGCACCAGCTCGATATCGACGCTTTCGGATTTGCCAAGGTTGTCGAAATATTCAACAGACAGGGGCTGTGTATCACCTGGCGCGCCCGCATCTGTAGCGGTCGCAGGTAGGTTCATGCGCAGGTTCATCTGTGTTGTTGGGGCACCGGACAGCTGGTTCACACTCAGCTGAATGGGCTCAAGCGCCGCGGGCGTATCCCGTGGCACAGCAGGGATCGAGCCATCCGGGTTCGCGCGCCATCCCAGAAGGACCAGACCCGATTCGGTGACCAGATAGCCCTGATCATTTGTGCGAAATGATCCGGTGGTGGTCAGCAGCATCTCATTCGAGCCACCCGCAATCTGCGAGCTTGGCCGCACCGGCAGCATACCCCGCCCGCGCACCGCCAAATCGGTCGAGTTGTTCGTAGTGACCAGTGAGCCGCGTTGATCAATCAGCCGTTGGCTTGTGGTGCGCACACCACCAGCGGAATAGCTGCCCCCCTGGCCCGAGGTGACCATGGAATGAAAATCCGTCTCCACCCGCTTGTAGCCGTAGGTTGAGGAGTTGGCGATGTTGTCTGAAATCGTAGCCAGCCTGTTGGCATTGGCCTTCAACGCCGCCACACCGGCATTCAGCGAAGAGGAAATGGTCATTGGCACGCCCTTCTGTTGCGTCAATCGTTGATGCAACAGGTAACGCGCTGGGCCTTAACAGCGCGCTAACAGGTAAAATGCCACCTATCCTTTAGCGATTTCGCAGAAAGATCACCTCGATCCGGTTGTTGCGAACGGCCATGGGATTGCTGTTCGACAACTCTCGGTCCGCGTGCCCGGTCACCCGGTCAAGCCTCTGTTCTGAAAAGCCTTTATCCTCAAGAAGCTGCCGGACAACCTGCGCCCGCGCGGTGGACAGATCCCAGGCCGGGTTGTCGGCCAGAACCACCGGAGACGCGCTGACATGCCCTTCGACGGCGACGTCATTGCGCACCAGATCCGATGATCGGGCCACCAACAGGGCCAGCGCGCGCATCATCGTGGTCGGCTTGTCTGTTCCCGATTCGAACAGCGGCTGATCCTCGGTGTCGAACAGCTCGACCACCAACCCTTCGTCGGTGACGCGCGTGACGATGTGCTTCAGCACCTTGTCCGACACCATACTCTCGCCCGTGCGCCCCAAAAGCTGCGCCTCGAGCGTCGAGAACTCCTCGGTCGTTCCTTTGCCTGCGCCGTCGGCATCCACTCCGGTGGAGCCGCGCGCCTTTCGGGCGTCAGTCGGGAAGCGGGCACTTGCGCCCGATCCGTCCATCACCATCGTTTTCTCGGAAAACATGTTGTTGCCGCCAAAGGCCCCGTCGCCCCCACCCGAGACCGGGTTCACCGGAATCGTTGGCGAGAAATAATCCGCCAGCCCTTTGCGTTGTTTTTCGGTCGTTGCATTCAGCAGCCACATCAACATGAAGAAGGCCATCATGGCCGTGACGAAGTCCGCATATGCGACCTTCCACGCGCCACCGTGATGGCCATCGCCACCTGATACACGCTTCTTCTTGATGATGATTGGCGCCGCATTGGTTTGCGCACCCATCTCCACCACCTTTTTATCACCCAGTTACAGGCGTAGCAGTGCAGGTCTTAAGGGCGGCTTAACACTTAAAATGCTTCGGATTTCGCCTCATCGCGGCAAACCTGCCGACGCCCTGCGCAGGATCAGCGACAACCGGTTGAAGCTGTTCTCGATACCCTCGGGATCGGTTTTGCCGAAGAAGCTATCCAGCTCATCATGAACACGCACGGCCTGATCCAGCAGCGGGTCCGAACCCTCGGCATAAAGACCGGCCCGGATCATCACCTCGGATTGTTCATAGCTGCCCACCAGCTTGCGGGTTTCCGAGATCATCTGGTTCTGGGCCTCGGTCGCGGCGGCAGGCAGGCTGCGCGACACCGACCGGCTGAGGTCAATGGCGGGGAATCGCCCGCGCTCGGCGATTTCTCGGCTTAGCACGATATGGCCGTCCAGAACGCCGCGTAGGATATCTGCAACCGGCTCGTCCATATCGGAGCCAGCGACCAGAACACTGAAAACGGCAGTAATGTCGCCCTGCGCCTGCGTGCCCGGACCCGCGCGCTCACACAGATTGGCGATCAAAGGGGTCACCGACGGGGGGAACCCGCGCAGCGACGGTGATTCCCCCATCGCCACGGCGATTTCACGATGCGCCTCGGCGAAGCGGGTAACCGAATCGGCCAGGAACAAAACGTTGAGGCCCTGATTGCGCAGATACTCGGCCACCGACATTGCCGACCACGCGCAGCGGCGACGGGCCAGAGCGGACTGATCCGAGGTCGCCGCCACCACAACCGCGCGTTTCATCGCCTCAGGCCCCAGCGCATGGGTCACGAACTCATTCACCTCGCGCCCGCGTTCCCCGACCAGAGCCACGACAACCGCATCCGCCTGCATCGACCGGGCCAGAGTCGCCAGCAGCGTCGATTTACCAACGCCCGAGCCAGAGAATAGACCCACGCGCTGGCCCTGCACGATCGGCAAGATGGTGTTGAGGACAGACAGACCGGTTGCCATTCGCTCACCCAGCGGTTTGCGCTCAACAGCGGGCGGAGGAGGTTGCACAATGTCCCGCGCCTGCGCCCCCGGCAGCAGCGGTTTTCCGTCCAGCGCTAGGCCAAACGGGTCAATGACCCGACCCAACCAATGCATCCCCGGCGCAAACTCGGGCGAGGCTTTCAGGCTCACACGGTCGCCAAGACTGACTCCATCGGGGGCAGAGCCGGGAATCATGCGGATATGCTCGGCCCCCACGTGCAGAACTTCGCCCTCAAGATCAGGACCCGCGCGGCGGTGGAGCGTCAACAGGTCACCGATTCGCGCATGCTCCGTCAGGCCGCTGACCTCGATCACCCCATGCGCCACGCCGGAGACAAGGCCCACATGGCGCACTGCGGACAGCCTGTCGAATTCGTATTTCAGAAGCATAGGGTCGAGATCGGACATTGTGGGTTCTCCAACTGTGTTCTGAAAACGGTTTCTAAAGGAATCGGGGTTAAGCCTTGATTGAAATTGATCGAGGGAGAAGCCCCGATGTTCTATGACCTGAACGTCTTTAAGACAGCGTACGCAATGGCAACCCATGCCGGACAACGGCAGGCGGTCATTGCGCGCAACATGGCCAACGCTGATACGCCGGGCTACCAGCCCCGCGATATCGAGGCCTTTAAAACCGCATTCGAAAACACCTCGGCCAAGACCGAAATGACCGCCACCCGGCAGGGTCATCTGAACGGCAGCAACCTAACCGGGCAAAGCTGGGCCGAGTATGAGGCTGAGCCGCATGGCGATCCCAATGGCAATGGCGTGTCGTTGGAAGGCGAGATGCTCAAAGCGATTGAGGTCAAGCGCCAGCACGACCGCGCTTTGGCGATCTATCGCTCGTCCATTGGCATTCTGCGCACCAGTCTGGGCCGCGGGTAAGGAGCGTTTGATATGAGCGATTTTTCCCATTCCCTATCCGCCTCGGCCAGTGCGTTGCGCGCGCAGGCGGCCCGATTGCGGCACGTGTCCGAGAATATCTCGAACGCGGATACGCCCGGATACCGGCGTAAGACCGTCCCGTTTGAGACCGTCCAGCAGGACGGCAGGGCGATGGTGCAGGCGGGCCGTGTGCAACTGGATCGCCGCGACCTGTCGCGCATTCACGACCCGAGTCACCCGCTTGCGGATGAGAGCGGGCACTACCTCGGTTCGAATGTCGATCTGATGATCGAGATCGCCGACGCGCGTGAAGCGCAGCGCAGCTACGAGGCCAATCTGAAAATGTTCGATCAGACGCGGCAGATGTCGTCGTCGCTTATGGAATTGCTTAGAAAATAAAGGAGAACCAGAATGGATATCCGATCCCTGACCGCCGCACAGAACTATACTGTGGCCCGCCCTGCAACGCAGGCCAATCCCGACCATGAAGGCATGGCACAGGGCCTGCGTTCAACGTTTCAGGACTTTGCCACAACCCTCAAGCAAAGCGAGCAGAAGTCGCAGGCCGCGATGACCGGGCAGGCCGATCCACATGCGCTGGTGCAAGCGCTGGCCCAGACTGAACTTGCGGTCGAAACGGCCGTGATCGTTCGCAACAAGGTGGTCGAGGCCTATCAGGAAATCCTGAGAATGCCGGTCTGAGCCATGCTGAACGAAGGTCTTTTCTACGACATCGTCCGCCAGGCGCTTTGGGTCGCGGTGATCACCTCGGTCCCGATCCTGACGGTGGCGCTGATCTCGGGCCTGATCGTGGGTCTGTTTCAGGCCCTCACCTCGGTGCAGGAGATGACGCTGACCTTCGTGCCCAAACTGATCGCCATCGTTGTCGTGTTCTGGATTTCGATGGGGTTCATGACCCAGACACTTGTCACGTTTTTCACGGGAACCCTGGTTCCGCTGATCGCAGGAGGTCGCTGATGGATACCGCCTATGTCACCCTGTCTCGCCAATCCGGGCTGATGAATGAAATGCGGCTGGTGGCGAATAACATCGCCAACGCCAACACCACCGGCTATCGCGCGCAGGGGCTGGTGTTCTCGGAATTTGTCCGTGACATGCCGGGCAATCCCTCCCTGTCCATGAGCCGGGCCGAGGCGCGCAATACCTCTCAGCAGCAAGGGGTTCTGACCGAAACCGGAGGGCAGTTCGACTTTGCCATCGAAGGGGACGGCTTCTTCATGGTGGAAACCCCGGAAGGCAACCGCCTGACCCGCGCGGGCAGTTTCTCTCCCAATGCCGAGGGCGATCTGGTCGCACCGGATGGCGCACAGGTGTTGGACAGCAATGGCTCGCCGGTTTTCATCCCGCCCGATGCGGCCTCGATTGATGTGGGCAGCGATGGGACGCTCAGTGTCGAGGGGCAATTGCTGGGACAGATCGGGGTCTACCGCGTCGAAGATCTCAAGGAACTGGTGCGTGAGGGCAATACGCGGTTCAGCACGACCGGCAATATTGACCCCGTTGATGCGCCTGTTGTCCTGCACCGTTTTCTCGAAGGTTCGAATGTCAACGCCATCGCTCAGGTGACCCGGCTGATCGAAATCCAGCGCGCTTACGAATTGGGTCAAAGCTTTCTCGAAACCGAACATGAACGGGTACGCGGCGCGCTCAAAGCGCTGATGCGCTAAGAAAGGAGATATCCCATGCGGGCATTGAAAATCGCGGCGACAGGTATGACCGCGCAGCAAATGCGGGTCGAGACGATCTCGAACAACCTGGCGAACATGAACACCACCGGGTACAACGCGCGCCGGGCCGAGTTCGCGGATCTGCACTACCAACAAATGGCGCGGGCCGGCGCAGTCAATGCTTCAGACGGGACGGTTCTGCCAACGGGTATTCAGCTGGGTCTGGGCGTGCGCCCTGCCGCCGTGACGGTGCAGCTGGCACAAGGGGCCGTGTCGGCCACGGGTAATGATCTGGACGTGGCCATCGAAGGGCGCGGCTATCTTGAGGTGACGCTGCCTAACGGTCAGGCCGCCTATACGCGCGATGGCAGCCTTAAACGCTCGGCCGAAGGGCTGATCGTGACATCGGACGGGTTCGCCGTGTCACCCGAGATCACAATCCCAGATGACGCTCGGTCCATTTCGATCAACGCGTCGGGTGAGGTCTATGCCTATTTCGACGATGCCCCCGAAGGCCAACGATTGGGCGAGTTCACCTTGACCAGTTTCTCAAACGCCAAGGGTCTGGAGGCCATTGGCAGCAACCTGTTCAAAGAGACCGAGGCTTCCGGCGCACCGGTACAGGGCGTACCGGGAGAGGACGGATTGGGCACGTTGCGGCAAGGGTATCTTGAGGACAGCTCGGTCGATGCTGTGCGCGAGGTGACGGAACTGATCGAGGCCCAGCGGGGCTATGAAATGAACGCCAAGGTCATCACCGCCGTCGATCAGATGATGAGCGCAACGACGCAGGTGCGCTGATGCGAGTGTTATTGCTTGGCCTGACCCTGATGGCGCCGGTTGGGGCCCTTGCCGAGATTGTGGTGCCGACCCGGACGATCCGCGCGAAAGAGATCATCTCGCATGTGGATCTTGAGACAAAGCCGCGCGACCTGCCGGGGGCTGTGACCGATCCGAATGCACTGATCGGGCAGGAGGCCCGTGTCGCGCTTTATCCTGGCCGCCCCATTCGCGCGGCGGATGTCGGTCCGCCCGCGCTTGTGGATCGCAATGATCTGGTCGTTCTGTTGTTCAGCAGCCAACCGCTGTCGATCACAACCGAAGGCCGCGCGCTGGGCCGGGGCGCGGTGGGGGACCGAATTCGCGTTATGAACCTGTCCTCGCGGACAACAGTGACGGGCCGGATACGGTCTGATGGTCAAATCGAGGTAAAATGATGTCTGGATTGTCAAAACCCCTTCTTCTTGCGGTACTTACGATTTCTGCCTGCGGGCGGTTGGATCACCTGGGCAAACCGCCCAGCTTCACCCCGACCGAAGATTCGCCGGAACAGGTGGCGATGCTGTGGCCCGGCCTGCCCTTGCATACTCAACCGCAGCGAACGGTGGATCGGTCGTCGCTTTGGAGTGGGGGGCAGCAATCGCTGCTTGGTGACCAGAGGGCCATCAAGAAAGGCGATATCCTGACCGTCGTGATTGAGCTGGACGAAGAGGCTGAGATCTCCAACAACACCAACAGGTCGCGGTCAGTATCTGAAAATCTGTCAGTGCCGAACCTATTCGGATTGCCGCAAAGGGCACAAGACAAACTGCCCGAAGGGGCTTCGTTCGATGAGGCCGTCGGGATCGAATCTGAGGCCTCAAGTTCCGGTCGCGGATCGGTGCGACGGAATGAGAAACTGACCCTGCGCGTGGCCGCGACGGTGATTGACGTGCTGCCGAACGGAGTTCTGTCGATCTCGGGCGCGCAAGAACTGCGCGTGAATTTCGAACTGCGAGAGCTGCTGGTGTCAGGCTATGTGCGCCCGCAGGACATCTCGCGCAAGAATGAGATCACCTATGACAAGATCGCCTCGGCGCGTGTGTCCTATGGTGGTCGCGGGCAGATCACGGATGTGCAACAGCCGCGCTACGGCCAGCAGATCCTCGATACCCTTTTGCCGTTCTAAGGGGCTCTTATGATCAAGAAACTGCTCCCCGTGATTTTTCTGGTCGTTGGCACGGGTGCCGGCATCGGCGCCGGGACCTTCCTTGGGTCCGGTGAAACGAAGAAAGAAGCCGAGGGGACTGAAAAGGTTGAAAAGGAAACAAAGGCAAAACCCGCCAAGTCCAAGAGCAATGACAAAGACAAGGGGAAAAAGGGTGAAGGTGGAGGCTTTGAATACCTGAAGCTCACCAAGCAATTTGTTGTGCCGATCGTGGAGGATAAGGAGATCTCAGCCCTCGTCACCATGTCCCTGAGCCTTGAGGCAAACTCGGCCATCACCGAAACCTTCTACGCGATCGAACCAAAGCTGCGGGACGGTTTTCTGCAAGTGCTGTTCGATCACGCCAATACCGGAGGGTTCGACGGTGCTTTCACGCATTCCGACAACCTCGGCACCTTGCGAAAATCTCTGCTTGAGGTGGCGAAGAAGGATCTGGGTGACGATGTCTCGAAGGTCCTGATCATGAGTGTCAGTCGCCAGGATACCTGAGGCCGTCACGGTTTAGGCCGTGACCGCGCGCGCTTCTGTTCGGCCTTGAGGGTGTCATTCAGGCGTTCAACCGCTTGTTTTCGCCCAAAGGCCTGACGCAGTTGCTGCATGGCTGCAAGTTTCTGTGCCCGGCATCGCGCCAATTCCATGTTCAATTGCCGCCGTGTCGCGGCCTCCCACCCATTCCACAAAACATCGGTTCCGGTGATCTGATACCCATCGGTCACCGCACTGTCCTGGCGGGTTTGCACGACCTGTGCGTCAAGACGCGCCAACTGAGCCTGCACACGCGCTTCGGCCTCCAGCACGGGCCGCAGCTTTTGATATTCGCTTTGGTAGACCGCTTCGGTGACCGATTTCAGGGCGGGCAGTTCGTGACGTTTCATCCAATCTGTCCTTTCGCGCGCTTTCGCATGGCTTCGGCAAACCGGATCGCAGCGGCGACCGGGCGGTAGTGTTCTTCGGCGATCTCCTGCCCGATGTCGACGGTCGCGTGAATCGCGCGTGCCGTTGGCGGGTCCGAATGGATGGGAACGCCGGCCTCGCCTGCAGCCGACCGAATTGCGGCGGCCACCTCATCGACACCCTTGGCTACACAGACGGGGGCCGCCCCAGCTGCCCGGGACCATTTCAAAGCGACCGCGTAGTGGGTCGGGTTCACGATCACGACGTCGGCTTTTGGCACATCGGCCATCATCGGATTGGTCGCAATCTCCTGCGCCCGCGCGCGGCGCTGTTGTTTGACATGGGGGTCGCCCTCGGCGTCCTTGGTCTCATCCTGGATTTCCTTACGCGACATCCGGTTCTTGCGCATGTGTTCGGCATATTGCCAAACGTAGTCGACGACCCCGATCGCAAGTGCGATAGCTATCACGATAAACAGAAAGCGAAACAGCAGGTTCATCATCAGCAAGATCGAGCTATGGGCCGGGGCTGCGCTGGCGGAAACGATCTCGGCCAGATTGGCCTTCAGAAACAGGGTAAGACAGGTGCCGTAGATCAGCAGTTTGGCAAAGCTCTTGGCGAATTCGAACAGCCCGCCCCGCCCGAACTTGTTTTTGGCGTTGGATAGGAGTGAGATCCGCGCGAGTTTGGGTTGCAACTTGGTGGGTGCAAAAATCAATGCGCGCTGGGCGATAAGGCTCAGCAAGACCGCCGCCGTGGGAAGCGCAAACAGAAGGGCCACGGGTAAAAGCGCGCCTTTCAGCATTCCGGCGACCGGTGCTGTTGCCGGCCCCGATGTAACAAGCTGCGCGATGCCATCCGACTGGTCGATCAGAACCACAAACAATGCGCCCATCTGATCGACCGTGAACTTGCCGACCGTCAGCAGCGCGATCAGCAAACCGGTATAGGCGGCAACAACGGACAGATCAGTGGACCTTGCAACCTCACCTTTTTCGCGTGCCTTCTGTAGCTTCTGAGGCGTCGGGTCAAAGGACTTGTCACTGTCGTCATCGGTGCTCATCGACCGGACTCCAGTGGGTTGAGGGTAAATGAAAACAACGCATGTGCCCACACAGACAGGATCAGGGGCGCTCCGGCAAATAGCAGGAACAGCCCGGCAAAGGTGATCGCGGGGGCGCCGACAAAGGCAACCATCAGCTGCGGCATCGCCCTGTTGATGACCCCGAGGGCGAGGTTGTAGATCAATGAGGCGATCACGAACGGAGTGGCCAGCGCAAAGGCTAGCCCGAAGCTGTGGGCGATCTGTCTGACGCCCCACTGCGACAGATCAGGGGCCGAGAGGGCTTGACCCATCGGAAACATCGCGTAGCTGTGGATCAGAAACTCGGCTATTCTGATGTGCAGATCCATCAGCACCGCAAGGGCCAGTCCGGCCAATGTCAGGAAAATCCCCAAGGCAGGGGCCGGGTCGGCGGCCGCGCCACCCAAAAGTTGAGATAGCGATGTTGATTGCGCCGCAATAGACCCGGCGGTCTGCAGGGCCAGCACAAACAGGCGCAGCCCCATGCCCAGAACCATGCCGACCAGAACCTCGGTGCCGACCAGACGCGCCATCGGCAGCAGGTCCGGATTGGATTGCGGGGAGGGTACCGCAGGCAACACGATCAGGGTAAAGGCCACGGTGACCGCAAACTTGACCCGGACCGGGATGCTGCGTTCGCCAAAAGCGGGCAAGAGGGTGACCACAGCGGACACCCTCAGAAAAACGGCAAACACATGCCACAGCCCAGTGCCGAGTTGTCCCAACAGCTCGGGCGGCAGGGCGATCATGCGGGTACGGTTCCGACCAGGGCGGGGCGAGCCTCGAGACCAATCTCTTCGAAAGAGAGAACCGGATTGGACACCCCGCGCGCCTGCATGATCGAGCGCAACAGGCGTCGTCGACGTGTTGAGGTCACGACGGCTGGAAACAACCCGTGATCGGCGGATTGTGCGACGCTGTCCACCACGCCATCGGCCAGCTTGTTGAACAGGTTGGGGGGCAGCGCCACGTCCAGCCCGGCGGCGTGTCCGTCGATTTGGTAGCTGGCAAACGTATCCTCCCATTCCGGAGCCAGTTGGATCAGCGGGATCGAGCCATCCTCACGCTTCATCTCGGCCACCAGCTGAAAGCCCAGCCGCTGGCGGACCAGCTCGCAAATGCCTTCGGGCTGGGTTGTGGTCAGCCGCGCTTCGGCCACGCTTTCAAGGATGAGGGCCATGTTGCGGATCGAAACACGCTCATCCAGCAGCAACCTCAGAACGGCGTGCAGCGTGTCGATCGGCACCTTGTCGGGGATCAGTTCATCCAGCAGCTTGCGGTTTGCCTCGGCCCGGCCGGGATCGCTGAGGCGGGTCATTTCCAACAACAGACGACGCAGGGATTTCAATGTCAGCAGGCGTGAAAAGTTCTGCTTGATGATCTCCAGCAGATGGGTCGCCAGAATCTCGGGCGGAGAAACGATGGTGGCGCCGTTCAGGGCGGCATCCTCTTGATCTTTGGGTAGAATCCAGCGAGCAGGGGCACCATAGACAGGCTCGGTCACGTCATTGCCATCGGGCAAAAACTCATGCCCGTCCTGCACCAGCGCCAATACCAGATCGGGGTTTAGCACACCGCGCGCCTGTTCGACGCCCTGCACCTTGATGACATAGGTGCCGGTGGGCAGGTCGGCGCGGTCGGTCAGGCGAATCTCGGGCAGGATGAGGCCAAAGGTCGAGGCCACATAAGTCCGCATATTCGCAATGCGCGCGTCCAGCCCGGTTCCGGGGTTTAGCACCATGCTGACAAGGTCGGGCGCGAACTCCAGATGTACGTCGTCCAGATCTAGAATATCGCCAATGGCTTGCGAAACAGGGGTTTCCGCTTCGGGCGCGGGGGTCTGGGCCTGAAGCGTGTCGGCCTTCTGCTTTTGATGGACCCTGTAGGCCGCGTATCCCAAGACACCCGCGCCCAGCATGAAGGGCAGGAAGGGCAGGCCGGGAACGAGGGCGAAGAGAACCATCAACACAGCCACTGTGCCCAGCGCGGCTGGGTGCTTGCCCAGTTGCGAGAAGATGGCGTTGTCGGTCGCGCCCTGCGTGCCGCCGCGCGCCAGCAATAGCGCCGAAGCGATGGAGATGATCACCGCTGGGATTTGCGAGACCAGACCATCGCCCACGGTCAGAATGGCGTAGGTCTCAAAGGCGGATGTGACCGGCATACCATGTACGATCACGCCCATGACCAGCCCCATCACAAGGTTCAGCAGCGTGATCAACAGCCCGGCGACCGCATCACCTTTGACGAATTTCGACGCACCATCGAGCGAGCCGAAGAAGGTCGTCTCCTGCTGTTCGCGTTCGCGCCGCTCTTTGGCTTGCTGGTGATCGATGGCCCCGGCGGACATGTCGCTGTCGATGGCCAGCTGTTTGCCCGGCATCCCGTCCAGAGCAAAGCGTGCGCCAACCTCGGCCATCCGCGCGGCACCCTTGGTGATCACCATGAAATTCACGATCAGCAGGACGCAGAACACCACGAGGCCCAGAAAGATGCTGCCGCCCATCACGAAGTTGGCGAAGCCTTCGATGACGTTGCCTGCCGCATTTGGCCCGGTATGGCCCTGACCGATGATCAGTTTGGTGGACGAGACGTTCAGCGACAGCCGCAGCATCAGCGAGGCCAGCAGGATCGTCGGGAAGGATGAGAAATCCAGCGGGCGTTCGATGAACAGCGTCAGGGTGAAAATCAAAATGGCCAGCGCGAAGGACGCGGCCAGCCCCACATCCAACACCCAGGCAGGCATCGGCAGGATCATCATCACGATGACGGTCATCAGCGCCAGCGCCAATAGGACGGTGGGCGAGAACAGGGACCGGGCGTTTATGGTGGGCACGCTGACCTCCTAGTTGAATGCGATGAAGGCGGTGGCAGCACCCGCCGCCGGAACCAGAGACCCCAGAGACCCGCCATTGGATTCAACCGGTTGCGCCGGGATCAGCGGGGCTGCGGCGCCGGTGAATGGGTCCCGCGACGCGACGTGAGTTTGTGGTGGAACGGACCCGTCCAGCTGGGTCAGAACGGTCTGGAACCGACCGCGATAAGCCTCGGCCAAAGACGGCGTGCGCGAATGATAGGCCCCGGCGGCGGCGGGCCACGATCCAAGCTCGGCATAGAGGTCTTTGAGAAACCGTGCGGCGTAGGTGGCGTTTTCCTGCGGGTCGAACATCGCGTCGATCGAGCGGAAGGCTTTACCGTGCCAGCGGTAGTTGATCTGAAAACACCCGATGTCAAAGCTGCGCTTGCCGGCTTTGAAAATTCGGAAAACATAGGTTTTTGCCTCAAGCTCGGAGGTGAACCAATAGCCCTGCCCTTCGACATTGATGGTCCAGGGCCAGGGTTGTAGCCGCCCTTCATGGGTGCGCCCCGTCTCAACCCGTGAAATGGCGCGCAACACGTCCAGTGGTACGCCTTCGGACAGCGCGGCGCGGCGTGCGGCCTGATCGCAGATATCACCCGTTCGGGCATCCGGCATGGCACGCCCGACCTGCGCAATCAGCGCAAGCGTCAGCACAAAGACAATCGAGACGAAACAATGGGGCATTCTGCCGGTCCGGGATTCGGGTCATTCCGGGCCAAGCTAGCCAGTCATCAGTTTACAGAGGGTTATCGCCCCATCATTTTCGGTCGATCCGACGTCCGAACACGACGCTGGTATTGGTGCGCAGAACGCCGGGGATTTTGGCCAGTTCATCGACCAGAATATCCAGATCCTCGATCCGGGGGGCCTCGGCGGAGAGCAGCAGGTCAAACTCGCCATTGATCGACAGGCATCGTTTGACCTCGGGATAGGCTTCAAGCCGTTTGATGATGCGGGTGGTTTCCTTTTGCTGGACCTCAAGCATTACGATCACCTGCACGCGCGGGGTATCGTCGGTGGCGTGCAATTGAACGGAATAGCCCGCAATCACGCCGCGGTCTTCCATGCGTTTGATCCGCTCATGCACGGTAGTGCGGGCCACACCCAGCTTGGCCGCGATATTCGTGGTCGATTCACGGGCATTGTGCTGCAGCGCGGTGATGATGCGGCGGTCGAGCTGATCCATGGGGCCTCCGGCAGGGTCGCTCTGGTTTACGGCAGAAGCGCCCGGAGGCTCAAGGCTTCTGCGCAGAGGGTGCTTTGTCGGACCGCGGCCAGATGATCAGTGCAGCAGCGATGCCTAAGGCAGAAACGCAGGTTGTGGTGGTCATGACCACGGTTGCGCAGAAACGGGTCATCAGCCATCCCGATAGCGGATAGAGGACCAACCAACAGGCATGGGATAGGGTGAACTGGGCGGCAAATACGGCGGGTCGGTCTTCGGGCCGGGCCGAGCGGGTCAATAGGCGGCCCGAGGGGGTCAGGGTCATTGAATAGCCGAAGCCCACGCAGGCCCAGAAGGCCGTGAGCAGCGGTAGGGTGAGTGCTCCGGATGTCATGGCTGCTCCGGCCATGGCCAGCACGCCAATTGTCGCCCCGGTCAGCATGACCCGGCGGTCCTTGAACCGATCCAGCAGAGAGGGAAGTACGAAGGCCGCGATCATCGAGCCGCCGCCGAATCCGGCCAGAGCTATGGCCACGGCGCTTTCGGACAGGCCCAGATCCGCGCGCACAAGGACCACAGTATTGACGATCACCATAGAGCTCAGCGCCGCTGCAGACCAACTGAGTGCCAGAAGGCCGCGCAAACGTGTTGTCGACAGATAGATGCGGATGCCGCGCGTTGTCCGTTCGTATATTCCGCGTCGCTCTGCGGGTTTGGGCGAGGGCAGAAAAACGGACACCACCAGCAGCGCCGAGGCAATAAACCCAGCTCCGGTCCCCCAAAACAGCGTGTCAAAACTGACAAAGACCAACAACGCAGCCGCCAGCATTGGGCTGAGCAGGCTTTCCAGATCGTAGGCAAGGCGCGACAAGGACAGCGCGCGCGTGTAGTCCTGTTCATCCGTCAGGACGTCGGGAATCGTAGCCTGAAACGCGGGGGTGAACCCGGCCGAGGCCGATTGCAGGACGAAAATCAGTACATAGATCTGCCAGACCTCGGATACGAAGGGCAGGCACAGTGCGACCGCAGCCCGTATCAGATCCAGCACCACCAGCATCCTGCGCCGGTCGAGTTGTTCTGCAAACGCCGCCGCCAGCGGGGCAATCCCCACATAGGCGACCATCTTGATGGTCAGAGCCGTGCCCAACACCATCCCCGCAGCCTCGCCCGCCAGATCATAGGCCAGAAGGCCCAAAGCGATCGTCGCCAACCCGGTCCCCGTTAACGCAACGACCTGAGCTGCCAGAAGGTGGCGATAGGTGCGATTTTGCAGGACACTGAGCATTGGTCAGAGGTACTTTGTAATGGTTTTGAAATCTTCGATGGCCGATCCGTCCTCGGATGTCAGGCAATGGTCGATATGATCGTGGATAAGAACCCGCTTGGCATTGGTGATTGCTTTCTCGACCGCAAACAGTTGCTGGGCAACGTCGGAGCAGGGCGCTTGATCTTCGAGCATGGCAATGACTTTCGCCAGATGCCCATGCGCCCGTTTCAGGCGGGCGGTGATTAGCGGGTGCGATTCATGCGTGTGATCAGTCATGGCTTATCCTTATCCCCCCCATAGGGATAATATCAAGCCCACAAAGCGACAGAATGCCCGGCTACAGGCTCAGCGTTGAGTTTACCGGATAAACCGCCTATCTCGGGGTCGAGACCGCACAAAGGAAACCTCTGTGGCAAACCACCTTTATAAAAACGACCTGCCTGAAGGGCTGGACCTTGGGCCGTTCGTGGCCATCGACTGTGAAACCATGGGGCTGAATCCGCATCGGGATCGCTTGTGCGTGATCCAGATGTCTGGCGGCGACGGCAACAGCCATATCGTTCAGGTTGAAAAGGGGCAGACCGAGGCTCCGAACCTCTGCGCCATGCTGGAAGACCCCAACGTGCTGAAACTGTTCCATTTCGGGCGTTTCGATATCGCCGCGATGTACCACGCCTTTGGGGCATTGGCCGCACCGGTCTATTGCACCAAGATCGCCAGCCGCCTCGTGCGCACTTATACCGACCGCCACGGGCTGAAAAACCTGTGTCAGGAGTTGATCGGCGTCGATATCTCGAAGCAACAGCAGATGAGCGATTGGGGCGCCGAGACCCTGTCTGAGGCCCAACTGGAATACGCGGCTTCGGACGTGTTGTACCTGCATCGCCTGCGGGATGAGCTGAACAAGCGGCTGGCCCGCGAAGGCCGGACCGAGATGGCGCAGGCCTGTTTTGACTTCCTGCCGATGCGTGCGAAACTCGACCTCGCAGGCTGGCCCGAAACTGATATTTTTGCGCACTCATGACCGATACCGAAGCATTCCTGAAAACCGCCCGTCAGGTTGTCACCGATGAGGCCCGCGCACTGGACGCGCTGGCCGAAAGCCTGAACGAGGATTTTGCCGAAGCGGTGCAGCTGATCCTGCAGGCCACCGGTCGCATCATCATCAGCGGTATCGGCAAGTCGGGCCATATCGGCCACAAGATCGCGGCCACATTGGCCTCGACCGGCACGCCCGCCCATTTCGTCCACCCCGCCGAGGCGAGCCACGGTGATCTGGGCATGGTGTCCAAGGATGATGTGGTTCTGGCGATCTCGAACTCCGGCGAAGCGCCGGAGCTGGTCAACCTTCTGGCCTTTACGCGCCGATTCGGCATTCCGCTGATCGGTCTGTCCAGCAAGCCGGAAAGCACGCTGATGAAACAAGCTGACGTGCATCTGCTGATCCCTTCTTTGGGTGAGGCCTGCGGGTTCGGCATGGTGCCCTCGATCTCGACCACGCTGACGCTGGCTATGGGCGATGCCTTGGCGATCGCGCTGATGAAGCACCGTGATTTCAAGCCAGAGGACTTCCGCGCCTTCCACCCCGGCGGCAAACTCGGCGCGCAGCTGTCCACGGTGCGCGACCTCATGCATGCCGATTTGCCCGTGGTGCGGTCCGGTACCTCCATGAGCGAGGCGCTGCTGGTCATGAGCCAGAAGAGCTTTGGCGTAGTAGGTGTGACAGATGATGCGGGTCGACTGTTGGGCATCGTGACGGATGGCGACTTGCGCCGCAACATGGACGGGCTTTTGAACAAGACCACGGATGAGGTCATGACCCGCGATCCTCTGACCATCGCGCCTAACGCCATGGCGGAAGAGGCCGTAGGCATCATGAATGACCGCAAGATCACATCGCTGTTCGTGGTCGATCCTGAAGCGGATGGGCAGGCGCAGGGTCTGTTGCACATCCACGACTGCCTGCGCGTCGGTCTGGGTTAGGGAGCGATACGGTGGATCGCTATTCCCGCATGGTTCAGTTCCTCAAGGTGCTGCTGCCTCTGACGGCGATTGTCTTGCTGTCCACCGTTTTCCTTCTGTCTCGCAGCATCGAAACCGATGTCTCGGTGCCCTTCTCGCAGGAGGATATCGAAGATCGCCTGGCCGGGCAGGTCATTACGCAACCCAACTACCGCGGTACCACCAAAAAGGGCGAAGAGGTACAGATTGAGTCGACCAGGGTGACCCAAGGGTCCGAGGGCGAAGAGCCGACGGCGGCGCAGTTTCGCGGGCGGTTCGGGATGCTGAACGGTGGTGAGATCAAACTGGATTCCAACTCGGGCCTGATCCGGCCCGATAAGGGGACGGCGACTTTTGTTGGCGATGTGGTGATTACCACCTCGGACGGCATTAAGGTCACGACCGACCTTTTGAATACATCGCTGGAAGAAATACGTGGCGACACTCCCGGTCAGGTCGATGGCACCGGCGTCATCGGAACATTCTCTGCCGGTCGTATGCAATTTGGCACTGAAAAAAAGGACGGACCGGTCCATATTCTTTTTACAGACGGCGTGAAGTTGGTATATGAGCCAACAAAAGCAGAAAGATAACCTGTGATCTATTTTCGATTTCTCTTTGTTTGCATGGCTCTGTTGATGGGCCCGGTTTCTGCCATCGCACAGGAAGCGCAGGTTGCATTCGGTTCGGTCAAGGCCGACCCCAGCCTGCCGGTCGAGGTGACCTCGGACTCACTGAACGTCAATCAAGAGGATGGATCGGCCGAGTTTCTCGGCAATGTGATCGTGATTCAGGGGGAAATGCGCCTGTCGGCTGAGCGGGTTCTGGTGATCTACAGTCAGGACCGCTCATCCATTGAACGGATGGAAGCGACCGAGAATGTCGTTCTGGTCAGCCCTCCGGATGCCGCCGAAGGGGATCAGGCGGAATACACCATCGACACAGGTGTGATCGTGATGAAGGGCAACGTGCTGCTGACACAGGGGCCCAGCACGATCAGCGGCGACCAGATGGTTGCGAACCTGACCTCGGGCACCGCAACGATGACGGGCCGCGTCAAAACCATTCTTCAGCAGGGTGGCGGAAACTGATGGCCGCCCCAACCTTGTCTGTCGCGGAAGGAAGCGCAGGTCTGCGCATCGATAAACTGCGCAAATCCTATCGGAAAAAAACTGTGATCCGGGATGTGTCCATGACGCTCGACCGGTCCGAAGTAGTCGCACTGCTGGGTCCGAACGGGTCGGGTAAGACGACGACCTTTTACTCCGTCGCCGGGCTGGTTTTCCCCGAAGCCGGTAAGGTCACGATAGACGGGCAGAATGTCACGACGCTGCCGATGTATCGCCGCGCTCGTCTTGGGATCGGCTATCTTCCGCAGGAGATGTCGATTTTTCGCGGCATGAGCGTCGAGGACAATATCGCCTCGGTTCTGGATATCACCGTCAAGCACGCCCATCGCCGGAAAGAGCGGTTGGAGGAGTTGCTGTCGGATTTCTCGATCGAACACCTGCGCCGCGCGCCCGCGCTTGCCCTGTCCGGTGGTGAGCGGCGCCGGGTAGAGATCGCGCGCTGTCTGGCCGCCGATCCGAAATATCTGCTGCTTGATGAACCCTTTGCTGGCGTTGACCCAATCAGTGTGGGGGATATCCGGCATCTGGTGGCTGATCTGAAGAAGCGCGGGATTGGCGTGTTGATCACCGACCACAACGTGCGCGAAACGCTCGAGATCGTGGATCGCGCCTATATCCTGCATGACGGGCAGGTTCTGATGTCAGGTACACCTGACGAAGTGGTCGAGAACGAAAACGTGCGCCGGGTTTATCTGGGCGAAAACTTCCGTATTTCATAGGGTTGGGCGATTTTTCGCCGGACGCTTCGCGGAAATCGCGTATATACAGCTCTGTTTTGATTGACTCTTCCGCCGCCTCTTGTCTCAATTGGGGTATGGCATTTATTCGGTTCCAGTCTGGATCTCGATACCCCTTCACTGAAGGGCTGGGACGGCAGCAACCGATCAAAATGTCGATATCCCCCACCCGATAAAAACAAGCATGTTGCGTGACGCAACGTCAGAATGGGTGTGAATTGTGAAGGAGATCACATGCGTTACCAAATCAGCGGAAAACAGATCGACATCGGTGCGGCCCTGCAGACCCACGTGCAGACCGAACTGGGCGAAGTTGTTGGCAAGTATGCCCAGCGCCCGACCGACGCCAATGTCGTCTTTTCCCGTTCGGCGCATGAATATGTATGCGAAACGACTGTACATTTATCTACCGGCCTGACCGCTCAGGCCAAGGCCCACGCAACCGAGATCTATGCAGCGTTCGAGGCATGCTGTGACAAGATGGAAACACAGTTGCGCCGCTACAAGCGCCGCCTGAAGGACCATCACAAGGATCGTTCTGAGCCTGTTGAACTCTTTGGGGCGTCCTCTTATATCCTCGCCTCTGACGAATCGAACACGGCAGATGAACCCGAATCGCTACAGCCCATGATTGTGGCTGAGATGGAAACAAAGATCCCATCGCTCAGCGTTGGTGAGGCCGTAATGCAAATGGAACTTGCCGGAGCGCCGGTGTTAGTGTTCCGGAATGAGAACAAGGATGGGTTGAATGTCGTGTATCGCCGCGATGACGGCAATATCGGCTGGATTGATCCTTAAACAGGCAAGTTGAGAGAGGTCGGCCTTAGCACGCAAAGGCCGCTATGGAGCATGATCATGGAGCTTTCGAGCATTCTCAAGCCCGAAGCAGTACGTGTGTTATCTGCCGCATCTAGCAAGAAGCGGCTGTTTCAGGAAATCGGCGACGTTGCTGCCAGTGCTTTGGATCTGGATACCCAGATCGTCGTGGATTGCCTGCTGGAGCGCGAAAGCCTCGGCCCCACGGGTGTAGGTCATGGCGTGGCATTGCCACATGCGCGGCTGGGCGGGATCGAGTCGGTCTCAGGCGTTTTTGTGATGCTTGAGAAGCCGATCGACTTTAGCGCGGTTGACCGCCAGCCGGTGGACATCGCCTTTGCGCTGTTTGCACCTGAAGAGGCGGGTGTGGATCACCTCAAGGCTTTGGCACTGGTGTCGCGCACTCTGCGTGACAGCGCGGTTTGCGCCAAGCTGCGGGCGAACCCTGATCCGGTCAAGCTTTACGCGATCCTTACCGAAGCGCAGTCTATGCAAGCCGCCTAAAGCCTTGTGAAATTGAAAAAAGCCCGCGAAAACCGCGGGCTTTTTTGTTTTGGGAGGGGGAGGGTTGTTAGCCGCCGGTTCCCATTTCCAGCGTCCACCAGATCTTACCGCCGTTTTCCTGATGCCACGCAAAGCCCATCTGCGTCGCCTTGGGGTCCAGGATTACAGAACGGGGGCCGGGTTCCTGCATCCAGGCGGCCAGTGTCTCGGTTTCCGTCTCATAGGTTTCCGAGATCGCCTCACCCAGGAACGTCCCGAAATAGCCAACGCGTGCCGCTCGGTCGATCGGGGAAGAGCCATCCGATCCGAAGTGCCAGGGACGATTCTGTCGGGCCATATCTTTGGAATGCGTCGCCGCAGCCGCGTTCAACTGAGAGTTCAGTTGCACGGACTGCAAGCCCTGCGCCTGCCGCAGTGCATTCACCGAATCGAGCATGCGGAACTGCAGCTTCTCGGGGTTGCCACGGATTTTGTAGACTGAAGGTAAGGGGCGCCCATCGGCACCCAGCGCCGTGGTGCTCGTGTCGGTACATGCCGCCAAGGCGACAAGGCAAATCAACAGAAAAGAAAAGATACGCGTCATGATCGACCTGATTATTGTGTCGCTAACGGGCATAACGCGCTAGGCTGTCTTGAGCAAACGCACAATGACCATACCCTGCATGATTCTGCCGGTTTGGTTTGCGACTGAAGCATTCTGGCAATAAAATGGGCCAGATTTTCCATTTCGCCATAACGAAGGACCTTTTGTCATGGTTAAAAAGCACATTCCTCTTTCGACGCGCCGGGGGTTTCTGGCCGGAGCCTCGTCTCTGCTGGCCGCGCCTGCGATCGCGCAGTACATCCCGGGCGACCCGCTACGACCTGCACCTGAACCCGAAGCGCCGGTCCGGCGTAATGTCTCAGGATTCCGCGCTCAGGACTGGCGGCCTTATTTCTCGAACACCAGAAACGGGGCCATTCTTGTCGATACCACGTCACGAGCGCTGCATTATTGGTCAAATGATCAATCTGTATACAAACTCTACCCCTCTTCGGTTCCTTTGACCGAGGAGATGACCCGTCGCGGGCGCACCAGCGTCATTCGCAAGGTTGAGGGGCCAAGCTGGTCTCCGACGCCGTCGATGAAGAGACGAAACCCTGAATGGCCCGATTACATCCCGCCCGGCCCCGATAACCCATTGGGAACGCACGCTTTGTATCTGGGGTGGAAGTATTACCGCATCCACGGTACACATGACACGCGCAAGATCGGGCGGAAATCTTCGAATGGCTGCATCGGCCTGTTCAACGAAGACATCGCCGAGCTGTTCTCAATGGCGAAGGTCGGCACGCAAGTGTTGCTAATTTGACGACATTTTCGCTCACCGACTCGATTAATCGGCAAGTTGCAATTGCATTCCAACCGCTTTGCTGATTAGAAAAATATCACGAGGTAAGTCTTAGATGTGCGGTTCCGCGGACTGGAGCCGTGCAGATTCTGGAGGTTAATATGAAAAAACTCGTTCTCGCCGCTGCACTGACCGCTGCTGCTTCGACCGCTTATGCCGGTAACCTGGAAGAGCCGGTTGTTGAGGCACCTGTTGTTGTTGAAGAAACCCAGGGCACGTCGCAGGGCATCATCCTGCCGCTGATCCTGCTGGTTGTAGTTGCCGCAGCTGTTGCAGCAAGCTAATTCGACGAGCAATATCCAGAGAAAAGGCGGTGGAGCTTTCCACCGCCTTTTTTCATGTCCAGTTGTCGGGGCTGGTTAGTCCAGCCAGCCGTTCAGATTGTCTTCGATGATCTTGCCCAAAGCGGCGATATGCGAATCATCGTCATTGAGGCAGGGAATATAGGTGAAGTGTTCACCGCCGGCCTCTTCAAAGCTTTCCTTGATCTCTTCATTGATCTCTTCCAGCGTCTCGATGCAATCGGCCGAGAACGCCGGTGCAATAACCGCGATGTTCTTTTTACCCTGTTTCGCCAGATCGGCCACGTGGTCGACCGTATAGGGCTTCAACCACTCCTCGGGGCCAAAGCGCGACTGGAAGGTTGAGACCAGCTGATCGTCCGACCAGCCGAGCCGCTCTTTCAGCAATCGTGAGGTCTTGACGCATTGGCAGTGATAGGGATCGCCCTGCTGCAGATATCGTTCAGGCATCCCGTGGTAGGAGCAGACCAGCACGTCCGGCTTTGTCTCCATCTTGGCATAGGCGCGTTCGACGGATTGGGCCAACGCCTCGATATAGGTGTCGTCGTCGTAGTAGGCGGGTACCGTACGGCTCGCAGGTTGCCACGGTTCCTCCATCAGGCAACGGAAGAACTGGTCATTGGCGGTTGCCGTCGTGGCACCGGCATAGTGCGGATAGAGCGGGAAGAACAGGATGCGGTCACAGCCTTCTGCCACCATATTCCGGACCTTGGATTTGGTAGACGGATTGCCGTAGCGCATGCAGAAATCGACTATCACCTGATCGCCATAGCGAGCCTGCATCGCATCGCGCAGCTTGGCGGTCTGGTCCTTGGTGATCGTCATCAGCGGGCTTTCACCCTTGTCATGATTCCAGATCGACTTGTAAGCCTCACCCGAGCTAAAGGGGCGCTTGGTCAGGATGATCGCCTGCAGAATCGGCTGCCATTTCCACGCCGGGTAGTCGATCACTCGGCGGTCCGAGAGGAACTCGTTCAAATAGCGGCGCATTGGCCAATAGCTGTAGTGATCGGGCGTGCCCAAATTGGCCAGCAGGATGCCCACGCGCCCCATTTTAACCTTGGGGTGGTCGGCTGGTGCATGCACGGGGCGTGTGGCGTCAAACATTTGGGTCTTCCTGCATTTTCTAGGTCTGGCCTGAGATAAGGGGAAATGTCCGGTCGTCAATCGGACAGTTTGCCCTCGCTGGTACCAAGGGCTTCGGCAAGGCGCATCCGGGCGGATCCGGGGCGCAGCGGTTTGGGTTGGCTGTCGTCGGGCGACCAGCCGGTCAGGCAGATCAGCTCGAACGTGGCGGGCAGGCGGCCTTGAGGTGTCGCGAAATGTTCTGCGTAGATACTCTGCGCGCGTTCGAACACCTTGCGGCGGGTCGGGGATTTCAATCGGTTGGTCAGCACGTTGGTCTCGGCCATCGCGCGCAGGTCCTGCATCAGATGGGTCAGGTCTCGATATTCCGCAGTCATAGGCACCGCATCCGCCACCGGCAGCGCCAGCCCAGTGCGTTGCAGCAGAGCTCCTAGATCCCGCAGCTCTCCCATCGGAGCGATTCGGGGGCTGAGGCCACCGGTCACCTCAATCTCGGCCTGCCCAAGGGCGGCGCGCAGCTGATGCAGGGTCTCTCCGCCCAGACAGACGGTCAATAGCAGCCCATCCGGGCGTAAGGCGCGGTGACATTGGATCAGTTGGCCGACCGGGTCATTGGCCCAATGCAGGGCCATGGCGTGAACCACCAGATCATGCGTGCCAGGCGTAAGCTCCAGCGTTTCTTCATCCGCCACGAGCGTCGCGCCGGGCATTGCATCCTGCCAGATATGCGCAAAAGGGGTCACAATCGCAGGCGCCGTAAAGGTTCTGTTAACCATGCTTAGCCGATCCTGCACCTCGTCTACAGCGGCGCGGTGCAGGAATAGGGCCTCATCCCTAACCCGCGCGCGGCGGTGGCGCTGGGTGGCGCGGTCAAACAGAGAGGGTGCATTGGACGCAGGCATTTTCATACCCCGCAGGTATCGCATTTGGCCCCGAGTTCAAACAGCGTTGCACCTGATCTATCCCCCGCGATGCATGAGCTGCGGAGAGCTGACCGAATCCGACTTTGGCCTGTGTGCAACATGTTGGCGGGACACGCCGTTCATCGGCGGCACGGTCTGCGACAGTTGCGGCATGCCCGTCCCCGGCGAAAGGGACGGCTTTCGGATCGACTGTGACGATTGCCGAAAGACGCCTCGCCCGTGGAAGGACGGGCGCGCAGCGCTGCTGTATAAAGGGCGGGCGAAATCCCTGATCCTGGCGTTGAAACATGGCGACCGGCCCGAACTGGCGAAACCCGCCGCGCGCTGGATGGCGCAGGCGGGCCGAGAGGTTCTGAAGCCCGACATGTTGATCGCTCCGGTTCCGCTGCACTGGTCCCGCCTGGTGAAACGGAGGTATAACCAATCGGCGCTTCTGGCGCAGCATCTGGGGCGCGAAACGGGGTTGCAGGTCTGCCTGGACCTGCTGGTTCGAACGGCGCGTACGCCGGTTCTGGACGGCAAAACAGCCGCCCAGCGTGCTGATGCACTGGATGGGGTCATAGCGCCGCATCCCAAACGAGATCAGCGCATCAAAGGGCGTGATATCCTGTTGGTGGATGACGTGATGACCTCAGGTGCCACGCTGGCGGCCTGTACGCAGGCGTGTCTTGCCGCTGGGGCAAATCATATTTTCGTGTTGGTGCTGGCGCGCGTTGCCAAGGATGCCTAATTCGCACAAGATCGTGTGAAACCCGAAGGGACGGATTTATGAAACCTGTTGAAATCTACACATCGCCTCTGTGCGGCTTCTGCCACGCGGCCAAACGCCTGCTGAAGCAAAAAGGGGTCGAGTTCAAGGAAATCGACGTATTGATGCACCCCAAGCGCAAGCCCGAGATGATCAAACGTGCCGGCGGCAAACGCACCGTGCCGCAGATCTTCATCGGCCCCGATCACGTTGGCGGCTGTGATGACCTCTATGAGCTCGACCGTCAGGGCAAGCTGGACCGTCTGCTGGCGGCGTGATGAAGACCGCTCTGCTGCAAATCACCTCGTCGGACGATCCGGCTGCGAATCTGGAAATGGTTCGCGCCATTATGGCCGAGGCCGCCGAGCAAGGCGCGCAGTTCATCCTGACCCCCGAGGTCACGAATTGCGTGTCCAACAGCACCACCCGGCAGCGCGAGGTGTTGCAGCATGAGGAAGACGACACAACTCTGGCCGGTCTGCGGGCGCAGGCCGCTGAGTTGGGTGTTTGGCTGCTGATCGGCTCGTTGGGGATCAAGACCCATGATGCAGATGGCCGTTTTGCCAACCGGTGCTTCATGATCGACCGCAAAGGGCAGATCGTAGCGCGCTATGACAAAATCCACATGTTCGATGTGCAGGTGACCGAGACCGAAACCTTCCGCGAATCGGCCAATTACCGCCCCGGCGACAAGGCCGTCATCGCCGAGACAGATTTCGGCAAAGTCGGCCTGACCATCTGCTATGACATCCGCTTTCCGCATCTGCATGCCGCTTTGGCGCAGGCCGGGGCGCGGATTTTGACCGTCCCGGCGGCGTTTTCGCCTGTCACAGGGGCCGCGCATTGGGAATCGCTGCTGCGCGCACGCGCGATTGAGACCGGCTGCTGGGTTCTGGCCCCCGCGCAAACCGGCGCCCATCCCAAAACGCGGGGCAAAACCCGCCACACCCACGGTCACAGCATGGTCGTCGCCCCTTGGGGAGAGGTTCTGATCGACGCAGGGACCGATCCGGGCATTCACTTTTTCGAATTGAATGATAGTTCTGTGTCCGAGGCGCGCCGTCGCGTGCCCTCATTGACCCATGTGCGGGCTTTTGACGGCCCCTGAACCAGAACCGGACCATGACAGACGACACCAATGCCCTTGCGGTCACGCTTTTCAGCGAGATCCTGACCGCCGACCAGCTATTGCGTAACCGGCTGAGCCGGGTGCTGCCCAAGGGCATGGAAATCTCGCATTTCTCGGTGCTGAACCATCTGGCCTATGCCGGAGGAGAACGGACGCCCGCGCAACTCGCCAGCACCTTCCACGTGACCCGAGGCGCAATGACCAACACTTTGGCCAAGCTGGAATGGGCCGGCTACATCCACATCCGTCCCGACTGGGACGACGCCCGCCGCAAGATGGTCGCGATCAGCCCCGCTGGCCGCCGCGCGCGCGATCAGGCGATTTCCTCGATTGCTCCGCTGATCAACCGCGTGGTTGGAGAGCTGGGGTTGGAGCGCGTCCGCAGCACGCTGCCCGTATTGAGGGATTTGCGGTTGCAGTTGGAGGGGGAGTAGCGGTGAGAAATGCCACTCTGCACCAGTAATGGATTCTTGAGGGCGCGAGAGGACCTTGCTCAAGTCTGCAGGTTCATATCTTTCGCGAATGGGGCAACCTCTAACTTTCAGTAGAGAATATACGCCAAAATTCCGTCATAGGAATTCGCACGCTAGGCATATAACCATCGACGATGGTTTCAACAGCATGATGACAATAGGCGCCTATACCAGCCCGGTTGTCGGAATCGGAGTTCCGGCGTTCTCTTTGATCGCAAGCATGAACACTCCAATCGCAATGAGCGCAAAAAATATGCACGCTAAGCCCAACACGCTTCCGACAAGCGGATTTCGATCATAGAGCGGAAGGAACCACCCAATTGTCCAGTTGCTGATCGGTCGCATATTTGTGCTGAGACTACCCCGGGTTCAAACTCGCCGTCACATAGTTCACGCTCAAATCCCTGTCTGAGATCGACCAGCTCCAGAGGATCGGGTTGAAGACGAATCCCTTGCGGTCCACCGGCTCCAGCCCTGCTTGGCGTAGTAGTTCGAACAGCTCATCGGGGGTGATGAACTTGTTCCACTCATGTGTGCCGCGTGGCAGCCAGCGCATGACAACCTCGGCCCCGAAGATGGCCATGGCATAGGATTTCGGGTTGCGGTTGATGGTCGAGCAAATCTCGAGCCCGCCGGGTTTCAGCAATTGTTGCGTGGCGGTCAGGTAGCTTAGCGGGTCGGCAACATGTTCGACCACTTCCATGTTCAGCACAACGTCGAACTGCTCGCCTGCAGCGGCCATGTCCTCGGCGGTGGTGTGGCGATAGTCTATCTCAAGGCCCGATTGCTCGGCATGGATGCGCGCGACGGGCAGGTTGCCCTCGGCGGCGTCGGCCCCCACCACCTCGGCCCCAAGGCGGGCCATGGGTTCGCTCAGCAGCCCTCCGCCGCACCCGATATCCAGAAGGCGCAGACCCTCGAACGGCATAGGCGCGGTCAAGTCGCGGTCAAACTCACCCGCGATCTGTTGTGTGATATAATCCAGTCGGCACGGATTCAGCATGTGCAGAGGCTTGAATTTCCCATGCGGGTCCCACCATTCCGCTGCCATCGCCTCGAATTTAGCGATCTCGGATGGGTCGACCGTGTTCGGATGCGCTTGCATTCCTGTCTCCGTGTGCTCTTTTACGTCTTAAGGACTATATAGGGCCATAATGGACAAGTACCCGGACCAAAAGCGCGCAGTGCAATATCTCTACCCGCCGATCGATCCTTTTGATCAGCGGTTGGTTAGTGTGGGCGATGGGCACCAGATTTATATGGAGCAAAGCGGCAACCCCGACGGGGTGCCGGTGGTTGTGCTGCATGGGGGACCAGGGGGTGGCTGCAGCCCCGCGATGCGGCGGTATTTTGATCCACGTGTCTTCCGGGTGATTCTGTTCGATCAGCGCGGATGCGGGAAATCGCGGCCCCATGCCTCGGTCGAGGACAACACGACGTGGCATCTGGTTGAGGACATCGAGCGACTGCGGTCGCTGTTGGATATCGACGAATGGACCGTGTTTGGAGGTAGCTGGGGCGCGACTCTGGCTTTGATCTACGCGCAGGCGCATCCTGATCGCGTCAGCCGTCTGGTTCTGCGCGGCGTGTTTCTTGCGACACAGGCCGAGCTGGATTGGTTCTATGGCGGCGGCGCGGGCAAGTTCTGGCCCGAGCAATGGGCAAAATTCACCGCCCTGCTGTCCGAGGAAGAGCTGTCGGATACAATTGCGGCCTACAACAAACGCCTGTTCTCGGGCGACCGGGCAACCGAAGTTTTGTATGGGCGCGCTTGGTCGGCGTGGGAGAACGCCTTGGCATCGATCCATTCGAACGGATCGACGGGCGAAAGCCCCGGTGAATACGCGCGGGCCTTTGCGCGGCTCGAGAATCACTATTTCACCAACAATGCCTTTCTGCAGAAGGATGGGCAAATTCTGGATCAGATGGATCGCATCGCACATATCCCCGGGCATATCGTGCAGGGGCGCTATGACATGATCTGTCCGCCCCAGGCGGCGTGGTCGCTGGCCGAGCGCTGGCCCAATGTCGAACTGAAAATGGTTCGCCATGCAGGTCACGCCCTGTCGGAACCCGGAATAAGTGCCGAGCTTGTCCGCATCATGGACCGCGTGGCCGAGGGGGTGGCATGACCCGGATGGACCGCCGTGCTCTGTTTGCATCGGGTGCTGCCGCCGCGCTGCTGGCGGCCACCGGGGCGTCTTTGGCCGATACTCCGAAGAAAGGTGGCGCGCTGCGGCTGGCAGTTCCGCGCGATGACAGTTTGGAACAGTTGGCCCGTGGGGCCGTGTTCGACACCCTGACCGAGATTGCACCGGATGGCACATTGCGCGGAGAGTTGGCGATTGGGTGGCAGACCGAAGACAATGCGCACATCTGGCGATTTGATCTGCGCCAAGACGTCTCGTTCCACAATGGAACGGCGCTGCACGCTGATGATATTGTGGCCGTGCTGGCTGAACTTGGTCAGGCCGAGGCCCTGGCCGCTGATCACGTGCGGCTGGAACTGGCTGAGGCCAATCCTGGTCTTCCCTTCCTGCTGGCCGACAGCCGCTTTGTCGTAGCGCGCGATGGGCAGGCGGTGACGCCTTTACACGCGGCCAACGGGACCGGATGCTACCGGGTCGAGCGGGCCGAGGATGGGCGTCATTTCCTGGGCCGCAAAGTTGCCGGGCATTACAAGGACGGTCAGGCCGGTTGGGCCGATACAGTGGAAATCATCGTGATCCCTGATGCGCGCGTCCGCGCCGAAGCCTTGCGTGACGGATATGTGGACATTGCCGCCCTGCCCGAAAGAGGCGAACTGAAATCCCAGCGGGGGCTGCGCTATTACCCGAGCGAATCGGACATGGCGCTGGCCGTGGCGGCTCAGGTGGGAATGCCAAGGCAGATCGGTAAAGCGACGCTGGATGATGGCCGTATCGCCGAACGGTGGTGGTTGGCGTAAATCCGATCACGAATTGCGCCGGGGGTTGCAGACTCGGGAACTCCTGCGTATATGCAGTTGCAACAGCGGCGCGTTGAACTTCTGGTTCAAGGCTCCACCGGAAAATTCGACGGGCCGCGCGCCCGTTTTTTTGTGCCCGATCCATAGGGTAGAGAACCTGATGACAAACGACCTGATAGCCAAAGCGGCCATTGACCGGCGACTTGCCGAGATCATCACCCCCGTGATCGAGGATCTGGGGTATGAGCTTGTGCGCATCCGTTTGATGAGCGGCAAGCAAACCACGCTGCAGATCATGGCCGACAAGCCCGATGGCGGTATCGAAGTGGATGACTGCGCCGAGATTTCCAACGCGGTCAGCGCTACGCTGGATGTCGAGGACCCGATCCTCGATGCCTATACGCTAGAGGTCTCGAGCCCCGGTATTGATCGCCCTCTGACCCGTCTCAAGGACTTTGAAAATTTCGAAGGGTATGAGGCCAAGATCGAAACTGCCGAGCTGATCGACGGTCGCCGCCGCTTTAAGGGTGAATTGGCCGGGATCGAAGGGGATGAGGTTCTGATCAACATCCCCGAGGGGGCTGAGACGATCACCATCGGTCTGCAATTCGACTGGCTGAGCGACGCCAAGCTGGTCCTGACCGATGAGCTGATCAAGGAAATGCTGCGCCAGCGCAAAGACGCGGGTGCCCTGAACGAAAACGCTTTCGACGAGATTGAGACCGAAGGGTCCGAAGAGGAGACGAACTGATGGCAATCACCTCAGCCAACCAGCTGGAGCTGCTGCAGACCGCCGAGGCCGTGGCCCGCGAAAAGATGATCGACCCCGGTCTGGTTGTCGAAGCGATGGAGGAATCGCTCGCCCGTGCCGCCAAGAGCCGTTACGGCGCGGAAATGGACATTCGTGTCTCCATCGATCGCAAGACCGGCAAGGCGACCTTTACCCGCGTCCGCACCGTGGTCGAGGAAGAGGAACTGGAAAACTACCAGGCCGAGATGACCGTCGAGCAGGCACGTCAGTACATGGAATCGCCCGAGGTTGGCGACGTCTTCGTGGAAGAAGTGCCGCCGGTTGAAATGGGCCGTATTGCTGCTCAGTCCGCCAAGCAAGTGATCCTGCAGAAGGTTCGCGAGGCCGAGCGTGACCGTCAGTACGAAGAATTTAAGGATCGTGCTGGCACCATTATCAACGGTGCGGTCAAGCGCGAAGAATTTGGTAACGTCATCGTTGATCTGGGCGGTGCCGAGGCTGTTCTGCGCCGCAATGACAAGATCGGCCGCGAAAGCTATCGCCCGAATGACCGTGTGCGTGCCTATATCAAGGAGGTCCGCCGCGAGGTTCGTGGCCACCAGATCTTCCTGTCGCGCACCGCGCCGGAATTCATGGCCGAGCTGTTCAAGATGGAAGTGCCGGAAATCTATGACGGCATCATCGAGGTCAAGGCCGTGGCCCGTGACCCCGGCTCGCGCGCCAAGATCGCCGTGATCTCGTATGATGGTTCGATCGACCCTGTAGGCGCCTGCGTTGGTATGCGCGGTAGCCGTGTGCAGGCCGTTGTGAACGAGCTGCAGGGCGAAAAGATCGACATCATCCCGTGGAACGAAGATCAGCCGACCTTCCTGGTGAACGCGCTGCAGCCCGCCGAGGTCTCCAAGGTGGTTCTGGACGAAGAAGCCGGCAAGATCGAAGTTGTGGTGCCCGAAGAACAGCTGTCCCTCGCTATCGGTCGCCGTGGTCAAAACGTGCGTCTGGCCAGCCAGCTGACCAACCTGGACATCGACATCATGACCGAGGCCGAGGAATCGGCGCGTCGTCAGAAAGAATTCGAAGCTCGCACCCAGCTGTTCATGGACAGCCTGGATCTGGACGAGTTCTTTGCCCAGCTGCTGGTTTCCGAAGGCTTCACCAACCTCGAAGAGGTTGCCTATGTTGAGCTGGACGAACTGCTGGTCATCGACGGCGTTGACGAAGGCACCGCCCAGGAACTGCAGGCGCGTGCCCGCGATTTCCTTGAGGCGCAGGCCAAGGCCGCGCTGGATGCCGCGCGCGCTCTGGGTGCCGAGGACAGCCTTATTGAATTCGAAGGCCTGACACCCCAGATGGTCGAAGCGCTGGCCAAGGATGATGTGAAGACGCTCGAAGACTTCGCAACCTGTGCCGACTGGGAACTGGCCGGTGGCTGGACCACGGTCGATGGTGAGCGTATCAAGGATGACGGTGTGCTTGAGCCGTTCGGCGTAACGCTGGAAGAGGCGCAGGATCTGGTCATGACTGCTCGTATCATGTTGGGCTGGGTTGATCCGGACGAGCTGGAGCAGGCAGAAGAAGACGTCGAAGCCGAAGAGGAGGCCGAGGCCTGATCTCAGGGCCTCGGGTGGCTGAGATGGGTCGCGGTGGCGTCCATAAGGATCGGTCCGACGGACCTGAGCGCAAGTGCATCGCCACGGGCGAGGTTCTGCCCAAATACGGGCTGATCCGCTTTGTGACGGGGCCGGATGGTCAGGTCTATCCCGATGTCGCGGCGAAATTGCCGGGGCGCGGGGTCTATGTGGCGGCAGATCGCGCGGCCTTGGACAAGGCGGTCAGCAAAAAGCTGTTCTCACGCGGGTTCAAGGCGCAGGTCACGGCCCAAGCCGACCTGGCCGATGAGGTCGAAAAACAAGTCGCGCGTCGTGTGGTTGAGCTTCTCAGCCTGGCGCGCAAGTCCGGCGATGCGGTCGCCGGATACGAAAAGGTCAAGACGTGGCTGGACCGGGAAGAGGCTCAGGTACTGATTCAGGCCAGCGATGGATCGGGGCGCGGTAAGTCGAAACTCAGCACGCCGCACTTCGGAAAATACATCGGATGGCTCACGGCGGACGAGTTAGGGGCGGCATTTGGGCGCCAAACCGTGATTCATGCGGCGCTGGCCTCTGGCGGACTCGCCAAACGTGTTGTAGAGGAAGCGCAGCGCCTGCGTGGCTTGCGCGAAACGGATGACGGCGGCAGGGGCCGCGCGGAAGGGTAAGAAGCTTTATGAGCGATAATGACGGCAAAAAGACATTGGGTCTTCGTGGCGGGGCACGCCCCGGAAATGTGAAACAGAGTTTCAGCCACGGACGCACCAAGAATGTCGTGGTGGAAACCAAACGCAAACGCGTGGTGGTCCCCAAGCCGGGTGCCGGAAAGCCGGGTGGCGGAGCAACGCCCTCGGGTGATCCGTCGCGCCGTCCTGCCGGGATCTCCGACGCGGAAATGGCCCGCCGGATGAAGGCATTGCAAGCCGCCAAAGCGCGCGAGGTCGAAGAGGCCGCCGCTCGTGAGGCAGCTGAAAAGGCGCGTGAAGAAGAACGCGCCCGTCGCCGTGCGGAACAAGAGGCCAAGGAACGCGAACAGCGTGAGGCCGAAGAGAAAGCCCGCGCCAAGGCCGAAGAAGAAGAGCGCAAGCGCCAAGAGGCGGAAGAAGCTGCCAAACGCGCTGCTGCCGCCCCGGCCCCGGAAGAGCCCAAAGCGGCCCGTAGCCCGGCCAGCAAGCCTGCACCTGCGGCTGCTCCGCGCAAACAGGATCGTGAGCGTGAACAGCGCGGTCGTGGCAAAGGCCGCGACGACAACCGCCGCTCAGGCAAGCTGACACTGGGTCAGGCCACCGGTGGCGAAGGCAACCGCCAACGCTCGATGGCCGCGATGAAGCGCAAGCAAGAGCGTGCGCGTCAGAAAGCTATGGGGGGTTCGGTCGAACGCGAAAAGGTCATTCGTGACGTTCAGCTGCCCGAGGCCATCATGGTGTCAGAGCTCGCCAACCGTATGGCCGAACGTGTGGCTGATGTTGTTAAGTCGCTGATGCAGATGGGCATGATGGTTACTCAGAACCAGACCATCGACGCTGACACAGCGGAACTGATCATCGAGGAGTTTGGCCACAAGGTCACTCGTGTCTCCGATTCGGACGTTGAAGACGTCATCAAAGAGGTCGAAGACAGCGAAGACGATTTGCAGCCGCGTCCGCCAGTCATCACAATCATGGGTCACGTTGACCACGGTAAGACATCGCTGCTGGATGCAATCCGCGACGCGCGCGTTGTTGCAGGTGAGGCCGGTGGCATCACCCAGCACATCGGAGCGTATCAGGTGAAAACCGATGGCGGCACCACGCTGACCTTCCTGGATACCCCGGGCCACGCGGCGTTTACGTCGATGCGTTCGCGCGGTGCTCAGGTCACGGATATCGTGGTTCTGGTTGTGGCGGCAGACGACGCCGTGATGCCGCAGACGATCGAGGCGATCAACCACGCGAAGGCGGCCGGAGTGCCGATGATCGTGGCGATCAACAAGGTCGACAAGCCAGATGCAAATCCGGACAAGGTCCGTACCGATCTGCTTCAGCATGAAGTGATCGTCGAGAAAATGTCGGGTGAGGTTCAGGATGTTGAAGTCTCTGCCATCACCGGTCAGGGTCTGGATGAACTGCTGGAAGCCATCGCGCTGCAGGCCGAAATTCTGGAGCTGAAAGCCAACCCCGACCGCGCCGCCCAAGGCGCTGTGATCGAGGCGCAGCTGGATGTGGGTCGCGGCCCCGTGGCCACCGTTCTGGTTCAGAACGGCACGCTGCGCCAAGGCGATATCTTCGTTGTGGGTGAGCAATACGGTAAGGTCCGTGCGCTGATCAACGACAAGGGTGATCGCGTGAAGGAAGCCGGCCCCTCGGTTCCGGTCGAGGTTCTGGGTCTCAACGGCACACCCGAGGCCGGTGACGTTCTGAACGTGACCGAGACCGAAGCGCAGGCGCGTGAGATTGCTGCCTATCGTGAGCAAGCCGCCAAGGACAAACGCGCCGCCGCCGGTGCCGCGACCACCCTTGAGCAGCTGATGCAGAAGGCCAAGGAAGACGAAAACGTCACCGAGCTGCCGATTCTGATGAAGGCGGACGTACAAGGTTCGGCCGAAGCCATCGTTCAGGCGATGGAAAAGATCGGCAACGACGAGGTGCGCGTGCGCGTTCTGCACTCGGGTGTAGGTGCGATCACCGAGACGGATGTCGGTCTGGCAGAAGCCTCCGGCGCACCGATCTTCGGGTTCAATGTCCGTGCCAACGCGTCTGCGCGGAACACCGCAAACCAGAAGGGTGTAGAGATTCGCTATTACTCGGTGATCTATGACCTCGTGGATGACGTGAAAGCCGCCGCATCCGGCCTGCTGAGCGCCGAGATCCGCGAAAAGTTCATCGGTTACGCCGAAATTCGCGAAGTCTTCAAGGTCACCGGCGTCGGCAAGGTTGCTGGCTGTCTGGTCACCGAAGGCGTTGCCCGCCGCTCCGCAGGTGTCCGCCTGCTGCGCGACAACGTGGTGATCCACGAAGGTACGCTGAAGACGCTGAAGCGCTTCAAGGACGAAGTGGCCGAGGTTCAGTCGGGTCAGGAATGCGGTATGGCGTTCGAGAACTACGACGATATCCGCGCAGGCGACGTGATCGAAATCTTCGAGCGCGAAGAAGTCTCCCGCACGCTGGACTGATCCGGTTACACAAGTAAGTTTGAAAACAGCGGCTCGACTTGGGCCGCTGTTTTTTTTGGCAAATCGCGATCTACGTCTATTTTTTGGTTCAACGTGTTCCTCGTTACATTCAAGCTCTGCACTGGGCTGTAACAAGTTCGTATATGGACTTTCGAGCCCCGGTCTTGATTTACTGTTGGTCGTGATTGAACGGACCCGCAGCACTTAAGGGCCAAACGAAGAGACCTGCTTTTCTCGTTCGACAGGATTTGGAGATAGACTTGACGCGTATTTTTAAAGCACTCTGCTTTGTCATCACCCTGATCGCCGGGCCCGCATTGGCCCATGAACGGTTTGCCCTCGTGATCGGGAATGCTGGGTACACAAGTGTCCCCGCCCTCGACAACCCTGTGAACGACGCGCGCTTGATGAGCGAAGAGCTGCGCGGTGCAGGATTTGCGGTCACGACACTGACGGATGCAAGCCGCGCAGAGATGGAGCAAGAGGTCGAGGCTTTTGCCAGCACCGTGCGCGCAGCGGGGTCCGAGGCTTTGGCAGTGTTCTATTTTGCCGGGCACGGGGTGCGCAGTGATGATTTCAACTACCTGCTTCCGCTCGGCGTGAACATCCAGTCCGAGGCTGATATTGCGGATCAGGCTGTCCCGGCCGAGTGGGTTCTGGATCGCATTCACACACCTCAGGCCGTGAGTGTCATGATTCTGGACGCGTGCCGCGACAATCCTTTTGGAAGTGAAACGGACGGTGCACTGGATGTCGGCGACGGGCTTGCGCGTATGACAGCCCGCACCAACAACCTGATCGCTTATGCCACCGGACCCGGCGACGTCGCACTGGACGGGACCGGAACCAACAGCCCCTACACAGCAGCCATCGCACGTGCGATCGGGACCAGAGGTCTCACCCTTGAGCAGATGTTTGATCAGGTGCGCACGGATGTGATCGGCGAAACGGACGGAGTGCAATCCCCTTGGGCCCGGTCATCCCTGAACATACGGATTGGCATCAAGGACCCGAGTTTGAATTGACAGGGGCCAGCACTGGGCATTGCGAAGACTAGGGCGTTCCCTACTGCTTTGAAGATGTGAACGTCCCGGGATGCATGATGATGTCGAAATGCTGCATCCCCTTTTTCAGATCGAAGCTGACAGAATGTCCGGCCTTGCGCAGGTGCTCGGCGTAGTCGCGGCTTTGACGGATGAATTCCGGGGTGTCCCTCTCGGCCACGGTCACGTGGTAGCGCGGTCCGGGTCGTGGCACGTGGCGTATGGGGGAAAGGTCGTTGACCTCAACCGGTGTCAGTTGCAGCGGATCGTTGACCGAGGTCAGGCTGATCGGTTCCAGATCGTAGACGCCGCTGATCAGGATCACGTCGCGCACCCTCAAGCCGGCGCGGGCCAGAGCGTTTGCAGACTGCGCCATAACCATGCTGGCCAATTGCGCACCGGCGCTGTGCCCTGACAAGGTGATCCGGGTCGGATCAAACCCCAGGGACTTAGCCTGCGACGCTAGCCAGAGCAGCGCATCGCGGCACTCGTCGATCATGTCCGCGATGCGGGCATCAGGGGCCAGAGTATAGTTCAGTGTCGCAAAAGCCTGACCCGCTTCAATCAGCGCCGGTGCCATCATGGCGGACTCGCGCTGGCTAAGGGCCTGCCAATAGCCGCCATGGATAAACACATGCAGCGGCGCGCCTGCCTCGGCCGCTGGGAAATAATCCAGAACCTGTGCGGGGCCTGCACCATAGGTCAGATTTTCCTGAACCGTCAAACTGCCCCGCGCCTGAGCGCTGAGGGCACTATAGCTGGCAATGTAAGGCGTCAGATCACCGCCGATCATAGATCTCGGCGAATATTCCTGTTCCAGTTCAGCCTGTGAAAACCCGCGATACAGCATCAGTCCCCCGCATAGATCAGTTCTGTGCGCATATCATACAAATCGTGGAAGAAGCGCAATTCCAATGCTTTGCGTAAGAAGCCGACGCCGCTGGAGCCTCCTGTTCCCGGTTGCATCCCGATGACACGTTCAACGGCGGTCGCGTGATCGAACCGCCACCGTTGGAACAGGCATTCCACATCCATCAGCTTCTCTGCCAGCGCGTAAAGCTCCCAGTGTTTTTCGGTCTCCCGAAAGACCTGAACCCAGATTTTGACCACCCGAGGATCGCCGGAGTAGGGCTGCGCATAGTCCCGTTCCAGCAGGTCCTGTGGCACGTCAAAACCTTGGCGGGCCAGCATGTGCAGTACCTCGTCATAGAGCGACGGCTTGGTAAGGGCTGCGTTCAGCATTTCCATCACTTCGGGATCATGGGCGTGAACCTTCAGTGTCGAAGGATCCTTGTTGCCCAGAATGAACTCGATCTGGCGGTAGCCATAGCTTTGGAACCCGGAGGAACTGCCAAGCGCCTGCCGAAAGGTCATGTAGTCGGCGGGCGTCATAGTCAGCAGGGTTTCCCAGGCCGCGATCAGCTGATGTTGAATGGCTTTGATGCGGTCGAGGTTTTTCATCGCCGGACCAAACGCGTCCTGCTGCAGGAATCGGCGTACCTCGACCAGTTGATGGTGCATCAGTTTCAGCCACAGCTCGCTGACCTGATGGATGATGATGAACAACATCTCGTCGGGCTGGGCGGGGTCCTGAAACGTCTTCTGCAGGTTCAGCAGCGTCTTGAGTTGCAGAAAATCGCCATAGCTTTTGCGATGGGTCTCGGTGAAATCGGTGACCAGAGAGTCTTCGATCCCGCGTTCCAGATACCTGTCAGTGTCGCTCATTTGCTCCTCCAAACGCCTGAGGTTACCCGATGTGTAAGGGGTCAGCCCGCGCAGCGCCAGAGGGTCAGGTCCAGTCGAGAACCACCTTGCCGGATTGACCAGATTTCATGGCCGCAAACCCTTCGGCAAAATCGTCGACTTTCATCTGATGGGTGATCACGCGGCTAACATCCAGGCCGTTTTGCAGCATGGCGATCATCTTGTACCAGGTCTCGAACATCTCGCGCCCGTACACGCCCTTGATGGTGATGGCCTTGAACACGATGCGGGACCAATCGACCGGGGACTTGCCGGGCGGAATACCCAGCAGGGCAATCTTGCCACCCATAACCAATGCCTCGACCATTTGGTCCAGCGCGACTTGCGAGCCGGACATTTCCAGCCCCACATCGAAACCTTCCTTCAATCCCAGCTCGGCGATAACATCCTGCAGGTCCTCTTTGGAGACATCGACTGCGCGAACCGTTGGCACCACATGTTCGGCCAGTTTCAGGCGGTCGGGGTTGATGTCGGTGATGACCACATTGCGGGCACCTGCGTGGCGGGCGACGGCTGCGGCCATGATGCCAATCGGTCCAGCGCCTGTGATCAGCACATCCTCCCCTAGCAGATCAAAGCTGAGCGCGGTGTGAACGGCGTTTCCCAGCGGGTCGAGAATGGCTCCGATTTCGTCAGGCACGTCGTCGGGCAGGGGGACGACATTGAAGGCCGGCAGTTTCAGGTATTGCGCAAACGCGCCTTGTTCGTTGACGCCTATGCCGCGCGTTCCGGGGTCGAGGTGGAACTTGCCTGCGCGGCTCTGACGGCTGTCTGTTCCGATCAGGTGCCCCTCGCCCGAGCAGCGCTGCCCGATCTCAAGCCCGGTTACGTTGCGGCCGATCTCGACGATCTCACCCGCGAATTCATGGCCGGTGATCATCGGAACGGGAACGGTTGCTGCGGCCCAGTCGTCCCAGTTCCAGATATGAATGTCGGTCCCGCAGATGCCGGTCTTGTTGATCCGGATCAGCACCTCATCCGGGCCGATCTCGGGCACCGGGGCCTGTACCATCCACAGGCCTTCCTTGGGTTCGGATTTTTCCAGTGCTTTCATTGTATTGGGACGCATTGCACTACTCCCACAAATCGGTGGACAGGTATTTCAGGCCGCTGTCACAAATGACGATCGCGACGCAGCCGCCACGTTCCGGGCCGCGCAGCAAATCGATCGCACCAGCTAGGTTCGCGCCGGCTGAGTATCCGGAAAAGATCCCTTCGCTGCGTGCGAGCAGCCGGGCGCAATCACGGGCCGTGTTGCAAGATACCGAAAGGTGCCCGGCGAGGGGGACGCCGTTCATATGGGTCAGGTCAGCCATGGCATAGCCGCCGCCCTGTATCGGATGGTCGGGCGTGTCGACGACTTCACCAGCCAAGGCCCGTGCGCCTTCGGGTTCGATGGCGTAACACCGCACGCCATGCGGCGCGAAGAATGCCGCTGCTCCGGCCAAGGTGCCGCCTGAACCGGCGAAATCACAGAAGGCCGTTACCGCACCGCCAGACTGCTCCCAGATTTCCGGCCCGGTCCCTGTTGAATGCGCTATTGGGTTACCCGAATGACCGAACTGATCTGCGCGAAACGCGCCGCGTTCTGCAGTAACCGTCTGCGCCGCCTCATCCACCAGCGCCAGATCAGCGCCCGAAACCTCACCCGGTTTGCTGCCCGGGGCCTGAGGTACGATGATCACCTCAGCCCCCAACGCCCGCATCATGCGCGCGCGCTCGACCGAGTTTCCGGCGCTCATCACTGCGACAAAGGGATGGCCCATGATCCCGCAGACAATCGCCAGACCGGTTCCCATATTGCCCGAGGTCAGCTCGACCACAGTTTGGCCCGGTGTAAGCGTTCCGTCGGTGCGGGCCATTTCGATGATGGATTTGGCCGCGCGGTCTTTTTTCGAGAAGCCAGGCAACAGATAATCCAGCTTGGCCAGAATGCGACCGTCCAGCTGAAGCTGCTGGCAGATGCGCGACAAGTCCACCAAAGGGGTATCGCTGATGGCGTCGATGACAGAGGCAAAGGTCATTTGATGACTCCAAGCTCTTTGCCGACTTTCTCAAAAGCGGCAAGCGCCTGGTCAAGCTCCTGCCGTGTCAGTGCGGCGTTCATCTGGGTTCTGATCCGGGCCTGCCCGCGCGGAACCACAGGGAAGAAAAAGCCCGATACATAGACACCTTCATCAAACAATCGAGCCGCCATGCCCTGCGCCAATGTCGCATCGCCCAGCATGACGGGAATGATCGGGTGTTCACCGGGCAAAAGGTCAAAACCCAGCTTCTCCAGCCCCGCCCGCCAGTATTTGGCATTGCCGAACAGCTGCGCGCGCAGCATGTCGCCTTGTTGGACCAGACGGATGGCCTCAATCCCGGCGGCGACGATGGATGGCGGCAGCGAGTTCGAGAACAGATAGGGCCGCGCCCGCTGCCGCAGCAGGTCGATCACTGGCTGCGGCCCGGCGATATAACCGCCGATTGCCCCCCCAAGTGCTTTTCCCAAGGTTCCCGTCAGGATGTCGACATCGACACCGAAATGATCCGGCGTGCCCGCGCCGTTCGGTCCCATAAACCCGGTAGCGTGGCAATCATCGACCATGACGATGGCGTCGTATTTATCGGCCAACTCACGGATTTTCGGCAGGTTGGCGAGGTAGCCATCCATTGAAAACACGCCATCAGTCGCGATCATGATATGCCGCGCCCCGTCCTCACGCGCCTGCTTCAGCCAGGCTTCGAGGTCGTTCATGTCGTTGTTCAGATAGCGATAGCGCTTGGCTTTACACAGCCGCACCCCGTCGATGATCGAGGCGTGGTTCAGACTGTCCGAGATGATTGCGTCCTCGGGGCCGAGAAGGGGTTCGAACAGCCCCCCGTTCGCGTCGAAACAGGCGGCGAACAGGATCGAGTCATCCTTGTTCAGGAACTCGGCCAGCTTCTGTTCCAACTCGCGGTGAATGTCTTGCGTGCCGCAGATAAACCGGACCGAGGCCATGCCGAACCCTTTGGGCCCCATCGCAGTTGTGGCCGCGTCGATCAACGCGGGATGATCGGCCAGACCGAGATAGTTGTTGGCGCACAGGTTGATGACCTGTTTGTCGCCCACCGTAATCTCGCCGCCCTGAGGCGATGTAATCATGCGTTCGCGTTTATACAGACCTTCGGATTCGATCTGCGCGAGGGTGTCCGTGATATGGGACAGGAATGCATCTGCCATGGCGACCTCCGTTCATCTGAGTCGGATGTCTAACATAGCGGATGTAATTCCCAAATAGGAGAATTACGCTATACGGGAAAAATTTCCGTGAAGGTGGAATATATGTCGTCTTGGGTTTGATTTGAAACGAAATACGCTGCCTCTTGCTGCGGTCTCTCACACATCGCGGTCGCGATGTGTTGCCGACAGTCGCTCATGCGAGCGACGAGAGGCGAACGCGCATTTCGATGGACTTGCCTCGGGTAAAACGCAAAACGTTTTAGGCGTTCTTGACGATCAGAAAAACCCGCGCGGGGCCTATTGAGGCAATGGAATGGGTCACATCAGCCGCATAGCGGGCGGTGTCGCCCTGTTGCATCTCAGATATCGCAGTGCCCGAGGTGACGCGCACCGCGCCCTCCAGAACCGTCAACTGTTCGCGTGTGCCGCGGGCATGCGGCTGGCTGTTCAGTGTCCCGTCGTGGTCAAAGCGGATGTCGTAGACCTCATGCCCTCCGGCCTCTTCCGGGGGGGACAGGATGCGGATCCGACAGTTTGTGCCCATGTTGTCGATGCTGGGCACCTCGGCCTGGCGCAGAACCTCGATCTGATCTGAGGTCTTGGTCTCTTCCAGCAGCCCTGCGAAATCCACCTGCAAGGCCCGCGTCAGGTTCCACAGGGTTGAGATGGTCGGGCTGCTTTCGCCCCGTTCGATCTGACTGACCATTGATCGAGATACGCCGCTGAGATTGGCAACAGCTTCCAGCGACAGGCCCTTGGCGCGACGCGCCTCTTTCAGGCGGGCGGGCAGAAGGGTCAGGATATCGTCTGTGTTTTCCGTCATGACGGAATCTGATGCGCTTTTCCCGATGGGTTGTCAATTCTGCTTGTGACGGTACGTCGTATAGGACAACGCGCCAACTGGGCGTAATAGTGCCGCCAAGTCCAAGAGGAGAAGAGACATGAAAGATATCGTCATTCTGGATGGGGCCCGTACGGCGGTTGGAACGTTTGGGGGCGCTCTGGCCTCGACCGCACCGATTGACCTGGCGACCGTTGTGACCGAAGCCGCGATGGAGAAATCGGGCGTCGAAGGCGGCCAGATTGGCAACGTTGTGTTTGGTCATGTGATCAACACCGAACCGCGCGACATGTATCTGTCGCGTGCGGCGGCCAAACAGGCAGGTATCCCGGTCGAAACCCCCGCGATGAACGTGAACCGTCTGTGCGGTTCAGGGGCGCAGGCGATTGTGTCGGCGGTACAGTCGCTGATGCTGGGTGATGCCGAATTTGCTGTGGCTGGTGGGGCTGAGAGCATGTCGCGGAGCCCCTATATCCTGCAGCAGGCGCGCTGGGGTGCCAAGATGGGCGATATCAAATCGCTCGACATGATGCTGGGTGCGCTGAACTGCCCCTTTGGCACCGGCCATATGGGTGTGACGGCTGAGAACGTCGCCGATGAGCATCAGGTCACACGCGAGCAGATGGATGAGTTTGCTCTAACCAGCCAGACCCGTGCCGCGGCGGCCATTGAGGCAGGATTTTTCCAGAGCCAGATCGCGCCAGTTCAGGTCAAGGTTAAGCGCGACATGGTTGATTTCATGGTCGACGAGCATCCCAAGGCGACCTCGATTGAGGCGCTGGCGGGTCTGCGTCCGGCGTTCAAGAAGGATGGCCGGGTAACGGCGGGCAACGCCTCTGGCATCAATGATGGCGCGGCAGCGATGGTTCTGGCCACGGCAGGCGCGGCCGAGAAGGCTGGTCTGAAGCCGAAAGCGCGTATTCTGGGTTACGGCCACGCCGGTGTCCGCCCCGAGGTGATGGGCATCGGTCCGGTGCCTGCTGTGCAAAACCTGCTGGCCAAGACCGGCCTGACGGTGGAAGACTTCGACGTGATCGAAAGCAACGAAGCCTTTGCTTCGCAGGCTCTGGCTGTGAACAAAGAGCTGGGTCTGGATGCCGACAAGGTAAACCCGAACGGTGGTGCGATTGCCTTGGGTCACCCGGTGGGTGCGACAGGTGCGATCATCACGCTGAAGGCTTTGTATGAGTTGGAGCGAATTGGAGGTTCCAAAGGTCTGATCACCATGTGTATCGGCGGTGGTCAGGGTATTGCGATTGCCATAGAGCGGCTCTGACTTCGAGTTGGGCAGGGGGGCTGTCTGCCCCCCATCGCGCCTTGAGCGCAATTCCCCCCGAGGATATTTTCAGCCAGATGAAGCAGGCGGCTGGCGCCTAGCTGAGCGCTGTTAGTAGCAAAACCAAAGCAGCGCCTGCCACGGCTCCGAGCGTGGCGGGAAGGGCTTTGGACCACAGGCGGGAGTTGGTCTGATCGTCTTTCTGGGTTTGAGCGATCAGGGCGTTTTCCACCAGCGCGGGCAGGCGCGGGCCGAACCGGGCCAGAACCAGAGCGGTTTTGCCAAAGTCGCGGAGCGCCGCGCGGGGGCCGATGGATTTCTTGATGTAATCCTCGACGACTGGACGGGCGACCTCCCATATATTGATATGCGGATCGAGTGAGCGGGCGACGCCTTCGACCACAACCATGGTGCGCTGCAGCAGGATCAGCTCGGTCCGGGTTTCCATGCCGAAGCGTTCGGTGACTTCGAACAGGTAGTTCAGCAGGCGGCCCATCGAGATATGGGTGGCGTCCATGCCGAAGATGGGCTCGCCCACAGCGCGCAGGGCGCGGGCGAATTCGTCGACGTCCTGATTGGCGGGGACGTATCCGGCCTCGAAATGCACCTCGGCCACGCGTTTGTAGTCGCGGCGGATGAAGCCAAAGAGGATCTCGGCATAAACCCGGCGGGTGTATTCGTCGATATGGCCCATGATGCCGTAGTCATAGGCGATGATATCGCTGTTGGCGGCGACCTTCAGGTTGCCCTGGTGCATGTCGGCGTGAAAGTAGCCATCGCGCAGGGCGTGCAGCAGGAACAGGCGCAGGACACGCTCGCCCAGATCGCGGCGGTTATGGCCTGCGGCGTCCAGGGCGTCGTTGTCGCCAAGCGGGATGCCATCCGCCCAGCTGAGCGTCATCACCCGGCGCGCGGACAGCGACCACACGACCGGAGGCAACCAGAACCCGGCATCATCCTTGGTGTTGGCGGCATATTCCGAGGCTGCCGAGCTTTCCAGACGCAAGTCCAGCTCACCCCGAACCACGCCGTCGAAATGTTCGATTACCTCCATAGGACGGAGGCGGCGCGCGCCGGGGGCGCAGAGTTGTACCATGCGGGCGGCGAAATAGAACGCGTCGACATCCTTGCGGAAAGCGCGCTCGATTCCCGGACGCAGGACTTTGACGGCGATGTCTTCGCCTGTGGTCGCCAGCTTGGCCTTGTGAACCTGAGCGATCGAGGCTGCAGCGATCGGTTCGCTGAACTCGCTGAACATGTCCGAGATCGGCTGGCCCAGCTCCTTCTCGACCTCAGCCATGGCCTCGGCCTTCGGGAATGGGGGCAGCTTGTCCTGCAATACGCGCAGTTGCTCGGCCAGTTCGTTGCCAACCACGTCGGGTCGGGTCGACAGGACCTGTCCGAATTTGATATACGCCGGACCCAGCGCCGTCAGGGCGCGTGTGGCAGGGGGCATCTCGGGGTCGCCCTTGTACCCAAGCCATTGAAACGGTTTGCCGAGCGCGTGGGCAACAAAGCGGACCGCGCGGGGGGCTTCGAACGCGTCCAGCACGACATTCATGGCGCCCGTGCGCTCTAGCGTGGCGCCTGTGCGGATCAGGCGTATGATGTTGTGAGGGCCGCGCATTTAGATCTTCCAGCCGGAATGCAGCGCGGCGATTCCCATGCTTAGATTGCGGTACTTGGCGTTCTCAAAACCGGCGGTACGAACCATGCCCAGGAATTTCTCCTGATCGGGGAACTTGCGGATCGATTCCACAAGGTACTGGTAGCTGTCGTAGTCATTGGCGATCAGCTTGCCCATGCGCGGGATGACGTTGAAGCTGTAGAGATCATAGAGCTTTTGCAGACCGTCATTTGGCAACTGGCTGAACTCCAGCACCATCAGGCGGCCGCCGGGTTTCAAAACGCGATAGGCCTCGTTCAGCGCTTCTTGCGGGCGGGTGACGTTCCTGATCCCGAAGGAGATTGTGTAGACGTCGAAGGTGTTGTCCTCGAACGGCAGGGACATCGCATCGCCGACGACCCAGTTCAGGCTGTCCGACATCTGATCGGCCTCAGCCCGTTGGCGGCCCTCGACCAGCATCGGCTCGGTCAGGTCCAGGACGGTTGCGTGACCGTAGCCCGCGCGTTTGAGAAAGCGGAACGAGATGTCTCCGGTGCCGCCTGCGACGTCCAGCAGGCGCTGACCGGGGTGCGGGGCAAGCCAGTCCATCATCGCGTCTTTCCAGACCCGATGGATGCCCATCGACATGACATCATTCATCACGTCGTATTTCGAGGCCACCGAGTTGAAAACGCCCTGTACGCGCCCGGCCTTGTCGGCCTCGCGCACGGTTTCGAACCCGAAATGAGTCGTCTTGTCGCTGTTGTCGGACATTTGCCTTGCCGTTTGTCGAATTTCGCTTCTGTTATAGGGCCATCAGAGGCGGGCACAATGCGGCCCTTTGGAATAGGAGCCAACTAATGCCCGAATTGCCCGAGGTCGAGACAGTAAGACGCGGCCTGACCCCTGCGATGGAGGGGGTGGTGATCGAGCGTGCAGATGTGAACCGCCCCGATCTGCGCTGGCCCTTCCCGGAGCGTATGGCCGAGCGGTTGACCGGGCAGACGGTTCAGCGCCTGCGGCGGCGCTCAAAATACATTCTGGCTGATCTCAGCAGTGGCGAGACGTTGTTGATTCACTTGGGTATGTCGGGGCGTATGACGGTATCAGGTGACCCGCTGGGGCAGTTCGTCCATGACCATCCAATGCCCGAAAAGCATGACCATGTCGTGTTTCACATGGCCAATGGTGCCCGCGTGACGTTCAACGATCCGCGCCGGTTCGGGGCCATGGATTTGCTGCCAACCGCAACCGCAGAAGACCACAAGCTGCTGTCCGTTCTGGGGCCAGAGCCATTGGGCAATGATTTTCACGAACAGCACCTGATTGATGCGTTCAAGGGCAAGAACACGCCGGTCAAATCGGCGCTTCTGGATCAGGGAATCGTTGCCGGGTTGGGGAATATTTACGTTTGCGAGGCGCTTTATCGCGGCAAGGTGTCGCCACGTCGCAAAGCCGGACAAATTTCTGCGGCGCGTGTCGCAGCCCTTGTGCCGATCATCCGGCAGGTGTTGCAGGACGCGATCGAAGCAGGGGGATCGTCACTGAAAGATTTCCGTCAAGCCGATGGAGAACTTGGATATTTTCAGCACAGCTTTGATGTTTACGGCCGCGAAGGCGAATCCTGCCGAACCCAGGGTTGCGGTGCCGAAATCAAGAGAATCACCCAGTCCGGTCGCTCATCCTTCTACTGTGCGCAATGCCAAAGATAGCTTGATCCAGCGAAATCGCGTGTTAAGGAATCGTACCTGAACGGAACAACCGGAAGCTTATACCTCATGGCTTTTGAGACGATCATCGTCGAAATCGAAGACCACGTCGCCCTTATCAAACTCGACAGACCAGATGCGATGAATGCGCTGAACACCCAATTGGTGGGTGAGCTTTGCGATGCGTTGGAAGAGGCGGATCAGAACGACAAGGTGCGCTGCATCGTGCTGACCGGCTCGGACAAGGCTTTTGCCGCGGGTGCGGACATCAAGGAAATGTCCGAGATGAGCTTTGTCGACGTTTTCAGCACCGACCTGTTTGCCTCGGTTAACGAGCGCGTCTCGGCCATTCGCAAACCCATAATCGCGGCGGTTGCGGGCTACGCGCTGGGCGGCGGCTGCGAATTGGCCATGATATGCGATTTCATCATCGCCGCAGACACCGCCAAGTTCGGCCAGCCCGAGATCAATCTGGGCGTTATAGCCGGTATCGGCGGCACTCAGCGCCTGACGCGCTTTGTTGGTAAGTCCAAAGCGATGGACATGAACCTGACCGGTCGCTTCATGGACGCAGAAGAAGCCGAGCGCGCGGGTCTTGTCAGCCGCGTGGTTCCTGCGAAAAAGCTGATCGAAGAAGCTGTGGGTGCAGCCCATAAGATTGCTGAGAAGTCTCTGCTAACGGCGGCAGCCGCCAAAGAGGCAGTGAATCGCAGCTATGAGCTACCGCTTAGCGAAGGTCTTCTGTTCGAGCGTCGCGTCTTTCATTCGATGTTCGCGACCGAAGACCAGAAAGAGGGCATGGCGGCGTTTCTTGAAAAACGCGCCGCGCAATTCCGCGACAAGTAGCGTCGCGACAAAGAATTCCGGAAGGGCAGGCGGTGGCCTGCCTTTTTTTGTTGGACATATGAGGCAAGAATCGGCTTGGCAAACCTGTAAAACTTGGGTAGAGACCGCCGTCATACATGCGCGTGCGGCCCGCTTGGCCCGACTCACACTCGTGATTTCTGATCCGGTGCGGATACTTCCGTTGCGCGCAACCCTAGACAATCGTACCGAACAAAGGTCAGAGACACATGGCAAATTCGCCCCAAGCAAAGAAACGCGCTCGTCAGAACGAAAAGCGTTTCGCCGTAAACAAAGCGCGCCGTTCGCGCATCCGCACCTACCTGCGCAAAGTTGAAGAAGCGATCGCATCGGGCGACAAAGACGCTGCAACCGCAGCTCTGCGCGCAGCTCAGCCTGAACTGATGCGTGGCGTCACCAAAGGCGTTTTCCACAAGAACACCGCATCGCGTAAAATGTCGCGCCTGTCGGCACGCGTTAAAGCGCTGGGTTGATTCCCGCTGGAACACGTCAAGCGTTTTCCTACGTAAAGGCGTCGCGCATTGCGGCGCCTTTCTTGTTTGTTGCCAGAAAGCCGCGACCTCACGAAGTCGAGAGATTCTTTCGCCCTGAACTCCGAGTCAATATCAGAGTTTCGTTGCCGCGACAGGCAACATCTTGCTACCACTGAGTCAGCGATTCACTCGCTTGGGGGGACAGGCTGTTCCAGCCATCTGACTGACGGGCATCAGTCAGACAGCAGGAACCAGCGTTCGAAAACCGGCCTTGGCCGGTGAAACGATCTGCTCTGGGTCTCGGGTTTTCCGATGATCTCAGCCCTGTCAAACAATTGGGTTACTACGCGTGCCCCGGTTTTCCGGGATCCTGCTGCGGGATACGATTTGTGCATGCTGAGTATTCATTTACCCGCCGGATGGGACAGTCCGGCGCAGGGTACCCTTGTGCGTGAACGTAAATGACCGGGAAACCGGCGACGATTGATAAGACCGACAGGTCAAAAAAAATGGGATGCGTGAGGCGCTTGATGACACAAGAGAAATGGGGACAACTGCGTAACAAACTATTGAAGGCCGTTGGCAAGAACAACTTCACCACCTGGATTGAGCCTCTGGAATTTCAGGAGCTGCAGGATGGTGTAGCCGTGTTCTCAGTGCCAACCAACTTCATGGGGAATTACGTCAGCCAGAATTTCGCAGATTTGATTCTGTATGAACTGAATACCGCGGGTGAGACCGTCCAACGTCTTGCGTTCAAGGCGGCAGCCAATTCGACCACCCGACCGGCAGTTGTCACGGATGAACCCAAGTTGACCGCAGCTGCTGCACCAGTTGCGGAATCTGCCAATGCGGCGCTCGAGGATCTACAGGCCGCACCCTTGGATACGCGTTTTACCTTCGACAGCTTTGTTGTCGGCAAACCCAACGAATTGGCCCATGCCGCCGCGCGCCGCGTAGCTGAAGGTGGCCCGGTCACGTTCAATCCGCTGGTTCTCTACGGCGGTGTTGGGTTGGGTAAAACGCACCTGATGCACGCGATCGCGTGGGAGCTGAAAACCAAAAGCCCCGAGCTGAACGTGCTTTACCTGTCGGCGGAACAGTTCATGTATCGCTTTGTTCAAGCTCTCCGCGAACGCCGGATGATGGATTTCAAACATCTGTTCCGCTCGGTCGATGTGCTGATGGTGGACGATGTGCAGTTCATCGCGGGCAAGGACTCGACCCAAGAAGAGTTCTTTCACACCTTCAACGCTCTGGTGGACCAGAACAAACAGATCATCATCTCGGCGGACCGCGCACCGGGTGAGATCAAGGATCTGGAAGATCGCGTAAAATCCCGCCTGCAATGTGGTCTGGTCGTCGATCTGCATCCCACCGACTACGAATTGCGTCTGGGCATTTTGCAAAACAAGGTCCAGCAACACATCGCCACCTATCCCGATCTTGTTATCGCCGATGGCGTGCTGGAGTTCCTGGCGCATCGCATCTCGACCAATGTGCGTGTTCTCGAAGGCGCTCTGACCCGTCTGTTCGCCTTTGCCTCGCTAGTGGGGCGTGAGATCGACATGGAGCTGACTCAGGACTGTCTGGCGGATGTGCTGCGCGCCTCAGAGCGCAAAATCACCGTCGAGGAGATCCAGCGCAAAGTGTCGGACTACTACAACATTCGCCTGTCCGACATTATCGGCCCCAAGCGCCTGCGGTCCTATGCTCGTCCGCGTCAGGTAGCCATGTATCTGTGCAAGCAACTAACCAGCCGCTCTCTACCAGAGATCGGCCGTCGGTTCGGAGGGCGCGACCACACAACCGTCATGCACGGGGTCAAGCGCATCGAAGAGCTGAAGACGACTGATGGTCAGATCGCAGAAGACGTGGAAATGCTGCGCCGCTCGCTGGAGGCCTGAATCGCACCCATTGTCAGTAAATGCCCCGGGTCAGTGCGTCCGGGGCGTTTTCTTGTGCGCTAATCTCCACGGTTGCGGAGGAATGGACGCGTTTCGCGCGTGTACCTCTTGACCACCGGGGTATTCCCACCCAGAAATCGGTAAAAAATCCTTGTGCCTCAGGGCTGAGACGCTAACGTGCCAGTCCCGCCCATTTTCGGCACGCAAGTCAGAGGAACAGAGGGTATGAAGATCAGCATCGAACGCGGCACCCTTCTCAAGGCCGTTTCCCAGGCCCAATCCGTTGTGGAACGTCGCAACACGATCCCGATCCTTGCCAATGTGCTAATCGAGGCCGAAGGCGACCAAGCCCTGTTCCGAGCCACTGATCTGGATATCGAGGTTGTCGACAAAGCGCCTGCGCAGGTCGAAAAGGCCGGTGCGACGACCGTGGCCGCTACGACCCTTCATGAAATTGTGCGTAAACTGCCGGATGGCGCGCTGGTCACCCTGACGGCCGACAGCGCCGCAGGTCGTTTGACGGTTGAGGCGGGCCGGTCGAACTTCTCTCTGGCGACCTTGCCGAAAGAGGATTTCCCGGTCATGGCGTCCTCGGAATATCAGTCAAATTTCACCGCGTCGGCGGCGTTGCTGCGTCGGTTGTTCGACAAATCGAAATTCGCCATCTCGACCGAAGAGACGCGGTACTATCTGAACGGTGTCTACATGCATGTCGCGGACGGGTCCGAAGGCGGCAAGGTCCTGCGCTGTGTGGCCACCGATGGTCACCGCCTGGCGCGGATTGATGCGGACCTGCCGGATGGTGCTGCGGACATGCCCGGTGTGATCGTGCCCCGTAAAACCGTGGGTGAGCTGCGCAAACTGCTGGATGATGACGAGATGGATATCGCAGTGTCTGTCAGCGAAACCAAAGTGCGCTTTGCCACGCCGGATATCACGCTGACCTCGAAGGTCATTGATGGCACCTTTCCCGACTACACACGCGTTATTCCGCAGGGCAATACGCGCAAACTGGAAGTGGATGCGGCCGAGTTTGCGCAAGCCGTGGACCGGGTTGCGACCGTTTCGTCAGAGCGTTCGCGCGCCGTGAAGCTGCAACTGGATGCGGATAAGTTGGTGCTGTCGGTCAATGCACCCGATAGCGGCGCGGCTGAAGAAGAGCTGGCCGTCGCTTACGGTGACGAACGTCTCGAGATTGGGTTCAACGCGAAATACCTCCTCGAGATTGCATCGCAGGTGGATCGTGAGAACGCGGTGTTCCTGTTTAACTCGGCCGGTGACCCGACTTTGATGCGCGAAGGTAATGATCTGAGCGCGGTCTATGTTGTCATGCCGATGCGTGTCTGATCGCGCTGGCGCGCGATGCCTCCGGCGGAGGTATTTTTGAACAGAAGAAGGGAGGGGTCATGGGATTGGCCCTGACCGAACTTACGGTCTCGCATTTTCGGTCTCATAAGCTGGCGCGTTTGTCTTTGGATGGGCGTCCGGTTGCGATCCATGGGCCGAACGGGGCCGGGAAGACCAATATCCTTGAAGCGGTGTCTCTGTTCTCGCCTGGTCGCGGGATGCGGCGGGCCAGTGCGGCTGAGATGACCCGGCGGCCTGAGGCCTTGGGCTGGAAACTGTCCGTCCTGCTGAGCGCGCAGGGCGGGCGATATGAGATCGAGACATGGTCCGAAGGCGGCGCGGCACGTCAGGTTCGGATTGATGGCAAGGCTGCCAGTCAGATTGATCTGGGCAAGCTCGCGCGCGTGGTGTGGTTGATCCCGTCGATGGATCGGCTGTGGATCGAAGGGGCTGAGGGGCGGCGGCGATTTCTGGACCGCATCGCGCTGAGCTTTGATCCCACGCATGCCGAGGCTTCGCTGACCTACGAAAAGGCTATGCGTGAGCGGAACCGGCTATTGAAAGATCAGGTCCGGGACGCCCATTGGTACACGGCTTTGGAAGGTCAGATGGCCGAGGCAGGGTATAGGATCCATGCGGCGCGTCTTGCAGCATTGGATCATTTGCGTGCCGCACAGGAAAAGGCCGAAACGGCGTTTCCTTCAGCCGAATTGGAGTTGATCCAAACAGAAGGTGCGATGCCCGAGACAGCGGATGATCTGCGGGAGACGTTGAGCGAAAGCCGTTTCCGTGATCTTGCAGCAGGGCGGACTCTGGTCGGGCCGCATCGCTCGGACCTGTATGGGGTGTTCGCTGCCAAAGGGGTTCCGGCCAAAGATTGTTCCACGGGTGAGCAGAAGGCGCTGCTGGTGTCCCTGATCCTGTCGAACGCACGGGCTCTGGCGGGAATGGTTGGCGCGCCGCCGATCGTGTTGCTGGATGAGGTGGCTGCGCATCTGGATGCCGGGCGACGCGCAGCGCTCTATGATGAGATCTGTGCGCTAGGCGCTCAGGCCTGGATGACGGGCACCGGGCCTGAGCTGTTTGCGGAATTGGGCGACCGGGCCCAAACGCTGGTTGTTACCGAAGGCGATGAGGGCTCGGTCGTGTCGGCTTAGGCCGGTTCGCCCACTTTGCGTTCCCACAGGAAGCCGCGCATGACCTGATCGACCGGTGTTTTGGCCATGTGGTTGACGTAGTTCGACATGGTTTTCTGCGCCAGACCCAGAACAACATCAAGAACGGCGCGGTGGGAATAGCCTGCGTCAAAGAACGCCTGCAGCTGTTCTTCGGTCGGGTTACCGCGGGTTTCCATCACTTGCAGGGTGAAGGTGCGCAGGGCCTCTAGCTTGGCAGTCGGCAGCGGGGTTTCGTTGCGCAGAGCCTCGGTGATCTCGTCCGAGACCTTCATCATCTTGGCGATTCCGGTATGGGCGGGGACACAGTAATGGCATTCGTTTTCGACGTTTATGGTCTGCCAAACTACGGTTTTCTCATCATTGTCGAAATCGGTTTGCAGGAAGAGGCCGTGCAGAACCTGATAGGCCTCAAGATGCTGCGGGCTTTCCGCCATCACCTTGTGCAGACCGGGCAGGCGGCCAAAGGCGGCTTGTGATTTCTCCAGCAGCGGTTTGGATTCTTCAGGGGCGGATTCGAGGTCGTGAGACGGGAAGTTGGCCATGTCAAAACTCCTGATTTCTGGCGCGATGAGTCGTATTTAGGGTTTCTTGAGCGATCACTCAAGTATATATTTGAGCAAATGCTCAAGAATTGGTGATCCAATGCCCCGCAAACCCGCATATGACCGAGACGCGCTGATCGCGCAGGCGCGTGATATCTTCTGGCGTCACGGCTGGGCGGGGACGTCGCTGAAGGACCTTGAGCGTGAACTGAAACTGAAGCCGGGCAGTTTCTATGCGGCGTTTGGCTCGAAAGATGCCCTCTATGCGCTGGCGCTGGAGCGCTACGCGCAGGACGGGGTTGCGAGCATGTTGGCCTTGGCTGAGGAGCTGGGGCCGCTCGGGGCGCTCAAGGCGCAGCCCTATCGCGTGATTACTGCCTCTGATCTGCCGACTAAAGCTTGTATGCTGGCCAAGACCTATGCCGAGTTGCAGGCAAAGGATCACGATCTGGCCGGTCAGGCAGGCGCGCATATGATCGCAATGAAATCCTGTTTCGCAGACCTGTTTCGCCGCGCCCAAAAGGCCGGAGAGATAAGCCCTGATCACGATCCCGAACGCCTTGCTGCGCGCTATCAGTCGGACCTTCTGGGCCTGCGATTGACGGCCGAACGGGACGACGTCAACGCCGCCGAAATTGCAGCTGATATCGCGGCAGACCTCGATCGGCTTTGATCCGCAGATAAATCGGATCTCAACCACAAAATCTTGGGGGAGCGCGTGACATTCCCCACCAGAAAACGTATAAGTTACCAAAATAATATAGGTACTAACGGCATGTCCGAAGACGCACAGGCACCCCAAGAATACGGCGCAGATTCCATCAAAGTTCTCAAAGGCTTAGAGGCGGTTCGCAAACGTCCCGGTATGTATATCGGGGATACGGACGATGGCTCGGGTCTGCACCATATGGTGTATGAGGTCGTTGACAACGGAATTGATGAGGCTTTGGCCGGTCATGCCGACCATGTGACCGTGAAAATTCACGCCGATTCCAGCGTGTCGGTCAGTGACAATGGCCGTGGTATCCCGGTCGATATTCACCCCGAAGAGGGCGTCTCGGCGGCCGAGGTCATCATGACCCAGTTGCATGCGGGCGGTAAGTTCGACAGCAACTCGTACAAGGTGTCTGGCGGTCTGCACGGCGTGGGCGTTTCGGTTGTAAATGCTCTGTCCGAATGGCTCGAGCTGCGCATCTGGCGCGCGGGCAAAGAGCACGTAGCGCGTTTTGAGCGTGGCGAGACCGCTGAGCATCTGAAAGTCGTCGGCGAATGCGGCGATCGCACCGGGACCGAAGTGCGCTTTCTGGCCTCGACCGATACGTTCTCGAACCTCGAATACTCGTTTGAGACGCTGGAGAAACGCCTGCGTGAGCTGGCCTTTCTGAACTCGGGCGTGCGGATCATCCTGATTGATGAGCGCCCTGCAGAACGTTTGGAGACCGAGCTATTCTATGAGGGTGGCGTCAAGGAGTTCGTCAAATACCTGGACCGCTCCAAATCGCCCGCGATGCCTGAGCCGATTTATATCAAGGGGGAGCGGGACGATATCGGTGTCGAAATCGCGATGTGGTGGAACGACAGCTACCACGAGACGGTTCTGCCCTTCACCAACAACATCCCACAGCGAGACGGTGGCACGCACGTGGCCGGTTTCCGGGGCGCTCTGACCCGGACGATCAACAACTACGCGCAATCCAGCGGGATCGCGAAGAAGGAAAAGGTCAGCTTTACCGGCGATGACGCGCGCGAAGGTCTGACCTGCGTGTTGTCGGTGAAAGTGCCGGACCCGAAATTCTCGTCGCAGACCAAAGACAAGCTGGTGTCGTCCGAAGTCCGCCCTGCAGTCGAAGGCCTGATGAACGAAAAGCTGGCCGAGTGGTTCGAAGAAAACCCCAACGAAGCCAAAGGGATCGTCGGCAAGATCATCGAGGCCGCATTGGCCCGTGAGGCCGCCCGAAAGGCGCGTGAGCTGACCCGCCGCAAAACGGCGATGGATGTGAACTATCTGGCCGGGAAGCTGAAAGATTGTTCCGAGAAAGACCCGTCCAAGACTGAAGTTTTCCTGGTGGAGGGTGACTCGGCGGGCGGCTCTGCCCAGACCGGTCGCGACCGTCTGACTCAGGCCGTTCTGCCCCTGCGCGGGAAAATCCTGAACGTCGAACGCGCTCGGTTTGACCGGATGCTGTCGTCACAGGAGATCGGGAACCTCGTCATGGCGCTAGGCACCGGCATCGGCCGCGATGAGTTCAACATCGAAAAGCTGCGCTACCACAAGATCGTCATCATGACCGATGCGGATGTCGATGGCGCGCACATCAGAACCCTGCTGCTGACCTTCTTCTACCGTCAGATGCCGGAATTGATTGAAGGTGGCTATCTCTATATCGCGCAGCCACCGCTCTATAAAGTTTCACGTGGTAAATCAGAGGTTTACCTGAAAGATCAGGCCGCGCTGGATGACTATCTGATCAACCAGGGGGTCGAGGGTGCTGTTCTGAAGCTAGGCTCGGGCGAGGAAATCGTCGGTCAGGACCTGACCCGCGTCGTCGACGAAGCGCGCCAGTTGAAACGCGTTCTGGATGCCTTCCCAACCCACTACCCGCGCCACATTCTGGAACAGGCTGCTGTGGCCGGTGCCTTTGTCCCCGGTGCCGTCGATGCCGACCTGCAAGGCGTTGCCGACAAGGTTGCCGCCCGTCTCGACCTGATCGCGCTGGAATATGAACGCGGTTGGCAGGGCCGCATTACGCAAGATCACGGCATCCGCCTCGCCCGTATCCTTCGCGGAGTTGAAGAGGTACGCACACTGGACGGCCCCATGTTGCGCTCGGGCGAGGCTCGCAAGACCGGCAGCTTCACACAAAGCCTGCAAGAGGTCTACAACACCCCAGCTACCCTGATCCGCCGAGACCGGATGCAGGCGATCCACGGCCCGCTGGACCTTTTGCGCGCAATTCTGGAAGAGGGCGAAAAGGGCCTGTCGCTTCAGCGCTACAAGGGCTTGGGCGAGATGAACCCCGATCAACTATGGGAAACCACGCTGGACCCGGACGCACGCACCCTTTTGCAGGTACGTGTGGATGACATGGTTGAAGCGGATGATCTCTTCACCAAACTGATGGGTGACGTGGTGGAGCCACGCCGTGAATTCATTCAGCAGAATGCTCTGAGCGTTGAGAATCTGGATTTCTGAGAACTTGTAGGATTACGCAAAATCGTTCGAGAACGTACTATGGCAAGCGTTGTTAGCTTTGGTAGTAGCCATGACTGACACTAACGCAATCTTGCAAAAGGAATGCCCTAGACTTCGCTTGAAATTTCTCACCTAGCTGTACCCCAATGTCGTTTGCGGGCGGAAAGCAGGCATTCGCTGCGCTTGGCGCCAATGACAGCATTGCGGACAAAGCCGCCGTTTACATTTCTAGTCGAAGAAGACTTATTATATAGGGGAAAACGATCAGACTACCTTGTGCCCACGATTTCCACGGAAGCGTCACCGATTAGATCCTGAAGTTCTACAGTTGATCGTCTACTGGAACGTCTACTTGTCCGGATTGCTTCACCAGATATCCGAACGACTTCTGGCGAAGCAGCGAATTTTGAGTGGCTGGTGCTCTTAGAATCTCTTACTTGGCTTAGATCGATAACGGTTACTCCAGACTTCGCGAGTTCCGCTGCATCTGTTGCGCCAACGCGATCTACTCCACCAGAAACGAATTTTGAGAAGTTTAGAATCCTGTCGTCTGACGAAACTAAGACAAAGATCTTTTGATTGTCGTGTTTTATTTTGGAAAGCTGGTTCTCAAAAACGGCCAAGTCTATATCCGGCGCCGCCAGAATAATGTTCCGCACTCTTTTTCGAGGATTGAATTCTCCGGCCAGCTCCGCTTGCGAGATCGCTTCCATTGTAAGAAACGCTCCCATTGAGAATGCAAGAATATCGAATTGCTGAGCTTTTGATCGCGTAACTATTTCACCAGCTTTCAAAAAGTCGGATCTAGCAGCAAGCGCACTGTTGATATCGTAAACATATTTGAGGGTTTCTGCCGCAGATGCCCAAGACATTAACACCGGAACCCCATCGTACTCAGTATCCTCAACAAATTGGGCCAATCTAAGAATGGCGTCACTTAGGGTCGTATTGTAGCCGTGAACAAAAAATAGGACGTTTCGCTCCGAAGCACCAAGTGCAAGAAGTTGTTTGTCAATGTCCGAAACAAAAGCGTTTTCCGATGCATAAACCTTTGGGTCGATGATAGTGAAATGCTTCGAAGGGTTGGGTGGGAGAGCGCTGGTTCTTTCTATTTTGCCAACTTTGTGATTTGGCGGAATGGTGACTACCACCGAAGCTAGTCCAAGTGTATCGCTGCGGTCGCCCGAATAAAAAACACCCTCTGCTCCGGACGCCTGTCGCGTTGTGGCAATAAAGACTGTTTGGCGTTTGGCCTCAACTACATCTGACGCAGGATATTGGGGATTTTCGACGCCTACGAGTTCTGGAGGTCGAATGCATGAAGCTACGCCTAGAACTACTACTAAAAAAAAGAAGCGTAGCCCTAGCGTTTTAGTTAGACCTGAAACCCCACTCCAAAGAGGCTTCATTTTCAAATTTTCATGCAACATGACTAGATCAATATTTTTTAGTATGCTGCTTGTCTGTCAACAGACTAGCGATAACGGCCCTCTTTTTGATCTGAGTAGTGATTTCTGTACAAACGTTGTGTCTTCACCCTCCATCAATTCATGCTGCTGCAGCGAATGGTAGTTTGGGAGGGCCACATTGCTGAAGAGCGGTTCATTGGCCAATGAGCATATTTGGCCGATGGCTCATGTTGGCAGGTAGGCCGAACTAAAAACGTTCAATCCGCCAAAGATCGCAAGCGTCAAAGGACGAGGGTTTTGCGTACGTTCTAAGGATGGTCACTCTGTTTCTGACGAGCGCGCCCACAAATTGATATCTTCTTCTGAACTTATTTGATCGATCTTTCTCAGTTCGTCAGCACTGAAGTCGAGATTATCAACGACGCCTGCGCAATCTACGATCTGTTCCGGCCGGGACGCACCAATCAGAGCGGTCGTCACCCGTCCACCTCTGAGTACCCAGGCCAGCGCCATTTGCGCCAGAGTCTGCCCGCGTGCCTCGGCCATGTCGTTCAGAGCATGGACACTTGCCAGAGACCGCTCGTTGATCATGCCATCAAGCAATGACTTCCCTTGCGTGGCACGGCTGCCACTCGGAATATCGGTCAGATATTTGGAAGTCAGAATGCCTTGTGCCAGCGGCGTGAACGCAATCGACCCAACCCCAAGATCATCCAGAGTATCGAGCAAACCGTCCCGCTCCACCCACCGATTGAGCAAATTGTAAGAAGGCTGGTGAATCAGACAAGGTGTCCCAAGGTCGTTGAGAATTTTCACCGCCTCGCGCGTGCGTTGGGAGTTGTAGCTCGAGATACCTGCGTAGAGTGCGCGGCCCGATCGTACGATATAATCCAACGCGCCCATTGTTTCTTCGAGCGGGGTATCGGGGTCAAAGCGGTGGGAATAAAAGATGTCGACATAATCAAGCCCCATGCGCGCGAGTGATTGGTCACAAGACGCGATCATGTACTTGCGCGACCCCCATTCACCGTAAGGTCCCGGCCACATGTCGTAGCCTGCTTTGGAGGAAATGATCAGCTCATCCCTGTAACCCGCGAAATCCGTTTTGAGGATCTCGCCAAATGCCTCTTCGGCCGATCCGGGTGGTGGACCGTAGTTATTCGCCAGATCAAAGTGAGTGATCCCATGGTCGAACGCAGCCCGACACATTGCTCGCTTGTTTTCGTGCGTCGAGTCCGCTCCAAAATTGTGCCACAGCCCTAGGCTGACAACAGGAAGCTTCACTCCGGATCGCCCACATCGACGATACACCATCCGCTCATAGCGGTCCGGCTCCGGGGTGTAAGGAATTGGTTTTGGCTTTGGCGGTCTTTGAGCTTTGGTCATGCGCACATAATCAATGGATTGTTGGGCCTGTCAAACGGATCACCTTTAGCAAGATCGACGCGAGCTCATATTCGTTCTCGTGGTTAGCCTTGCTCCACGTGTGAAAGATTTCACTATCCGATCATTCGGATTCAATGCCAACTCTCAAAGGCAGCGGATGTCTCCTATGGTGAACCACACCGCAGCGATGGGCAAAACAAACGGGAAGGTTTTGAGGCGTAAACCGGAAGTTGCGGGTCTGTCGTTTAGACACCGGCGGCTTGCACCGCGATGGTCATCTGACTTTTCAAACTGCTAACGGGCATGGTTTGCGGACTATTTGCCTTCAAAAGCGATCGGTTTCTCAACAAGAGCGAACTACTGAAACCGTCCTCCATACGTGAATTCTAGTTTGAACTGTGACGTCAACGCTCAGCTATGAAGGACAGCCCAGACACGAGTTGTTTCAACCCAATCGCTGCACCGGCGAATATGGCAGCGAATGTTACAGGCGCGCTGTAGGCCAAAAGTGAGAAGGCAGATATACCTTGTCCGACGCTGCAACCGACCGCGATGATCGCGCCTGGCCCCATGATCGCCGCGCCGAGCATCTGACGCTTGAGTTCACGTGGATCCTCGCATGCTTCCCATCTGAAATGACCCTTGGACCAGGACCCCAAGAATGCGCCAATGAGAACGCCGGAGACTGATCCGACCGCAAAGGACAAAGTGTTTCCGGAGGCTGTCATTAGGTAGAATATTGTGTCGCCAAGGGGTGCAGCGAAGGTATGGGTTTGAACCGGTTCACCATCAAAACCGTGCGTCGCCACCCAATTCGTGCCGAGCCACCCTGATACGATCGCCAGCCCAACTACAGATCCCCAGAACACCTGTGCGGGAGTTCGGCGGAAACGCTGGTTTGCCAAGGCGAAAATCACCAATGCAACGCCAATAACGGAGCCAATGAGCCAAGCTGGGATAGAGGTAAATTGTTCGGCAAGGAAGCTGATGCTTTGGGGGCCACTAAGACCCATCTCCTCGGGGAAGACCCAAACGCGCAAATAGGCCAGGGGCCCGGACATGACAACGTAAGCAGATAAACCCATGATCAATACTATGACGAATGATCGAAGGTCGCCGCCCCCAAGCCTTGCCAGCGCGCCATAGCCGCAATTCCCGCTGATGGCCATTCCGTAACCGAACATGAGGCCACCTACGATCGACCCGAGTGGGTTCCAAGTCTGCGCAAGATACCTTGTTCCAACAGGGTCCAGCCACCCGAAAGCCATAGCCAAGTGGCTGCCGACAATTGCTACGCCGATCGCAATTGCCCACATGCGCAGCCGCCGGTCATCATCTGCGTAAAGGTAGTCTTCAATTGCACCCAGCGTGCAAAAACGGCCAATGCGTGCGGCCAAGCCCAACACAATGCCACCGATCAAACCGATCAGGGCGACGGTGTTGGCGTCTCCCAATGTTTCAAACATTGCCAGTCTCCTCCCAAAGCTGGCGGGTATTTTTGGCGGCTTCTACTTTTCCCTGCAGAATAGATCGTAAACGACTTCCAGAATCTGTGTCGATCGATCATCCGCCAATCTGTAGTAGATCGTTTTCCCCTCGCGTCGCGTTTTGACCAAGCCCTCGAAGCGTAGGCGAGATAGTTGCTGAGACACGGCGGCTTGGCGCGCCGAGAGCATTTCTTCCATCTGCGTGACAGATTTTTCACCCGACGACAGATAGCACAAGATCATCAGGCGCCCTTCATGGCTAATTGCCTTGAGGAAATTTGACGCCGTCTGAGCATTTTCCATCATTCTGTCCAGGTCTTCGGCGCACATGTCCTTGGAGAACACAGGCAGTTTCGAAGATTTGTCCAACAAGATCGCCTCGCTTTCATAGCTTCACGCATTCGAAACAGTTTATTTTATTGGCCACGTTTTATCCAGAGGTCTCAATCGGCACCCCAGCGTCACGCAGCAAAACGCCCAGCAACCCCCAGAAAAAATCTTCGCCGGGATAGCCTTCGATCCGGCCAACCTCTTGGCCATTGTCCAGCAGAACAAAGGTTGGCGTGTAATATAGAGGCCGCTCCAATGCGATGCCTTCAGGCATAGCTGCGTGAATATCGACGCGCTGAAGTGGCGCGGCATGTCCTTCGGGCGTCTTGGGATAGATCTCCGAGATTTCAGTGTCCCAACGTGCACACCACATACATCCATCTTCTTCGGCCATCAGGAGCGTCATTTCTGCCCGTGAAATCACCGGAGAAACAAGCAACGTGATTGCAAGTGAAAGCAGAATTAGTTGGCGCATCTTAAGCTCCGATTGACCGCAGCGACATATCTTTATTATTTTGAATATGTGAATGATAGCGTGCCAGAACAGGTTTGACCATGCTCGACATTACATTTGCAGGAGCTTTGGTCGCAGGACTGTTGTCTTTCCTGTCGCCCTGCATCCTACCTATCGTGCCGTTTTATCTTAGCTATCTGGCAGGCGTTGGGATTGATCAGATATCTGCGGGGTCAACACTTTCCGCCGGCGTTCGTCGCAGGGCAACGCTTTCTGCGATAGCATTTGCAGCTGGGATCATAACGATCTTCATGGCGCTGGGGGCGACAGCTTCGATATTCGGGCAGCTGGTGCGAGAGTATTTCGACATCTTGCGCTGGATTGCAGCGGCCATCATCATCGCGATGGGGCTGCATTTCCTGGGGTTCATTCGCATCGGGTTCCTGTATCGCCAATTTCGTGCGGACGTCGGTGAGACATCTAACTTAAGCCTTGTTGGGGCATATGTTCTTGGATTGGCATTTGCTTTTGGCTGGACACCCTGTGTTGGGCCTGTGCTCGCTGCGATCCTGTTTACAGCGGCCGGAACCGAGACGGCTTGGCGTGGAGCGGCGCTTCTATTCGTCTACGGGGTTGGAATGACCGCACCGTTTGTTCTGGCGGCCTTTCTGGTCCGCCCCTTCATGCAATGGATGGCGCAGTTCAGAAAACACTTGCCCCTCATCGAAAAGGCCATGGGTGGCTTTCTGGTGCTCTTCGGCATCCTCATCGCAACCAATTCCATCAACTACATCGCACAATGGATGCTCGACCATATGCCTTGGCTCGCAGCCATTGGATAATCCGGGAGGAGGACATGAAACGAGTTTTGTCAGTATTGATCGCGTTTCTGATTGGCGGGACAGTTTCCGCCGCTGAGCTGGGCGACGACGGTTTGCATAAAACACCGTGGATGCGCGACACGTTCAAAGACCTCCGCGAGGATCTCGAAGAGGCCTCAAGCGAAGACAAACGGCTTGTTTTGTTTATTGAACAGCAGGGCTGCATCTACTGCAAAAAGATGCATGAAGAGGTGTTCCCCCAGCCTGACCTTGCAGCGTTCATCGAAGAGAATTTCTTTGTCGTCCAACTGGATTTGCATGGCAGCACCACCGCTACCGACTTTGACGGGGAAGAAAATGAGCAAAGAGCGCTGATGCGAAAATGGGGGATTCTGTTCACCCCGACGCTTGTTTTTCTTCCTGAAGAGGTGCCAGAGGACGCGACAGCTATCGATGCCGCGGTGGCTGTTATGCCCGGAGCGTTCTCAAAAGGAACAACCTTGGACCTTTTCACCTGGGTCGATGAAAAACGATATGAGCTTGATAATGGTGAAGATTTCCAACGTTATCATGCGCAGCGCATTCAAGAGCGAAACAATGTTTCTCAGGATTGATCGCTGCCGTTATAAATAAAAAAATTCATTATTATGAATTTAATGTTGCGACAAGCGGTACTCGTCGACTACGGTACACAAAGGCTTTGGGTCGCAAGGCGCCGTCGGCGCGTTAGCAAATGGGAGGGATCATGAAGCTGAGACTCTTAACATTGGTCTGCGCAATGACGGGCTTTGCTGCATATGCGGCAGATACAGACCCGCAGGACGTAACCTATGACGACTACGGTGCCATTGAGGCTTCGTTGACCGGCGCTGCTGGCGACGCGGCCAATGGCGCGCTCATCGTTGGCGACAAGTCAAAAGGCAACTGCGTTGCCTGCCACGCGGTCACGGTTTTGGCGGACATCCCGTTCCACGGTGAAGTCGGCCCGATGCTGGATGGTGCCGGTGATCGTTGGACCGAAGCAGAGCTTCGCGGGTTGGTCGCAAACGCAAAGATGACATTCGAAGGCACGGTGATGCCAGCTTTCTACAAGGATGACGGCTATATCCGCCCGGGCGACGCCTATACCGGAAAAGCGCCAACCGCGCCTTTGACGTCGATCCTGACAGCGCAGGAAATCGAGGACGTGGTCGCGTTTCTTGCGACCCTGAAAGAGGAATAGTCGCGCTTTTAGGCGTGTATTCACGAAGTTTCAAAGGAGATTGAAAATGGAACTCTCTCGCCGCGAGACACTGGCCCTAGGGCTGGGCGCCGCGTTCCTGACAATTATGCCGCTTCGGGCAAATGCAGCTGCTGAAGATGCCATCGCGGCATTTACAGGCGGTGCAGATGTGGCTGACGGCGGTGTTACATTGACCGCACCGGAAATCGCAGAAAACGGCAATACCGTACCAATCGAAGTCAGTGCTCCGGGCGCAACTGCAATTCTTATCGTGGCTGCAGGTAACCCCGAACCGGGCGTTGCAACTTTCAATTTCGGTCCGTTGGCTGCTGAACAAGCCGCATCAACCCGTATTCGTCTTGCCGGAACGCAGGATGTCATTGCCGTGGCGAAGATGGCAAATGGCAGCTTTGCCAAAGCGTCCGCGACCGTAAAAGTGACAATCGGCGGCTGCGGCGGCTGATCGCCACGCGCCCTGAAGAACAGGAGACTAACCAATGGCATCCGGTGTTAAACCCCGCGTCAAGGTTCCAAAGACAGCCGCTGCTGGAGAAACCGTTACGATCAAGACATTGATCAGCCACAAGATGGAAAGCGGCCAGCGCAAGGACAAAGAAGGCAACGTCATCCCGCGTTCGATCATCAACCGTTTCACCTGCGAGTTTAACGGAGAAATGGTGGTTGATGTGACGATGGAGCCGGCGATTTCGACCAACCCGTACTTCCAGTTCGAAGCGACTGTGCCCGATTCCGGTGAGTTTGTCTTCACCTGGTACGATGATGACGGCTCTGTCTACGATGAGAAGAAAACGATCGAGATCGCCTGACGGCTCGACGACTAAGGCAGATCAGCGCGGGTCCGAGGAATTGGCGCTGATCCACCAAGGGAGGAACGCAATGAATACCAAGGCAATTAGGGCGATCGCGGCGATTCTGATTTTCCCGGCTGCAGCGATGGCTGGACCGGACGAAGACAATCTCATGATCAATGATGAGCTGGACATGACCTCGGTCACTGATGCTCCGGCACATCTGGAAAATTTGGACACGATCTATTCGGGTTGGCATTTCCGCACGGATGAAACGCAAGCGCTTCAAATTGATGACTTCGACAATCCTGCAATGATCTTCGTCGATCAAGCCGCCGATCTCTTCGAGACCGTTGATGGCGCCGCTGGCGAGAGCTGTGCCTCATGCCACGATGGGGTGGAAAGCTTCAAGGGATTGCAGGCGTCCATGCCGAAGGTGGATGCCGAAACCGGCAAGCTGGTCGTCATGGAAGATCTGATCAACAAGTGTCGTACGGACCGCATGGAAGCGGATGCCTGGAAATGGTCCGGGGGCGACATGCAGGGCATGGTCGCTTTGATCGGCCTGCAATCACGTGGGTTGCCTATGAACGTCGCGATTGATGGCGATGCCGCCCCATACTGGGAGCAGGGCAAGGAGATGTATTATACCCGCTATGGTCAGCTGGAGTTGAGCTGTGCCAATTGTCATGAAGACAACTGGGGCAACATGATCCGTGCCGACCACCTGAGCCAAGGTATGATTAACGGGTTCCCGACATATCGTCTGAAACAGGCCAAGCTGATCTCGCGTCACAATCGTTTCCGCGGCTGTATTCGCGATACGCGGGCGGAAACTTTTGCCGAAGGATCGGACGAGTTTCGTGCGCTTGAGCTCTATGTGGCCTCGCGTGGCAATGGGCTTTCAGTCGAAACTCCTGCAGTACGCCAATAACGAACGAGCCGCGCGGGCGTTGTCCTGCGCGGGTTTTTCATGCATATAACATTCACACATTTATATGTGTTACAGGAAAGCTGGTAGATGATTTCTCGACGTGACTTCTTGCAGGTTTCAATGGCAGCCTCGGCTCTCTACGGGGCGTCCGGGTTTGGCAAATGGGCCAAGCTTGCTGCGCAGCAAAGCCTAACGCAGGATCAATTGCTGGAGTTCGAGACCTTCGGCAATATCAGCTTGATCCATGTCACCGATATTCACGCGCAACTCAAACCGATCTATTTCCGCGAACCCGAGATAAACCTTGGTATTGGCGATGCGCGAGGGCAGATGCCGCATGTCACAGGGGCGGCGTTCCGCAAGGCCTATGGGATCGAAGATGGGAGCCCGTCGGCCTATGCGTTGACCTACAATGATTTCTCTGCGCTGGCCAAGACCTACGGTCGGGTTGGTGGATTGGACCGCGTCTCAACTGTCATCAAGGCCATTCGTGCTGACCGTCCTGATGCCCTTCTATTGGACGGGGGCGATACTTGGCACGGTTCCTACACCTGCTATCAGACGGCCGGTCAGGACATGGTCAATGTCATGAACGCGCTGAAACCCGACGCCATGACCTTCCATTGGGAGTTCACGCTGGGCAGCGACAGGGTAAACGAAATCGTCGAAGGTTTGCCCTTTGCAGCCTTAGGTCAGAACATCTTTGATGCCGAGTGGGACGAACCTGCAGAATTGTTCCAACCCTATAAGTTCTTTGATCGGGGCGGTGCAAAGGTCGCCGTGATCGGGCAAGCGTTTCCTTACATGCCAATCGCGAACCCAGGTTGGATGTTCCCCGAGTACTCATTCGGTATCCGGGATGAAAACATGCAGGCCATGGTCGACGAGGTTCGCGATGCCGGTGCCGATGTCGTAGTTGTCCTTAGCCACAACGGCTTTGACGTGGACAAGAAGATGGCGGGCCGCGTGCAAGGGATCGACGTGATCCTCAGCGGTCACACCCATGACGCACTTCCCGAGCCGGTTCTGGTCGGTAAAACGCATATCATCGCATCTGGCTCGAACGGAAAATTCGTCAGCCGCGTCGATCTCGACGTGAGAGATGGACAGATGATGGGGCTGAAGCACAAGCTGATCCCGATCTTCTCTGACGTCATTGCTCCTGATCCTGCGATCACCGCTCTGATAAATGATCAGCGCGCGCCGTACGAGGCTGCGCTGAGCGAGGTGATTGGCAAAACGGATTCGTTGCTCTACCGCCGCGGCAACTTTAACGGCACCTGGGATGACCTGATTTGCGATGCCCTGATCAATGAGCGTGAGGCAGACATCGCGATGTCGCCTGGCGTCCGTTGGGGGCCGTCAATCCTGCCGGGACAAGATATCACGCGCGAGGACATCTGGAACGTCACATCGATGTCGTATCCCAATGCCTATCGCACAGAAATGACAGGCGAATTCATCCATGTGATCCTTGAGGATGTCGGTGACAACCTGTTCAATCCCGACCCTTACTACCAGCAGGGCGGCGATATGGTCCGCGTAGGCGGGCTTGGCTACCGCATCGATGTGACCAAACCACAAGGGCAGCGGATCAGCGAAATGACCCTGCTCAAAACGGGTGAAGCGATTGATCCATCGAAGACCTACGTCGTGGCTGGTTGGGCCAGTGTCAACGAAGGCACCGAGGGCCCGCCGATCTGGGATGTCGTCGAAAACCACATTCGCAACCTTGGCACCGTCACGGTCCAAGAGAACACCAGTGTCGATGTTGTCGGCGCTTAAGAAACAGATGGAGACCTAAGAGATATGGATGACGCGTTCAAACCGTCCCGCCGGGCCTTCCTGAAAGGCAGCGCCGCGGTCGCCGCAGGGTCCGTTGCAGGGGCAGCAGCGGCAGACACGCCCGATCCACTGATAACAGAGCTTCAGGATTGGGCGTCTTATACGGGTGCCGGTGTCGATGAGTCACCTTATGGCCTGCCGATCAGTTTCGAATCTCATGTCGTTCGGCGCAACGTGGAATGGCTGACCGCCTCTCCGATCTCGTCGATCAACTTCACACCGATCCACGCGCTTGATGGTACGATCACTCCGCAAGGATGCGCTTTTGAGCGTCACCATTCCGGCGCGATAGAGCTGCGCAAAGAGGATTATCGCCTGATGATCAACGGGTTGGTCGATCGCCCGCTTGTATTTACTTACGACGACATTGAGCGGTTCCCGCGCGAAAACCATGTGTATTTCTGCGAATGTGCGGCAAATACCGGTATGGAGTGGGCGGGTGCGCAACTCAACGGCGTCCAATTTACGCACGGCATGATTCACAACATGGAATACACCGGTGTTCCGCTGCGTACGCTGTTGCAGGAAGCAGGCGTCGATATCTCACCCGACAAATGGGTCTATGTTGAGGGCGCAGATGCGTCATCCAATGGCCGCTCTATCCCGATGGAAAAAGCACTGGATGACGTGTTGGTGGCTTTCAAGGCAAATGGTGAAGCACTGCGCATGGAACACGGTTACCCCGTGCGGCTAGTTGTTCCTGGCTGGGAAGGCAACATGTGGGTCAAGTGGCTGCGCCGCATCGAAGTTGTCGATATGGCGGTCGAAAGCCGTGAAGAAACATCAAAATACACTGATGTCTACGCCGATGGCACAGCCCAGAAATGGACGTGGGTGATGGATGCAAAATCCGTCATCACTTCACCCAGCCCGCAAATGCCGATCAAACACGGACCGGGACCCTTGGTCATTTCCGGGCTTGCCTGGTCAGGCCACGGACAAATTACGCGGGTCGATGTGTCCAAGGACGGTGGGATCACCTGGGAGACGGCGCGCCTTGGCAAGCAGGGCGACAGCAAGGCTTTGACGCGCTTCTATCTCGATACGAACTGGGACGGAGCACCAATGCTTTTGCAGGCCCGGGCGATAGATGAGACCGGCTATGTGCAGCCGACAAAAGACCAACTGCGCGAAAAGCGCGGAGAAAACTCTGTCTACCACAACAATTGTATCCAGACTTGGTACGTGAGCGCAGAAGGGATCGCCGAGAATGTCGAAGTCTCTTAGTCATGTTTTCCTGCCTGTATTCGGCGGCACGGCGTTGGTGCTTGCGGCGGCAGTGGCTATTGCGAACCGGAACTACGGCCAATCGCAGATAGAAACCTTGGAAACCCGGATCAGTCAGGTTGAGGCGCATGCAGCTACAGCCCAGGAAAACGCGCAAGCAGAGGCCGACCGGGCAGCCGAACTGGCGGCCAAGGTCGATGAAATCCAGACTGCAGCGGTCGAGCGGGTCGCGAACGGGATGAACCTGACCGCGCCTGCGCCCAACAACGAGGGCACGTACGGGCTTGGGCGCCCCGCGCTGGAGCAAGAGATTGCGGCCTGGGACGTCGATGTCTTGCCCGACGGGCGCGGTTTGCCGGTTGGATCAGGCGATGTCTGGACCGGAGAAGAAGTGTTTGTCGATCGTTGTGCGTCCTGTCACGGAGAGTTTGCCGAAGGCGCCGACAATTGGCCTGTTCTGGCCGGCGGTTTCGACACACTTGCCGACGAAGATCCGGTGAAAACTGTTGGGTCTTATTGGCCGCATTTGTCGACCGCCTGGGACTACATTTCCCGCTCAATGCCATTTGGTGAAGCAGGCACACTTACGGCGGATGAGACCTACGCAATTGTCGCATATATCCTTTATTCCAACGATCTGGTGGATGACGATTTCGTTCTCAGCAAGGAAAACTTCGCCGATTTCGAGATGTACAATATGGACGGTTTTGTCGTCGATGTGCGACCCGAGACGGAATACGCGGAATGGCGAGAAGAGCCTTGCATGGAGAACTGCAAGACAGAGGCAGCGGTTACTATGCGTTCTGTCTTTTTGGTTGAGACACCACCAGAAGGCGGTTCGAATTCGGTCATGAATGAAGCCAGCGCGGACGGGTTACCGACGTTCACGGCGGAAGGGCCCTCGTTCATTCCAGCCGCAGCGCCAAAGCCTGAGGAAGAAGCCACCGCAACACCGGATGTTCAGGAAATCGACGAGGCTGACCAAACTACGGAACTGTTCGCAGCTGGTGAGAAGGTCTTCAAGAAGTGTAAGTCCTGCCATCAGGTTGGTGACGGTGCAAAGGACAGTACGGGTCCGGCGCTGAACGGGGTTATCGGAGCCAACGCAGGGTCGGTTGAAGGGTTCAAATACTCCAAAGCTATGAAAACAGCTGCCGAGGCTGGTCTTGTTTGGACCGAAGAAGAAATGGCGGCCTTCCTGGCAAAACCCAAGGACTACATGAAGGGCACACGCATGTCTTTTGCTGGGCTTAGGAAACCAGACGATATTGAAGCCGTGATCGTTTACCTCAAGTCGTTCGGAAGCTGATCATGCGGTGGTTGAACATTTTTTTGAGCTGCGCGGCGGTTATGGTTGCTGTTGCCCCATCGACCCACGCCACCGAAGGCCTCGGCGACGCCGAAGCCGGAAAAGAAGTGTTCGCCAAATGCAAAGGCTGTCATCAGGTTGGAGATGGAGCCAAAAACAAAATCGGGCCGCATTTGAATGGTGTCTTTGGGCGCAAGGCTGCTGGTCTGGTTGGGTTCAATTACTCAAGGAGCCTAGAGCGTGCGGGTAACTCGGGTCTGGAATGGCACGCTGATACTCTGTCCGCCTACATTGAAAACCCACGTGCATTTGCGTCGGGCACGAGGATGAGTTTTCCCGGTTTGAAAGACCCGGAAGACCGCGCCAACGTGATCGCCTATTTGCGGGCGTTCTCTGACAATCCTCAGGACATCCCGGAAGCGGACCCAACGGCGAAAGGCACGGATCATTCGATCGATCCCGCGATCCTGGCGATACAGGGAGATCCTGAGTACGGCGCATATCTCAGCAGCGAATGCACAACGTGTCACCAGATCGAAGGTGGCGATGAGGGCATTCCTTCGATTGTGTATTGGCCTGACGAAGACTTCGTGGTCGCCATGCACGCTTACAAAGACAAACAGCGGCCACATCCGGTCATGCAAATGATTGCCGGACGGCTGAGCAATGACGAGATCGCAGCATTGGCCGCCTACTTCAATAATCCAGAATGAAAGTGCCTAAGGGGAGGAAACGCGATGACACTCAATAGACGAGTATTTCTTGGAGCCGCCGGGGTAGTGGCCGCCGGACTATCTGCTCCGATGGTGCTGGCTCAAGGCAAGCCCCGCGTGGTGGTTGTTGGCGGTGGTGCGGGCGGTGCGACCGCCGCGCGTTACATCGCAAAGGACAGCAAAGGTGAGATTGACGTGACGCTGATAGAGCCGTCTCGGACCTACTACACCTGTTTCTTCTCTAACCTCTATCTGGGAGGTTTTCAGGAGCTATCGGACATCGCCCACAGCTACGGCACGCTTGCCGCGAACTACGGTATCAACGTCGTGCATGATTGGGCGACTGGGGTCGACCGCGACGCAAAGACGGTGTCCTTGGCAGGTGGTGGGTCAGTTCCTTATGACAAACTGATCCTCAGCCCGGGTATCGACTTTGTTGATGGCGCGGTCAAGGGCTGGGACCTATCGGCCCAAAACAAGATGCCACATGCGTACAAGGCTGGTTCTCAGACTGAGCTTTTGAAAGCGCAGATCATGGCGATGCCCGAAGGAGGTACCTTCGCGATGGTCGCTCCTCCTAACCCGTACCGTTGCCCGCCCGGGCCGTATGAAAGGGTTTCGATGGTGGCGCACGTGCTGAAGGCAAACAACCCAACAGCAAAGATCATTGTAGCTGATCCGAAGCCGAAATTCTCGAAAATGGCTTTGTTCCAAGAAGGCTGGGGAAACAACTATGAAGGAATGGTCGACTGGATCGGCGAAGATTTCGGCGGCGGCAATGTATCCGTGAATCCGGATGCAATGACGGTGACCATCGACGGCGAAGAGACAAAGGTCGACGTCTGCAATGTAATCCCTGCGATGAAAGCCGGCCGCATTGCGGAAATGGCGGGAGTGACCGATGGCAACTGGGTACCAGTAAACGCTGCGGACATGTCCTCCAAAGCCGATCCGGATATCTACGTTCTTGGTGATGCCAGCCAACAGGGTGACATGCCGAAATCCGGTTTTTCAGCAAACAGCCAGGCGAAGGTATGTGCGAACGCAGTAAGAGGTGCGTTGACCGGGTCAAAAGTATTCCCGGCCAAGTTCTCGAACACATGCTGGTCGCTCATCGACACGGATGATGGCGTGAAGGTGGGCGCGACTTATGAGGCGACACCTGAAAAGATCGCGAAAGTCGATGGCTTTATCAGCCAGACCGGTGAAGATGCCGACCTGAGGAAAGCAACCTACGAAGAGTCTCTTGGTTGGTACGCCGGTATCACGTCGGACATGTTTGGTTGAGGCAATTGGGGGCTTTGACCGGTGTCAAAGACTCCGATGATCAATCTGAGAAAATGCGGTTCAGGAGGAGGACTAAAACCATGAAACACTTTATCGCCGCAGCCGCGTTTTCCACTGTTCTGGCGAGCCAAGGGCTTACAGAAGAGATCATCACTATCACCTTCGACGGAAGTTTTGATGATGCAACGTTCGCCGTGGAGTCCGCGATTGTGGGACAGGGGCTGGTCATCGACTATGTGAGCCATGTTGGGGAAATGCTGAATCGAACAGGCGCAGATGTTGGCAGCGACAAGCAGATATTTTCGGCCGCAGACATTTTCATTTTCTGCTCGGCAAAAATTTCGCGTGAGGTCATGGAAGCCGACCCAATGAATATTGGCTTTTGCCCTTACGGAATATTTGTGACCGAAGACGACGATGGCGTGATGGTTGGATACCGAAGCTATCCTGATGGACCAATGCAAAAGGTCCAGACTCTGTTGTCAGGCATCGTCGAAGAAGCCGTTGGGAACTGAAATGGACTATCAGCAGTTTTTTCGAAATCAACTCGGCCAGCTTCAGGAGGAAGGGAACTACCGGGTCTTTGCGGATCTCGAAAGGCAGCGTGGCGCGTTCCCGACAGCTCGTAGCTACGCGGAAAATGGACCCGAGAAAGTCACTGTGTGGTGCTCAAATGACTATCTCGGCATGGGTCAGCACCCCAGTGTTATTGCAGCAATGCACAAGGTAATCGATGAGGTTGGTGCCGGGGCGGGAGGAACGCGGAATATCTCTGGAACCACCCACCAGCATGTTTTGCTGGAGCAAGAGCTTGCTGACTTGCACGGCAAGGACGCTGCGCTCCTGTTTACCTCTGGGTACGTCTCGAACTGGGCTGCCTTGGGAACCTTGGCGTCTCGCATACCTGGCATCACAGTCTTGTCTGATGAGTTGAACCATGCCTCGATGATCGAGGGCATTCGCCACAGTCGGTGTCAGAAGCGTATCTGGAAACACAACGACGTGGCGGACCTTGAAAGGCACCTTGCTGAACTGCCTGCCAACGCACCGAAGCTCATTGCATTCGAGAGCGTCTATTCCATGGATGGCGACATTGCACCAATTGCCGAGATCTGTGATCTGGCCGATCGCTACGGCGCGATGACCTATTTGGATGAGGTTCACGCCGTAGGGCTTTATGGACCGCGCGGAGGCGGCATAGCTGAGCGCGAAGGCCTGATGGAAAGGCTAACCGTCATCGAGGGGACATTGGGCAAAGCGTTCGGCGTAGTCGGTGGATACATCGCGGCGTCGAAACAGCTAGTCGATTTTGTTCGGTCGTTTGCCAGTGGGTTTATCTTCACCACTGCATTGCCTCCCGCCGTGGCCGCAGGAGCTGCCGCTTCGGTTCGGCACCTGAAGCAAAGCAATTCGGAACGACATTTGCACCAGCAGCGCGTGCGCGAGGTACGAGACAGGCTGGACGATCTGGGCATTCCGCATACGCCGAACCCAAGTCACATCATTCCTGTGATGGTCGGCGATCCGGTCAAGTGTCGCTTCATCTCTGACGTACTAATGCGTGACTATGGAATTTACATCCAGCCGATCAACTATCCAACCGTCCCCAAGGGAACGGAACGTCTACGGATTACACCTTCGCCAGTGCATTCCACGGAAGACGTGGATCGACTGGTATCTGCCTTGGGTGAGTTGTGGACTCAATGCCAATTGGCGCGCAGGCCAATGGCTGCGCAGTGACAATGACAACTTGACCGAGGACATGGACGCGCAAGCAACGAAGTGAGAGTTTCTTTTGATGGAAAGGCTCATCGATTTGTTGGGAGACCCTGGCGCTTTGGCATTTGCCGGTGCGATTGTCGGTATCTTGTTCGGCGTGACAGCTCAGAAGTCTCACTTTTGTTTGCGAGCGTCGACCATCGAAGTCGCCGAAGGCGAGCTTGGTCCCCGCCTGGCGGTTTGGCTGATCGCCTTCACCGCTGCGCTCACCTTAGTACAGGCGTTTGTCGCGTTTGAGTGGTTAAACCTTTCTGAGACACGCGCGATCGCGTCGACGGGCAGCCTTAGCGGCGCAATAATTGGCGGGGCGATGTTCGGCGTTGGCATGGTTCTTGCGCGTGGGTGTGCATCTCGCCTATTGGTATTGGCCTCCTGCGGTAATCTGCGCGCCCTGATTACAGGATTGGTTTTAACCCTAGTGGCTCAGGCGGCCTACACGGGCGTTCTTAGTCCCGCCCGCGAATTGCTTTCCGGGATCTGGACTGTCTCAGGAGGCGCCTCGAGAGATATTTCGGAAATACTTGGATTTTCGACAGTGGCTTATACAGCCGTTGCAGCGTTGGGATTGGTGTCGGCAATTGCATTCGCATTCCACCGGAGAGTCGCGCTTATCAGGGTCGTTACAGCCGCAGGCGTTGGCGTGGCTGTGGCGCTTGGCTGGATGATGACCTTTGCGATCGCGCAAGCATCTTTTGACGTCATGCCCGTGTCGTCAATCACGTTTACCGGACCGGCCACTGATACACTAATGGCGTTGGTTGCAGAGCGTAACGTCGTGTTGTCCTTTGGTATCGGCCTCGTTCCAGGCGTAGCAATTGGTGCCGCAGGCGCGGCCTTAACTGCAGGGGAGTGGAAGATCGAACGTTTTGGCCCGGATACTCCGATGGAGCGCTACCTTGCTGGAGCTGTCCTCATGGGGTTTGGAGCGATGCTGGCCGGAGGTTGCGCCGTGGGAGCAGGGCTTTCGGGAGGGTCCGCCCTGTCATTGACGGCGTGGCTTGCCGTTTTCTTCATGTGGGTTGGAGCGATCAGCACGCATAGGGTATTGCGCCGAATTCCTGTCCCTCAAACGTCCTGAGTTATTCGAATTCCATCTGCTCAAAAACGCGCCCGGCATTTTTTGTCGCCAGTTCCTCAAACGTGTCCAAATGGGCATACGGTGACTGATCGACATAGTAAGCCTCAGCCAGATCGCCGCCAGCATCCATATGCTCTTGGATCTTGCCGCGCAGATAGATCAGGTAGTCGCGTGTATAGCGGCGCACCTGATCCATGTTTGTCGGATGACCGTGGCCAGGGATGACATATGTGGCTCCCAAAGCTTCGAACTCGTTGTCCCAAGTCTCAAGCCAATCCGCTGTATAGGTCTCTTGAAAGATCGGCAGCATTCGCTCGTGAAACGCCATGTCACCCGCGATGACTAGGCTTTGGTTCGGCAGCCAAATCGAGATATCGCCGGGACTATGGGCCGGTCCGAGATATTTTGCCTCAATCCGGAAATCACCCATTTCAACTACGTATTCATCCTCGAATGTCTCGGTTGGGCCAGCCAGAAACGTTCTTTCCGCCTTGTCCTGATTGTACCGTTGCATTCCTTCAAGGATCTGAGGGCCGTATTCCTCGAATTCAGCCGCAGCATCCGAATGGGCGATAATTGGAACACTGAGCTCTGACCAGTAGGCGTTGCCAAGCATCGCGTGCCCCTGGCCATTCTCGTTGAAGACAAGCTTAACCGCCTGATCCGTGATCGACTGAATTTCCTGGTGAAGCGCTTCAGCAAGCACATAGGCCGCGCCGCCGTTTATGACGATCACGCCCTCCCCGGTTACGATAAAACTGAGATTGTTGTTATGACCAGAGTTCTCGTAGGTCGGCGGGGCGGTTGCGCCAATGGCAGAGTAGACGCCGGGGATGTATTCGACCGGTTTGGAATACAGCACACTTTGCGGGTATTGGTCTGCAATATCCTCACTTGCCCAAGCTGGTGTGGCCAGGGTCAAGACAATCGCCAGCGATCGCATCATTATGGTTCTCCAATGAACTTATAGGCAGAGCCAGTCTTCTCGACCCGGCCGATCCCACCATTTGGCAAGTGGAAACCAATTATTCTCATTTGCTCGTGGGAAATCTGATCCAGCAGTGAGTTCCGAGCTGCTGCGGCCGCCTGTGGATCCTGATCCGTGCCGCTGTGCCAGTCGGGGCGTTCAAAAGCTACGTGTGGATTTCCCAACGCGTCGCCGACAACCATCACGGATTCACCACCGCTGCGAATTTCAAACGCCATGTGGCCGGGCGTGTGTCCAAAGGTTGCGCGTGCTGCAACACCGGGAAGAATCTCTTGTCCGTCGTCAAAAAACGCGACCTGATCCTCAATTGCCGCCATACGCCGCTTCGCGCCTACAGCGAACGCAGCGCGATCTTCTCCAATGGTATCCACCGTTGAGGGGTTCCACCAATAATCCCACTCATTGCGGCCAAAGTGATGCGTGGCGTTGGGGAAAAGAAGGTCATCGAAATCATCCAAAACGCCCCAGATGTGATCTGGGTGCGCATGGGTTAAGATCACGTGCGAGATGTCTTCGGGCGACAGGTTGATAGTTTCAAGAGATTCCAGAAGCTTGCCAGATGTTGGCATGAAATCGGGTCCAGCTCCCACATCAAACAGCACCGTGTTTTGACCATCTCGATAAAGTGCCACATTGCACTCTGGCTCGTACTTGGTCGTGTCTACCTTGTAGCTGTCCAGAAGCTGCCTGAGTTCTTCCTTCGGCATGGCGCCGAAGACCATTTCCGGAGGCAATGACAGGTACCCGTCTGACATAGTTGCAATCCGAGCCGAAGAGCCCAGTTGTAGCTCTGCCCAAGCGATTTTGGACTGAACACCAAGTGCCGCGATACACGCGGCGTTGTGTAAGAAAGTACGTCGAGAAAATGAATTTTTACCCATACACAATCAATAAAATGAATGTTTTAATTTGTAAATGACGAAAGATGGAGAAGGATGGAGTTTCGCCAAGCGATCTGCAGGCTGGGCGCTATGTAGAAGAGCTTTTGGTTTCAACCCAAATATGCCGAGTCACGGTTCCCGATCCCGGGCGTTTCCCGCATCAGTTAATCCATACTACTCTGTTGCCGAGACAGCTGATGAGATGATGAAAGAATTCTTTGAGGAAAAGCCGGGACTCGAACTGAGGTTTCGTCGTCGGCTGCTCTGGTGGTACCCTCTTTTCAAGCTTCAGATGCGCCTCGAGCGCTTCTTCCAGTAGTTCTCTCAAACATATCCATTCTTCCTTGCCTCGCTTGAAACGCGGGTTCCTTCTAAGCAGGGCATTGTTTGATGTTACATGTTCGCACGAAAACTGAGGAACGTAGCTTTTGGACTCGAGAGTTTGGACGCTCAAGATGACGGTACTGTATAGGCGTTAGGGATCCCCGCAGCCTCAAGAAAATGCGCAATATCATCTTTCTATGTTCAGGCTGTTCGGATTGAAAACTAGGGAAATGGGTTCGTTTGTGAATCTCGCAAAATGACTTTTTTTCTCCCTTGGGAGTTCACGAGCGAGATTGAATCGCGAATTGTTTCGGGCAATCGGCGCGAATTTCTTTGGGTTGCTACACGCAAAATTTCTCAATGATTTTGAGAGGCGACGTGAACGCGTTCGCGGCATGCTTGTAGTATCAGGGAAGATCTTCGGATAGCTACTTACAGCCCGAAGAGGACCTTCACTACTAAGCTTTGTATACTCCGAGATGCGGAGAAAGCTGACTATCGTCATTTGGGGTTGGCTAGCACAAATAAGGTTTCAATTGCTTGAGCGCCTCTGCCATTAGAAATTTTAAAGCAGTTGCTCCAACGTGCGAGAGCTTTATGCTGGAACCATGGCCAAACGTACCCTGCTGATTGTCAATAGGAAGTCCGCAGCAAGACCCGATCTGCGTTCTGCTGTCCGCCCATTGGAAAAAGAGCTTGGCATTAGGGTGTGTATTCCTTGGTCAGGAAAAGACTTGAGGAAGACCCTTCGAGAAGCCGTAGGCGATGGGGTAACCAGGGTGATCGCGGGCGGTGGTGACGGCACTTTGAACTCGGTCGCGAGTGCTGTTTTGAAGTTGAAGACAAAGTCGCCTGTCTCGCTAGGTCTTGTTCCCTTGGGGACAGCAAATGATTTCGCCCGGTCGTATGGTGATAAGGGTTTGGACTTGGCAACATCTGTTCGAGTTGCTGCATCGGAAGACGCGCGACCAATTGATGTCGGATACATAAACGGCAGTCCGTTTGTGAATGTTGCAAGCGGCGGTTTTGGAGCGATGATCACCGCAACAACTCCCAAGGAAATGAAGAAAAGACTGGGGGGCCTCGCGTACACGCTGTTTGGGCTTGCTCGATTATCTGATGCAAAATCTGTTCCCGCAAAAATCTCAATTGATGATGAAGACCCGTATGACGTTTCCATTTCCGCAATCGCGATTGCGAACAGCCGCTATGCAGGTGGCGGTTTTGACGTGGCGCCTGAAGCGGACGTGTCCGATGGGTTGCTCGATTTAAGCGTGCTTTCTGCAGAGCGTTTAATGCCAGAAAATCTGCCCTTTGGCAGACTGCCGGATATCTCGGACCCCAAAGATGGTGTTGTACAGCGCTCTCGTCTGAGATCTATGGTTTTGGAAACCTCCCAACCGTTTCATATGAATTTGGACGGAGAGCCGATGATCGATCAACGCTTTGAGGTTTCAATTAAACCAAATGCGCTGAATTTCGTTTTCCCAAGCGGTAAGTAGCTCGGGTTTCTCTTTAAACTCAAACGTCACACGGTGTTTCGAACTATGTGCGGGGCTGACACATACACTCGACGATATAGTCAGGTAAAAAGCTGCCATCCAGTTTGGCAAACGTCTCTCGCTTAGCTGTTCACGGCGTCAGTGTTGTTTATCTTCCCATCACCGGACATCAGTATCGCGATTGGCTGGGTAGATGGTATGTTCGAAAGCACAATCATGATGCAAACGGTGATCGGGACGCTCATCAACGCTCCGGCAATGCCCCAGATCGCAGTCCAAAACGTGAGCGCCAAAATGACCATGAATGGCGACAAATTCAGTCTTTTCCCAAGTAGCATTGGCTCCAGGATATTGCCGACAGAGAATTGAACAGCGCCACAACCAATCAGAACAACAAGAAAGGGCACGACTTCTTCAAACTGTACCAGTGCGACAATTGAAGGAAGCGCAACGCCGACGATAGAGCCGACTGTCGGGATAAAATTCAACAAAAAGGCAAGAACGGCCCAGGTTTCAGAGAAGTCCAGGCCGACGGATGCCATCACGGCATAACTGCCTAAGCCAGTTAGTGCACTCACCAACGTTTTGATGCCAACATATCTTTGAATGCTGTCCGACGTGCTCTCAAGAACGTGACGAACTTTTTCAGCGGCTTCCCTGTCTTTGATTGCGAGTTTGATTTTGGCGCGCATTGGAACACGTTCGACCAACATGAATGGCACATAGAGTAGCACCAGGAAAAAAGCGCTTAGGAATGCCCCAGCAGAGCCGATCACTCCTGTCGCGAGCCCAGCTAGGTTGATCTGCTCCAAAGCTTTGATCGCGGCTGCATAATTGTCTTGCCCAACCAGTGATACCAGCTTTGCGACTATGCTGGAAAACCGTTCCTCATAGCGCGGAAACGCTTCCGAAACCGCGCCGGCTTGACTGGATAGTATCGACAACACAAGCGAGAGGCCGATCAACACAATTGAAATTGCGGCCAAATGCGCAAGCCACTTCGGGACGGTGCCGCCAAATATCTTGAATCTGCCAATGCGATCCGCAGTCGCGGTGAGAAGAACGAACAGGAGAGCGGCAAAAGACAGGGGAACCAGCACAGAGGAGGCGAGGACTAGCGACGCTATGGTCAAGAACACAAGGACGACCAACTGATACCAGAACGTGAGTCCCAAGAAACCTGATGAAGGATCTTGATGATGCATACCCTTTTTCATTGTAGGCTCCCTACAGGACTGAGCGTTGTCCAGCCGCTTTCTGAAATGATAGTTTATTTGCTCGCCTTGGTCGTGACTTGGCAAGTGGCTCTGGTACTTCTCTCTAGCGCGAATAGCTGAGATTTTTAGATGATGGCCCTCATTTCGTTGCCTTGAACTGGCCGTTGATCAGAAACCTTAGGCTGCAAGATTATCAGAAATAGTCTTGTCTCAGCCTCCTTTTGAGATCGGATGTCGGATGGGTCGCTTTTGGCTCGGTTCTGTCATCTGAGCACCTTTGTCGGGTGCCCGCAAAGCGACTGAAACTGGGCTCTCAAAACCGGTCAGCACCTCGGCAGCGTCTGTATAGACGTCCCGCTGACCGCTTGTGCAGGAACCCGTCTGACAGCCACGAACTCGCGCGGCAGCTTTCCGCCGTCGACATCGCCCGCCGGTTCTACAACGACGCCGGCATTCTCGCGGTTTCACCTAAGATGGTGCAGCGTGGCTTCGACTTTACGACCGTCGCTAACGCGTGCACAGCCTTGTCGAAAAAGACGGCTTCCATTTTTCCGTTTTCTAAGCGCTTGGAGTGGATGGACCCGACAAGGGCGAATTCGGGCAAAATACGTTGCTCGTGCATTGAGACATTCATTGGGAGGTCTCGATTGTACGAAAGCAAAACAGAAAGGGCACTCAGCATCACGCGTGAGTGTGCCCGTTAATGTTGGTGTTCCTGAATTTGGATCGCCAGGAACAGGCGTTAGACCCGGGTCTCTTTCATAAAATCTCCTTTGTGCGAGGCGCTCTGCCTCAAACGTTTGGCGAACGTAGGCGTTCAACCGAGAACGGTCAAATTCTCAAAGATTTCAATGCCTCATTTTGAACGGTCGTGCGCACCGCCGATCGCACGCGCCAGTACCCAATCAATACCTCGTAAAAAGTCATCGATTGTTAACGGGTTGTTTTTCCCGCTTGACGCGGAGAGGATAAAGCCATGCGTATAGTCGATGAGAAGATGCAAAAGCACATCGTTTTCGTCACCATCGTCAATTTCCCGCGTGCATGCCCGCAGCTTATCTGTGACGTCCAAGAGATCTTTGCTGATGAGTGTGACGTCTTCCAGAACTGCGCGCAGTAGGTTGGCATTCGGCAAGGCCCGAAGATAGTAGGCACTTAGTATGCTACGCGCTTTTGCGCTGGCTCTTTTTTCAAAGGTGGCCTGAAGCGTATTCGCAAAGGCCAGTTCAACCAGGTCAGCCAGTAGCTTTCGCTTGCTGCCAGAATGGTAAGTAACCGCCATCGGCGTGACCTTTAGCTTATCCGCCAGTAACCGAAACGAAAGCGCATCAGCTCCCTGCTTTTGAACAATTGGCAGGGCTGTTTGCAGGATAAGCTGTTTCGATAGACGTTCCTTGGACTTTTTTGGTCGCCCGACAGTTGGTGCTTTGGTCATATACTTTTCACTTCGTAAACCAGATCGACCATACCCGATGGAAAAGGTGTGGCAGAGATCAGTTCAAGATCAATATCGCCATCCGTTTCACCGAAAATGCGAATGCCATCACCTAGTAGAATAGGAACCAACGTAATCTTCATGTCTTGTACAAATCCGGCCTGAAGGAACGACCGAATGATCGCGCCGCCATCGACATATACGCGGTTGTAACCGCGCTCGCGAAAGATTCCCCATAACTCTTCGGGGCTGGCAGTGGAGAACTCAATTTTGTCGTGTAGATTTTCAGGTAGGTCCTGTTTCGTCATGGAGCGGCTGAGTACCACAACGGGTTTCGCATATGGCCATTGACCAAATCCAAGGACTGTTCGCAGTGATCCGGTCCCCATAACAAGAGTATCTACGCTGTTCATAAACTCGATGAACCCGTGGTCTTCGTTTTCAGCGGGCTGTTTATTCAGCCAATCGAGCGAATGGTCTTTTCTTGCAACGAAACCGTCGAGGCTCATGGCCATCATGATGTGTCCGCTTGGCATTGTGTCCTCATTTCCTCTGAATTATACAGCGTATAAATATTTAAACAAATACCTGCAACTTGATCAGTCAAGATGCGACGCTCTAACGAAGAAAGGGGACATTTGCCTATTAAGTAACCCAAGTGAATTGGGTTCGGCGGGGAAATCCCGACTTTCCAAGAGTGACCGTTTTGCGCATAAAGGCGCTCTCATGCACGATTACTTATTGCTGGCGCAGCATTTGTGCGCGAGTGCATCAAGGCGAGTGTCAGCGGGGCGACCCAGAGAACGTCGCATTTACCCGGGTTCGAAGCTCTCTTTAGCCGCGATCAGGCTTTGCGACCCCGTGAAGACCGGAACTCAAAATGTTTAGCGACTGATCTGAGCCATTGTATCCTGCACCGCATAGTATCTTTGTGCGTTGGGAGGATGCGTCCCTAGAAAACGATCACCGGGATCAGGAACGCGCGCAAAGTAAAGCGCACCATTGAGTGGATCATAGCCAGCTTTGTAGGCTATCACCGTGCCTAGTCGATCAGCTTCCAATTCAAAGTTTTTTGAATAGCTGCGACTGCCCACAAAGGCTCCGAGATCTTGTGCTGCGGCAATGTCATTCGGCCCAGTCCCCGCAATTGTTGCCAGACCTGCCAAAAGTACCGCACCAGCCGCTGCATTTTGGGCCTGTTGGGTCAAATGCCCTTCAATGTGGTGAGCGGCTTCATGCGCCATAACAAATGCAAGCTCATCGGCATTGTTCACATCTCGTGTCAGTGCTTGGGTCATTGTTATGACAGGGCGCCCTGACTTGCTTAAACTCTGATACGCGTTTGAGGGCGCATTTTTGTTTGGATCGATGCGGATCAAAAAATCGCAATTCACTTCCCGAGTTTGGCGGCGACATTCTTGCTCAGCAACGGGTTCAATTCGAGAGGCAACCTGCCGAAATCTAGCTTGTGCCTGTTGTGAATTGACCTGGGCACTCGTGCGACCAGGATTTGGGATGGGTGCCGATGGCGGAGGCGCGGTTGAAACGCATCCCGCCAGCAAAATTGCAGCCAATACCGAGGCAACCCGCTTCATACCTAAGCCTTCCTACCTTTTTGGAGATCCTTAATAGAGCCCTCAGGCGTCGATAACCAACGCCGATACCCGAATCTTAAGGCCTGCAAAAATTGATATTCAATAACAGAGGAGGTTTGCTGTAGCCGCACCCGATTTCGACGCGACCAAAATGGTATGCAACGCAAATGGTCTTGAATCAAAGGACCGCAACTGTCCCTCGGGTACTAGATTATTATACCTATTGGTGGAATTCGCTCACATTATCGTAGCTATCCTAACAGGAAAAAAAATGCACTAGGCAGAAGAGGCTGCTCAGTCGCGGATACTGTCCAGAAAGAAACACTGTGACTTCTATCGTATGCCCTCTAAACTCCGGTCTTGTGTGTTTCATTAGTTTGCGTGGGGGCACGAACGCAGGTGGGTGGAAAGAAGGCATCAACAGAGACTGCTGATTCAGCGTCGTCATCTGCGCAAAGCTCTGGGCTCAGCGCGGATGATCAGCAAGCTCGGTTCGAAGCCACCGCGCGGGTTATGCAAGCGATCTCCGAGACCAAGGACGACATCCAGCCAGTATGCGACCTGATTGTAACGCTGGCAAAAGATCTCTGTGATGCCTTTTTTGCCGGTCTGGTACTCGGGCAAGAAGGGGATGCTCGTCAGCAACTGATTGCAAGCGTCAATTTACACCCGGATATTCAACAGCTCTGGCTCGACGGCAAATACACAATGGAGCCAGGCAACTCCATTGTGACTGACACTATTCTCAGCGGTGAGACAAAACGTGTTGTCGACATGGGCGACACCGATTTCCATAAATCGGGAGATGAGCGCTTTAAGCTCATTGTCGACACGCATGGGTGCCGGAGCAATCTCTTTGTTCCATTGAAAGTGGGTGGCAGTGCAATCGGATGCCTGATGTTGGCACGGGATGAGGTGCGACCTTATTCCGATGATCAGGTCCAGTTGGTTGAAACTTTTGCCGCTCAGGCGGTCATTGCAATTGAAAACGTTCGACAGTTTAGCGAGTTGCAGGTGCGACTGGCTCGTGAAGGTGCCACGCGTGATGTTCTGGAGACGATCAGTCGGTCTCGGGATGATGAAGCGCCGGTATTTCAGACGATCTTGGAAAACACGGCCCGGCTTTGCGAAACAGATGTAGCCACGTTGAGCCTGCTAAATGAGGCTGGAACGCATTTGGAATACGCCGCCCATTTTGGTGATCAATTAGCTACATACAAGGTCGGCGTTGATCGCTGGTCTCTGGAATCAAATTTACAAATTGCCGAGTCCGTGCGGGAAGCGCGCGTCATTCACAACGTCGATTTGCGCGAGACAGACCACTACATCAACGGTGATCCCTGGCGTCGGCAGTTGGTTGATGAGGAAGGTGTCCGTTCGTTCCTGACGGTTCCTTTGATGTCAGCAAATGGTGACCCCGTAGGTGTCATCGGGATCTACCGGCGTGAAGTGCGACCCTTTTCCGATGACGAGATTTCTTTGGTCGAGAGCTTTGCCGCGCAAGCCGTCATTGCCCTCGACAATACCCGTCAACTGAAAGAGCTGCACACTCAGCTGGAACGCCAAGCTGCGACGCAGGAGGTTCTGAGTGTTATCAGCAAAAGCCGGGACAATGATGCACGAGTCTTTGAAGCCGTGCTTCAGCAGGCCACTGAAATCTGTGACGCTGATCAGGCGGCGCTGGTTTTGGTCAACGCTGCGGGAACCCACATTCAATTGGCCGGTGCATGGGGGCATGATAGGACCGACGTCGAATTGGGGGAAGAGTGGCCTCTTGATGGGTCAGTCACGGCGGCGGCTGCGATACGAAATTGCAAGGTTGTACGCGTCGAGGACATCGCCGACACAGAGTTCTACCGCTCGGGTGATCCTACTGCTGTTACAATGGTCGAGGTCGAAGGCATCAGGTCACGGGTCGTTGTGCCCCTGATGCAGGGGGAACAGGCGATAGGTGCTATTGCGGTTAGCCGGCGCGAAGTGCGCCCGTTTTCTGATCCCGACGTGCAATTCATCGAAGAGTTCGCCAAACACGCAGTCATAGCGATAGAAAACACGCGCCAGTTTCGAGAGGTTCAGGAACGACTGGAGCGTGAAAAAGCATCGCGAGAAATCCTCGAGGTCATCAGCCGTAGCCGCGACGACGAAAGACCTGTGTTCCAAAGCATTCTCGAAAACTCCAGCCGTTTGTGCAAAGCCCCGCTCGCGTTTTTATGTGTCGCTGATAATGAACGCGGGCTCGCAACGATCCCGGCCAATATCGGCGCAAGAACCGACTTTGACGAAGCGCTCAAAAACTTCGTCGAGCCGCTGACACGCACGGAATTAATTGCGATCAAACCAATGATCGATGGCGAGGTCATTCGCCAGGACGATATCGCGGACGATCCCCTGTACTTCCGGGATCGTGACCCGAAACGGGTTCAGATGGTTGAGATTGAAGGAGCCCGCTCGGTTCTGGCAGTTCCGTTGATGAAGGATGGCGTGGGTCTCGGTGTAATTGTCCTATACCGCCGTGAAGTTGCACCTTTCTCAGATGACGACGTGGCACTGGTTCAAACCTTCGCGGCTCAAGCCGTGATCGCAATGGAGAACGTCCGCCAGTTCCGCGAAGTCCAGGATCGCACGGCGGAAGTGACGCAGGCGTTGGAATACCAGACCTCTACATCTGAAGTGCTGCGGGTGATTTCGGCGTCACCAAATGAGTTGGCCCCTGTTCTCGACGCTATCCTCAAAGAAGCTTCTCGCATCTGCGAATTGCAGGATGCTTATGTTGCGATGCTGAACCCCGACGATCAGCTTTTTCATGTTCATGCGATACTCACGCAGGACACGACCTTTGCCGATTATGTCAGAGCGCATCCTATTTCGCCTGATGAAAGCGGTGTAAGCGGGCGAGCCATTCTGTCGAAACGCACTGTCTATATCGAAGATATTGAAACCGAGACCTCTTATACTTGGATAAAAGACAGCGGCGTCGGGGAATATCGGTCCGTGCTCGGGGTCCCATTGGTTAAGAATGGCGAGGTCGTAGGTGTGATTTCGGTCGGATCAATCGAGGTTTCGGGATTTTCCACCAAACAGATTCAGTTATTAGAAACCTTTGCCGACCAAGCCACTATCGCCATTACGAATGCCAACCTGTTCCGGGAAGTAGAGGAACGCACTGCCGAAGTCGTGCAGTCACTAGAATACCAGACTGCCACGTCAGAGGTTTTAGATGTCATCTCTCGCTCGCCCAACGATCTTCCACGTGTGCTGGATGCAATCCTGGAAGTTTCCTCACGTATCTGCGACCCAGAGTATGCATTCTTCGCAATGCGGGATGCTGACGATGGGTTGTACCGTGTGGCCATGTCCCACAACGTGAGCGATGCGTTTCTTAACTATTTGTCAGACAACCCCATTGCTCCAGAGGAAGGCTCGTGCATCGGCCGCACGGCTCTTCACGGCAAGACTGTTTACATAAAAGATACGAGTAAGGATCCAACTTACACATGGAAGGTGGCGGCGGAGATCGGTGATTACCTCACCACCCTCGGCGTTCCCTTAGTCAGCGATGGCGTGACCGTTGGTGTTATTGTCATGGCCCACCGGAAGCCCGGGGCGTTTAGTGAAAAACAGGTCAACCTGTTAGAGACATTCGCATCCCAGGCTGTGATAGCCATAAACAACACCCGGTTGTTCAGAGAAGTGCAGGCACGCACCGCGGAAGTTGAAGAAGCGCTCGACTATCAAACGGCCACGTCTGAAGTGCTGGGAGTGATCTCACGCTCGCCAAATGAACTTGATCCAGTTCTCAAAGCTATTTTGCAAGTGGCGGTTCGCATCTGCAAACCCGAAGCGTCTTACGTCGCACTTCTAAACGAAGAAACCGGAATTTATGACGTTGCTGCGACCCACAATTCCGCCGCGGCACACAACGACATTATAAACCGTCAGGTGTTTGTACCAGACAAGGGCACAACCACGGGACGCGTCGCGCTAACAGGCAAAACGGTGTACATTGAAGATTTTGAGCACGACCCGGATTATGCCTGGAAAGAAGAAGCACTGGATGCCGGATTTCGTTCAGCTTTAGGGGTTCCGCTGGTCAAGGATGAAGTCACGCTGGGTGTGATTTCACTTGCTCATTCGAAAATTGGGGCGTTTTCAGACAAGCAGATAGCTTTGGTTGAAACCTTCGCCTCGCAAGCGGTCATAGCGCTTGGAAATGCGCACCTCTTCGACGAGGTGACAGCCCGAACGGCGGAAATTGAGGAATCGTTAGAGTACCAAAAAGCCACAAACGAAGTACTCGAAGTTATTTCCCGGTCTCCTGACGCGCTAGAGCCTGTACTGGAAGCATTGCTGGCCGTTTCGTCCCGCATTTGCCGCCTACAGGATGCCTTCGTGGCGCTTAAGACACCCGAAGATGGAAAGTACCATTATTTTGCCGGACACAATGTATCGGCCAAATTCGCGGATTTTCTAAAGGTGCATCCGTTTGAACCCGGGGAAACATCAGCCACAGCACGTGCGCTTTTGCATGGAAGGGCTGACTATGTTGAGGACACTCAAGCTGACCCCAATTATGATCCGCTGCTCAAGTCCAATCTCGAAGGCTATCGATCCGTTCTTTCCGTGCCACTGATCCGTGATGGTGACACAATTGGCGTTATCAGCATGGGGAGCCGAACGGCGGCCGCTTTTGACGAAAAACAAATCAAGCAAATGGAGACCTTCGCGTCGCAGGCGATAATCGCAATTCAGAACTCGCAACTCTTCAACGAAACGCAGACCGCCCTCGCGCGCCAAACCGCAAGCGCGGATGTCTTAAGAGTAATCTCTGAGTCCCCAACAGATACCAAACCGGTTTTTGAAAAGATTGTCGGACTGGCAACGACCCTCATAGATTGCGACCTGTCGATTGCTATTCAGGCGAACAAGACTGAACTTTGGCAGATCGCTGCTGCGACACCTGATGGTGTCGAAGAAATCACATGGAACGAGCGCCTGCCAATTGATCCCGAAGACAATTTGCCCTCAAGGGCAATCAAGAGCGGCAAGACCTTGCATTTGCCCGAATGGCGTTACGATGAGCTACCCCCACGCGATCAAGAGATCATCCGCAGGAAAGGATTCAAGTCTTCGCTGACAGTGCCTCTGATGCGCGGGACGGAATGCTTCGGTGCCTTGGTGTTCATCCGAAAAACTGCCAAAATTTTCAGCGAAGATGAAGTCGCCATCGCCGAGTCCTTCGCCGATCAGGCCATCATCGCGCTGGAAAACGTTCGCCTGTTTAATGAAACGCAAGCTTCCCTGGCACGTCAGACTGCGAGTGCGGACGTTCTACGGGTGATCAGCCAGTCTCCTGACGACATCAAGCCAGTCTTCGAAGCAATCGCAGAAGCAGGTGTGCGGTTGGTTTCCTCTGATATGGTTGCGGCCATGACCGCTCAAGGTAACACGTTCGAGGTGCTCGCGCGGGTGAGTGCAGACGGTGTTGCCACCCTTGAAGGAAACCAAAGTTTCCCTATCGACCCGGATCCAATGTCCAGCTTTCCCGCGCAGGTTCTTCATGAGAAGAAGATGCTCCACCTTCCGGATTGGGATACGCTCGAACTCTCGCCGTTCGAGCAGATTACGTATGACCGGCATGGCGTTCGCGCGGCTCTGTTGCTGCCACTAATAAAAGGCAAGGCGTGTCTGGGTGTATTGGTGTTCGCTCGGAAAACAGCTGGCGCCTTTACCAAAGATGAGATCGACCTCGCCTACTCGTTTGCAGACCAGGCGGTAATTGCCATCGAGAATGTTCGTCTATTCCGCGAGGCTGAAGAGGCGCGAAAAGTTGCTGAGGAAGCAAACGAAGCAAAAAGCGCCTTCCTGGCGACGATGTCCCACGAAATTCGAACCCCCATGAATGCCGTTATCGGGATGAGCGGGCTGTTGATGGACACAGAGTTGGATGCAGAACAAAGTGACTATGCCAATACGATCCGCGATAGCGGCGATGCGCTTTTGGGGATCATCAACGAGATCCTAGACTTCTCGAAAATTGAGGCCGGACAGATGGATATCGAAAACCATCCGTTTGACCTGCGCGAGTGCGTAGAAAGCGCACTCGATTTAATCAGCGGCAAGGCTGCCGAGAAACAACTCGATTTGGCCTATGAGTTCGATGACGCGCTGCCGCTGGCGATTAGCGCCGATTTAACGAGATTACGGCAGATTCTGCTAAACCTTCTTTCCAACGCCGTGAAGTTTACCGAAAGCGGCGAAGTAGTTCTGTCTGTTGAGCAATCTTCCAAGGTACAGGGAATGCTCGAACTGACGTTTAAAGTCCGAGACACCGGAATCGGCCTGTCCAAAAAAGGCATGAGTCGACTATTTCAGTCTTTCAGTCAGGCAGATAGTTCAACGACCAGGAAATATGGCGGCACTGGTCTGGGTCTTGCGATCTCGAAACGCCTCGCCGAACTTATGGGTGGGACCATGTGGGCTGAAAGCGATGGCGAGGGGAGCGGTTCCACCTTCATTTTCAAGATTCAGGCAAAACCTGCGAAACCCGTTAAGTCGTCTTCTCGCAGTCTTGTCGGCGTTCAGCCTGAACTCGAAGGCAAACGAATTTTGATGGTGGACGACAATGCCACCAATCGTAAAATCCTGTCTCTTCAAACCGAGAAATGGGGCACGCAGACCACGACCTGTGAGTCTCCGTTCGAGGCGCTGAGCATACTAGAAGAAGGCGTCGAGTTCGATTTGGCTATTCTCGACATGCATATGCCCGAAATTGATGGAGAAGAGCTTGCTAAAAAGTTTTGCGTCAAGAAGCCGGGTTTGCCGCTAATCCTTTTCAGTTCACTTGGTCCGCGTGAAGCAGATCTGGAGGATGGGCTCTTTGCTGCCAACCTCGCCAAACCCTTGCGCCAATCCCACCTGTTCGACACCCTGGTCACACTGTTCGCGACTGAAAAGGTGCGAGTAAAGCCGTCCAAGCCACAGGACAAACCTCAAACAGATCCGGATCTGGCGACGCGACATCCGTTACGGATTTTGCTGGCCGAAGATAACTTGGTGAACCAGAAACTTGCGCTGCGACTGCTAGAGCAGATGGGCTATCGCGCTGATCTGGCCAGCAACGGTGTTGAAGCAGTCGAAAGCGTCAACCGGCAAACATACGATGTCGTATTCATGGATGTGCAAATGCCCGAGATGGATGGTCTTGAAGCGTCTCGCCGCATCAACAAAGCGCATTCGGATGGAAGTCGTCCTCGCATTATCGCGATGACCGCGAACGCAATGCAGGGGGACCGTGAGATGTGCCTGGATGCAGGGATGGACGACTATATCACCAAACCGATCCGCGTACCTGCCCTTGTCGAAGCCCTGTTAAATTCCCCAAGAATAAGAAGGTGATCCATGACAGACAGCCCAATTGATCATGAAATCTTGGCAGAGCTTAAAGACGCCACAGGCGAAGAATTTGCAGCCGAACTTGTGAACACCTTTCTCGACGAAGCGCCCGGCATGATTGACGAATTGAAAGCGGCTGCGGCTGCGGCCGATGCCGACCGTTACCGGCGTGCTGCGCATTCTATCAAGTCAAACGCCAACACATTTGGTGCGACGGCTCTTGCCGAACTGGCCAAGAAAGTTGAGCTTGGAGAACTGCCCGAGGCTGGAGACCTAAAAGATGCGACGGCGTTGGAGACAGCCCTCACCACTGCGGCCACGGCTTTACGGAGTCTGATTGATGACTGACGCTCCCGGCCATTTGCTCATCGTCGACGACAACAAGGTGAACCGCTTGCTTTTGTCGCGCAGCGTAGAGCTTTTGGGTCACCAAGCATCGGTCGCGGAAAACGGCCGGGTTGCTATGGAGATGCTGTCTAGCCAGCCGTTTGACTTGCTTCTACTGGATATCGAAATGCCGGAAATGGACGGCTTTCAGGTTTTGGAAGCCGTCAAATCCGACACCGACCTGCGCGATCTGCCGGTAATTGTAACGTCTTCTGTTGAGGGTCTGGACAATGTCGTGCGGTGCATTGAATTGGGCGCTGAAGACTACCTGCCAAAACCAGTCAACAAGACACTTCTCGGTGCGCGCGTCTCCAGCGGCCTTGAAAAGAAAAGACTCAGGGACGAACAAAAGCGGCTGCTAGAGCGCTTTGCGACAACAGAGGTTGCACAAGACCTGCAAGAATCTGGCTTTGCGATAGGCGGCAAACGTGCCAACGCTTCGGTACTCTTCTGTGATATTCGCGGCTTCACGACCCTATCGGAAGATCTCGCTCCCGAGGAAACAATCGACCTGCTCAACACCTTCTACACGTTGATGTTCGAGGCTGTTGCCAGCAATGGCGGGATTGTCAGCCTGATGTTGGGAGACGGTTTGATGGCCCTTTTCGGAGTTCCGCAGCCGCTGTCCAACTCCGCGCAAAGTGCAGTGGCGTCAGGGCATGAAATGCACAACATGATTGAGATATTAAATCTCGAACGGCGCTCAGAAGGGAAGAGTGACCTAAAAATCGGTATCGGAATAGCGACTGGAGAAGTCGTCGCTGGTTATGCCGGTACAGACAACAGGGCGACGTATACTTGTATCGGATCGACCGTAAACCTTGCTGCTCGCCTGGAAGCAGAAACGCAGAAAACTGGAAGTCGAATTCTGGTTGATCAAGAAACCTGTGATCTCTTGGAAATGGCTAATGTGCTGGAGACATTTGTCGGCACTAGGATCAAAGGTTTTTCCGATCCGTTCGACATCCATGCGCTGTGACTATTCATGCAACGCTTTTCGCAAATCGTGCAAATTTATGCGCACCCATATGTCTGCGTAGTTTGCCCATAGCTTTTGCGCTGCGCGGCTGTCTGCCATTGCGATGAATTCAATCAGTTTTAGCGAAGTCGTTGCGGTTACGGCCATTTGTGTTGCTCAATCCCGCAAAGGGTCTCCCTAAGGGACTTTGGGTTCCATGAGGCCTTTTACTTGGATTCTCGCGAAGGTCTGTAACGCGCAGACACCAGGTTTTGCAAAGTTTAACTAACGGCCTACAGCCATCGTTTGGAAACATCCCGATGAATGGCAGCTTTGGAGATTTGAGAGCTGCGCCTGCAGGATCGCCTCATCAGAAGCGAACTTATCAACACCGACGGTCCGGCCAAACTCCAGCCAACCCGCTGCGTGCAAGATCAGGTCGGCTCCTCCGGCCAAAGATGCTCCGAAGGCGCTGGCGCCTTCATATCCGGCCTGAGCGTCATTGATCTTGGACGACGTGACCAAACCGTCGCCACGGCAGGGGACCCCAAGTCGGCGCACCAACTGGCAACTTGCCAATTGGGCCAGGTGAGATTCTGGTGTTCCAAAGATCGGACCCATGAACTGCATCGAAAACGGGGGTGCGAAGATCCCGCCCACTACCGGTGCCCCGGGGCGATAGACTTGCGTCAAAGCCAGACCAACCATGATTTCCGCAAGCCCCTGCGCCAGCGCCCCGGCAACGGTCACCGGCGCCGTGGCGCCCATCATCATGTAAGAGGCAACGAGGCTGGCCTGCCCCAATTCGGCCGACGCACGCAGGCAGCGCAAAGGATTGGCCTGAAAGACCAACGGGGGCGTCAGGTTGATCAGATGAAGCAACCGACAGTCTTCGACCGTATCCTTGACCCCAGCCGCGTTGGCAACCTCGCGCAGGGCGTCTTCGGACAGGACGGTGCCCATCATCGGCTTATCCGAAAGCTCCAGGTGGGCGCGGGCGAGCTCCATGTAGGGCACGAGCGCGTCCCCGTCGTGGGCGATGCAAAGCTGAAAGCCGGTGCTGTCGATTGCCGGCGAAGCATCGCACAGGCGCACGAGTTCGCGGTAGTCCTCGAGGGTGCCTCGGCGGAGGCTGTCGTCCGCGTGCCGGACATTCGGCGGGCCATAGAAGGGGACGACCACCTGGCGGTCGCCTCCGACCGTTACTGAAGCCGCTTCAGTTTTCCCTTGCCAGATAAAGGATGCGGGCGCATCTGCAATCAGATCGCGCAGACGGTCAGCGTCGATACGCACGCGCTCCCCGTCAATCCGCGCCCCGACCGACGCCATAGCGTCGAGGCTGCCGGGATCTCCCTGCAACTCTACCCCTATTTCATCGAGAATTTGGGCTGCTTGTACTTCGATAGAGGCCAGGGCCGGTTCATCAAGCAACGCGTAGGGGAATTGCATTTCTAACCTGTCGAGAGATTTCCTGGATGAGCGCCTTGACTGCATCATTCCGGTTCTTGGGGCGAGTTCGCACGACATAGGCGATGGAAGGCGGCTCGGGGAACATATCTTCGACAACCTCCAGATCAGGCGACAGGTGCAGCCCGTTCATCAGCGCGACCCCTAACCCCGAGCGCACGGACGATAGGATGCCCGCCGCACTGGGGCATTCGAAGACCGTTTCAAACCGTTGCCCACCCCGCGCCCCTTCGGCACTGGCCCAATGTTTGTAGAAACAGTTGCTGTCAAAGGCGAGAAACGGCACCGGGACCGACAGGTCCAATGGAAGGTCATGCGATTTGATCCAATGCAACTGGTCTTCATAGAGAACCAGATCGTCAGGAAGCACATCGCGGCTGAAGACCTGCATGACTGCGACGTCGATTTCACCGGCCTCCAACCAATCTGCGAGGGTCAGGCTCTGGCTGATCCGTGTGCGCACTTGGGTTTCCGGGTGTAGCCGGGTGAAGCGGCCCAAAATACGGGCCACATCGCCGCCCGTTGTGTCTTCGGTCATGCCCAATTGGATCATACCCTTGAGTGGTTTCTTACCTAATGCCGCCAGCGCCTCGTCATGCAGATCCATCATGCGCTGTGCATATCCCAGCAACCGCTCACCCGCCTCGGTGAACAGCGGTCCGCCCGCGCGGCGCGCCAGAAGATCGCAATCCAGCACCTTTTCCAGCCGCCTGATCTTGTGGCTGACCGCCGGTTGGGACAATGCAAGATGTTCGGCCGCGCGGGTGACGCCCCCATGAGACGAGATCGCCAGAAGCGCCCGCAGGCCATCTATTTCCAGCCGTTCAGCCATGGCATGACTCCATTCGTATATATTATAGATTCATGACAATCATTCATTTGTTAGATTGATTGCTCTGAAATTACAATCAGGGAAAGTCATAAAACGGATTGAAACATGACAACCGATGCAAACAAATCGCTTGAGTGGGGTGGAGCCTTTTTTGTCCATCGCCTATTCCCTGCTCATCGCCTCCAACACTGGATACGAGGTGCTTTCCTTCGTGTTTTTCCTGTTGTCGGCGCTCCTTCTTTTCACCCTTGCGGTGCGCAAGCGGATGTGGGGCTGGACGACGATGCAGGGCTTCTACATTGCCGCCGGCGCCTACGGCATCTTTGCCTGGAGCGTCTGACCGGTCCTGCGCTCCCTTTCCTTGAAATCATCCCGAATAGCTGCCCGACCAGCCCACCAAAGCAGGAGAAAAATCATGATCCAACTTGTGGACCAACACTGTGTGATAAACGTAAATCGCATCGCCCACGGCGTGCATGGTGAAGGCGAACCTGTAGTCCTCATCCACGGCACTCCGTCCTCATCCTGGATCTGGCGCAACATCCTGCCTTCGCTGGTCGAGGTCGGACACAAGGTGCACGTATTCGACCTGCTCGGGTATGGTCTGTCGGAACGTCCACGCGATCTTAACATCGACACCTCGGTCACCGGGCAAGTTCCGATCCTTGAAGGGCTGCTCGATATCTGGGTACTGGATGATCTGCATGTCATCGCCCATGACATCGGCGGTGGTGTCGCCCAGCGGTTCTGCATCCAATCCCCTGAGCGTGTCCGCACGCTGACCATGATCGACGTGGTGAGCTTTGACAGCTGGCCCTCGAAGCGCACCCACGAACAGATGCAAGCGGGTCTTGAGAAGCTGATCAAGGCGCCGGATGCAGAACACCGTGAGCATTTCCGGGATTGGCTGTATTCGACAGTACAGAACAAGAAACGTCTCGCCGAAACCTCGATGGAAACCTACCTCGATTTCATCTGTGGTCCCGTAGGCCAGGGCAGTTTCTTTCAGCATCAAGTTACGCACTACGACCCCAAGCACACCGATGAGGTCGCGCCGCGCTACGCCGAGCTCGGTGAGCGTCCGGTCCAATTAATCTGGGGCGCGGATGACGCCTGGCAGGTGGTTGCGTGGGCCCACAAGCTGAACGACGCCATCCCCGGCTCGGAACTGCATGTGCTCGAGGACTGCGGCCACTTTTCGATGGAAGACCAGCCTGAGAAGATCTCGGCCCTGCTGGTCGACTTCCTCAAACGCAACAGCTGATCAGACTGGGGCGGGTCGACTGTATGTTGGCCCGCCAAAATGCCCTGACACGAAAAGGCCTAACTAAATGTTTTATTCACCCCGTGACCCCGGCATCAAAGATATCCACGTGCGTCAGAACCATGTGGGCTATGGGATGGGCCTTGGCGTCATGCTTCTGGACGATGCCTATCCGGGCTTCCCCGGTGACGTGCGAAACCCAAGCGCGTTTCCCTTTCCAATCCAGTACGACATCGCCACAGACGTCGGCAACAAGACCTTGGTTTGGGACCAGGGCAAGACACCAGTTCGCGCGCCCATCATTGCATCCGCAAAGCGGTTGGAAAGATACGGGTGTCGTGCCATTGCCGCAGAATGTGGGTACTTTGCCTATTTCCAGCAGGAGGTCGCCAACGCCGTTAGCGTGCCGGTGTTCACGTCCAGCCTGCTACAGGTGCCATTTGCCCAGACACTGATCGGCAGCCGCAAGAAGGTGGCGATCCTGTGTGCCCAACGCCGCTTCCTGACGAATCGCCACCTCGAAGCCGTCGGTATTGATACGAATTCCAACCTGATCATTGGCGGAGCCCAGGACGAGCTGGGAGTGACCGAGTTCGACAAACTCTGTGATCCGGAAAAACGCCCGCAAGAGCTGCACGCACGTTACGAAGGCTGCGAAATACAGATGGTCGAAGCGACAAAGGCACTCGTGGCACGCGATCCGAATGTCGGCGCCATCGTTTATGAATGCACAGGGATGCAACCGTTTTCTCGTGCAGCACAGCGCGAGGTTGGCCTGCCGATTTTCGATTGGGGGACCTTGCTGTACTGTGCCTACTCAGCAGTCGTTTCTCGCGACTACTACGGTCATGTTTGATTGGGTTTGTCCAATTTCGTGGCCAATCAACTCCGGAACGCATAGGTCTCCGTCGGCAGTTTTGGCGTACATCAGCCATATAGCGAGCGCGACGGGCGGGTCCGGTATTTCTAGTAACCTAAGAAACTACTGTCGCTGGCTGCAATTCGGACTGATTAATCCAGAATCCTCGACGGGTCCCTTGAATTCCTGGACCGACCATTCCAAATCCAAACCATGAGCGAAGATACTCTTATAGTTGGCGACAACAATTCGCCTGTTGGCCTGGGTCGGCCTCGTGGCTTTGATGAAGCCGAGGCTTTGGAAAAAGCCCTGTGCGTTTTTTGGCACAAGGGATATGAGACCGCATCTTTGGACGATTTGACCAAGGCCATGGGTTTGAGCAGGTCCAGCTTCTATGGAACTTTCGGCAACAAACGAGCTTTGTTTCACAAAGCCCTCAGCCACTATTCGAGGCGTGGTTTGAAAACTCTGCGTGAGGTCGCAGACTCGGGCGGAGATGACCCCGTTGGTGCGATAATGGAAGCTTTGGCGAACCCGCAAGGCGGTCGTGATGGCTGCATGCTGATCAACTGCCTTACGGAGCTTGCTCCTCATGATGAGGAAGTCGCGGCTCTCGGGCGTCACCATTTGAAGAGTATAGACGAGATTATTGCGAAAGCGCTTGAGCCTTCGGATCCGGGACAGGCGCTCGACAAGGCGCGCGCCTTTGCCTCCCTTGCAATCGGTACTTTAGCTTTGCGCAAGGCGGGTGTTCCCGCGGAGCAGATATCGCAAACTCTGAATCAAGCTCGGTTGGTGATATCACCTTAGTTCCACCTAACTTAATGTTTTGAAATCAAAAAAAACATTAAGTAATCGCAAACCTAATTTTGGACCAAATAGTCCAAAACCGTCTGATAGAACTAAACCAAAGAAGGAAGCAGCAATGGCTGATGAAAAACTGTTCTCCGGCATCAAAGCTGGCGCAATTGAACTGAAAAACCGCGTTGTCATGGCGCCACTGACCCGCAACCGGGCAAGAGCCGAGGATGACAGCGTCCATGAATTGCAGGCCAAGTACTACGCGCAACGGGCGGGTGCTGGTCTGATCATCACGGAAGCTTCGCAAATCTCGCCCCAAGCCAAAGGCTATGCATGGACACCCGGCATTTTTTCCCAAGCACAGATCGACGGCTGGAAAAAAGTGACTGAAGCCGTCCATGCTGAGGGCGGCAAGATTGTGATCCAGCTTTGGCATGTTGGCCGGATTTCGCATCACAGCTTGCAGCAGGATGGCGGCGCCCCTGTTGCGCCATCCGCGATTGGCGCAAAGGCCAAGACCTTTGATGGTGAGCGGTTTGTTGAAACATCTGAGCCGCGTGCTCTAGCCATCGGAGAAATTGCTGGCATAGTGGACGACTACCGGAGGGCCGCAGAAAATGCCAAGGAGGCTGGTTTTGACGGTGTCGAAGTCCATGCAGCCAACGGATATCTTATTGATCAGTTTCTGCGGGACGATTCCAACAAGCGTGAAGACGAATATGGTGGTCCTGTCGAGAACAGAGCACGGTTCCTGAAAGAAGTCATGGACGCAGTTGTCGACGTATGGGGCGCCGACCGTGTTGGTGTCCGCCTCAGCCCCTTCTCCAACGCCAACAACATTTCCGACAGTGACCCACAGGCGACGTTCTCGCATGCGATCAAATTGTTGAATAGTTATGGGTTGGCCTATCTCCATCTCGTGGAAGGACAGACCGGCGGCCCGCGCGATATTCCTGAAGGTGGCGATCTCAAGGCGCTCTATGATTTGTTCGACGGTGCGAAAATGGGCAACAACGCTTATGACCGCGAAATGGCGATTGAATCGGTTGAGATCGGAGCCGTCGACCTGGTGGCCTTTGGCCGACCGTTCATTTCCAACCCGGATCTTGTCAGTCGGCTTGAGAAAGACGCCTCGCTGAATGAGTTGGATGAAACGACCCTCTACGGCGGGAATGAAAAAGGATACACCGACTACCCGGCACTGGAAGAGGAAGCGGTTGCCGCAGAGTGATGCATCACTCTTAACTCCTTGGTGACATGCAATAGCAAATAGAATTAGCGCGCCGGTTTGGGCGCGCTCTTTTCGCGGTTACGGCAATAACTTTTCTGGAAGCTGGGATTTATCACACGTCCGCGAATGGACTGCTTCCCTCCGATTGCGGTGACTAAGAGGCGCATTTGAGTTTATCATCAGCGTCTCTTTAAGTTGGCGAAATCCAGGTTTCAGCACATACCATGTCCGAGAAAACCAGTTGTGTGAGCCGGCCTGATGGACTTTGGCCTTACCTTCGGCGCAGAGTTGGTCCTTCGCATTTGCTGCTATTCAGGTAACGTTAGGTTGGGAGTACGATATGGAATTACCAACACTGACGTACGAAATGATAGCCGTACTGAGTCTATTGTCTTTCACGGTCTTACTTTTTGTTACTGAGATTATTCGGATCGATGTCGCAGCAATTCTCGTAATGGTGCTGCTTGGCGCACTGAGCTATCTGCCAGGGCTAGGTAATCTTGCCGATGTCTCTAGGCTCTTTGAAGGTTTTTCCTCGAACGCTGTGATGTCCATCATCGCAGTTATGATAATAGGGGCTGGGCTCGATAAGACTGGACTTATGTCAAAGGTTGCGGCCTTGATCCTCAAGAATGGTGGCACGACAGAGGCTCGGATTATCCCAATCATATCAACAACGGTTGGTGTCATAAGCTCCTTCATGCAGAACGTCGGAGCAGCTGCGCTTTTTCTGCCTGTTGTGAGCCGCATCTCGGCACGTACGGAAATCCCGATGAGTAGGTTGCTGATGCCCATGGGTTTTTGCGCTATCCTGGGTGGTACGATTACATTGGTCGGGTCGTCGCCCCTCATCCTGTTGAATGACCTGATTGTTTCGGCAAACTCATCCCTTCCAGCTGACCAACAAATGGAGACATTTGGGTTGTTTTCAGTCACGCCCATCGGTGTGATGCTGGTGCTGACAGGGGTGCTTTACTTCGTGCTTTTTGGTCGTTGGGTCCTTCCAGCGCAGCGGGAGCGTGGAGAAGATGCAAGCTCGGCGCGGTCCATGCAGGCCTATGTCGAAAACACCTACGGGCTTAGGGCCGATATGTTTGAGATACGTGTCCCTGAAGGCTCGATCATCATCGGGCAAACGCTTTCGGATCTGATGGTCGCCCATAACATGTACATTCTGGGCACATCTTATCGCGGCCACAAGGTCATCGCGCCGATGGCTGATACCAAGATCGAAGCCCCGGCGCGGCTTGCCGTGCTTGGCCTGCGTCGGGTGGTTGAGCACCAGTTTGCTGAGCCTTACGGCTTGGAGATCCTGCACCAATTAGATGTCTTTGCAGACGATTTCGCCGCGACCCAATCGGGGGTGGCCGAGGTTGTTATTCCTCCCGGTTCTTCGGTGATCGGCCAGACTCCGATCGATTTACGTCTCCGCCAAACACATGGTTTGTCTTTGTTGGCCATTCAGCGTGGCGAAGAAACACTAAGCCACGTTGAGACCGAAGATCATTCAGCTACGCATATCGGGCAAGTTCCTTTGCAAGCCGGCGACACGTGTGTGGTGCACGTGCAGTGGGACCGTCTGACACGAGTGAAGGCAGACCGGGATTTCGTCGTTGTCACCTCGGACTTTCCCCAGGAAGAGTTGCGGCCACACAAGGTCGGATGGGCGCTCGCTTTCTTCCTGATAGCGTTGAGCTTAATTCTATTTTCTGACCTACGCTTGTCGTTGTGCCTGTTAGTTGGCGCTGTTGGCATGGTTTTGAGCCGGGTGCTGTCGATTGATGAGGCTTACGAGTCGATAAGTTGGAGCACAGTTTTTCTACTCGCTTCACTGATCCCGTTGGGGCAGGCGGTTCAGAACACCGGCACTGCGGATTGGATTGCAGCGCATGTGTTGGCCCTTTTGAAGGGGTGGCCGATCTGGTCGTTGCAAGCAGGAATCGCCGTTTTGGCGACGGCGTTCACGTTGGTCATGTCGAATGTGGGTGCAACTGTTCTGCTGGTGCCGCTAGCAGTTTCTATTGCTGTATCGGCGGGTGGAAACCCGGCTGTATTTGCTCTCACCGTGGCAATTTCAACGTCCAACTCATTTTTGATCCCAACACACCAGGTGAACGCGTTGATCATGGGCCCAGCAGGTTACAGGGTGGTCGATTTTGTTCGCTCGGGCGGTATCATGACTCTGCTTTTCTTGGTTGTCTCAATGACTGGACTTGCGATTTTCTTCTGAGCCGCCTCTCGGCGATCCGTACAGATGAACTCATAATATAGGGTTTTTGAGACCAAATTTTTGTCGGAACGTTAGATTCAAGACGTCTGCAAAAAAGAACCTCCGCCGCGAGGGACCGAAGCAATGCGTCCAACTCAACCAAACCTGAAGTCGGTATTCGCTGGAACTGGACCGTTTTAGTTTTATCCATCACTGTTGTTGGACCAAGACCGTCGGCAATTTTGGAGAGTTCACGATGAAGTTCCTTCGTACACCGGACCACCAGTTTGACGGATTGCCAGATTTCGACTTTGGCCCGAACTATCTTGATGTGGATGATACCGAGGGCGGTCTTCTCCGACTGCACTATTTGGACGAGGGACCGGCGCAGGCACCGCCAGTGTTGTTGATGCACGGAGAGCCAACCTGGTGCTTCCTGTATCGGCACATGATTCCGTTATTCAAAGATGCGGGCCATCGAGTTCTGGCTCCTGATTTGATTGGGTTTGGCCGGTCGGACAAGCCCACTGAGCGATCCGACTACACTTACCAACGCCATGTGGACTGGATGACCGAATGGTTGCGGAAAGCTGACCTGACGGGCATCACATTGGTTTGCCAAGACTGGGGCGGACTCATTGGCTTGCGGCTGGTTGCGAGTATGCCCGAGCGGTTCTCTAGTGTGGTTGTTGCGAACACGGCCTTACCCACCGGTGACGTGCCTTTGGGCAACGCATTTCTTTCTTGGCGGGAATACTCGCAATCCGTGCCGGAATTTAATTCGGGCCGTATCGTTTTTGGCGGCACTACATCCAAGATTTCAAAGGAAGAGGTCGCAGCCTACAACGCACCATTCCCGGACGCGCGCTATCTGGCAGGCGCTCGAGAGTTTCCAATGCTGGTGCCCGACTCGCCTGACAATCCAGCTTCTGAAGCCAACCGAGCCGCATGGGAAACCCTCAAGACCCTAAACACCCCGTTTCTGACTATTTTTGGAGAAGATGACAGGGTCATGGCGGGGGTAGACAAACTGTTCCAAAAGTCGATCCCTGGGGCAGTTGGTCAAAACCATACCGTTGTGCCTAAAGCGGGGCATTTCATTCAAGAAGATGCTGGCACAGAGCTGGCACAGGCGACTTTGAAATTCATTGAGCAAACACAGCTGCTGTCAGATTAGTGACTTCCCCTGCGGTCTTAACTCACACCAAACTTGCGACGCAAATGCTCGGCCAACGCCGTTATGCGGCGTGGTTGGGCTCGGCTAGGCGGAAACATCATTTGTAAAGGTTTTGGCGGTGGCAGGAAGTCGCGCAAAACAGAAACAAGTCTGCCAGATCGAACATCGTCGCCGACATCCAGCTCCGACTTTAATACGACCCCATGGCCTGCAATCGCCCAATCGCGGATGAGTGAACCATCATTGACTATTCGATTTCCCTTTACCGATACGCGCTGGGCATTTGGTCCTGATCCAAACTCCCAAACGTTGTCGATCATGTCGCCAAACCTCATGACCAAGCAGTTGTGGATTAACAGATCTTCTGGTTTTTCAGGCGTTCCGAATGAGGCTAGGTAACCTGGGGACGCACATACGAACCGTTGGTAGCTTCCTAGATTTCGCAATCTGAGCGAGCTGTCTGTTATGTTGCCGAAGCGAACGGCGAGGTCAAAACCCTGGCCTACTAGGTCGACATAGCCGTCCGAGAGGGACAGTTCGATTGAGACGGCGGGGTTCTCTTCGGTGAATTCGGCAATAACTTCGGAGACAAAGCTCCGTCCCAAATCGATAGGCGCGCTTATGCGAATTGGACCAGATAGAGTTTCTGCACCATGCCGAACAAGTGTGTCCAAGTCCGCAACCTCACTGAGTACACTTTTTGCACCGTCGGCTAGTAACCGGCCTTCTTCAGTCAGGCTGATGGAACGGGTGGTTCGGTTGAATAAAACCACTCCGTAGTGTGCTTCTAGGGTCGCGAGGCGCTCGGATACTGTCGTGCTCGACATCCCTGTCTCGCGCGCCGCGGCCACAAGACTGCCTTTCTCGGCTATGGTCAGAAACAAGCGAAGATTGTCTAAAAGCATTAAACGGATTTTCCGGATTATATGTTCGATCTTGCCCTATTTATCCCGAAGGGACTGCGGCGTAAATCTAGCGCATCACTCAAGAACACAAGGGATCTATTTCAATGGCCAAGCTGACAATCGTCGCCAACATCAAAGCCAACCCCGACAAGATTGACCTCGTAAAGGCCGAGCTGATCAAGCTCATCGACATAACCCGTGCCGAAGAGGGTTGCATTAACTATGACCTGCACCAGGACAACGACAACCCGGCTCATTTCGTATTCTACGAAAACTGGGAAAGCCGGGAGCTTTGGCAAACCCACATGGGTGCTCAGCACCTTGCGGCTTACTTGGAAGCAACAGAGGGTGCCGTTGCAGAATTCACGTTGAATGAGATGACAATCATCGGTTGATACAGAGCCGGACAAAGGAGCACGCTATGAAAGCCGTGGGATACCGTGAGACAGGGTCGATTGATCGGGCGGACGCCTTGATCGACTTCGAGGCCGACAAACCGACGCCGAAGGGGAATGACTTGTTGGTGAAGGTGCAGGCCGTGTCAGTGAACCCGGTTGATACGAAAATTCGGCAAAAACGTGCTCCTGCGGTTCCAGCACCTGATATTCTGGGGTGGGACGCAGTAGGCGTCGTCGAAGCCGTTGGTGAAGCGGTTGAGACTTTCAGTCCGGGCGATACAGTTTGGTATGCCGGGGCGATCAACCGACCGGGAACCAATGCCGAGTTTCATCTGGTGGATGAGCGTATTGTCGGAGCCGCGCCAAAATCCATACCGGCGAAAGCGGCTGCGGCGATGCCGCTCACGACGCTTACTGCCTTTGAGATGCTGTTCGACCGCTTGCGAGTCCAAGATGCCGTGCCCGGTGGAACCAATACGTTGCTGGTTATTGGTGGTGCAGGTGGTGTCGGGTCAATCACCATTCAATTGGCGCGGGCTCTTACTGACTTGACGGTTATTGCAACTGCGTCCCGACCCGAGACACAAGACTGGGTTCGAGAGCTTGGCGCACACCATGTCATCGACCACGCGGAACCTTTTGGCACACAACTCGAGGCTCTCGCTATCGACAACGTGGATTTCATCTATTCGACAAACCATTCTCAGCTTTATGCCTCTCAAGCCGGAGAGGCAATGACGCCCCAAGGTCGCTTTGGGTTGATCGATGATCCTGAGGCCTTCGACATCGCGCCGTTCAAATCCAAATCGATCTCATTGCATTGGGAGTTCATGTACACTCGGTCGCTGTTTGGCACTGGAGATATGAATCGTCAAAGCGAAATCCTGAATCAGGTCGCCGGGTTGATAGATGATGGAAAGATCAGATCCACAGCAACCGATACACTTGGTAGGATCAATGCTACAAACCTAATGAAAGCGCATGCTATCCTTGAAAGCGGCAAGGCTAAAGGGAAGCTCGTGCTTGAGGGGTTTTAGATGAGAATTGAGCGGCTGGATCATGTGAACATCGTGACCACAAGGTTGCCTGAGATGGTTACTTGGTATGAAGAGGTCCTGGGTTTGAAACTCGGGGCCCGCCCTGATTTTCCGTTCCCCGGAGCTTGGTTGTATGCGGGTGATCACGCGGTGGTTCACCTTGTGGGGCACGAAGGAACGCCAAGTGTCGGCTCCGAAGTGAAGCTCAAGCTCGAGCATTTTGCACTCTCAGCCACGGGGTTGAGCGCGTTCGAAGAAAAATTGACCTCGAGTCATATCCAGTATCGCAAGACTGACGTCCCAGGCGCCCGAATGGTCCAAATCCATGTGGCCGATCCTGATGGAAATCATATTCATATAGACTTTGAAGAACCCGAGTAAGGGACAAACCCTCGAAAAAGTCGGAACGCAAAATCAAACACGTAACCTCTTACCGACTAGTGATTGCGATCCTTGCCGGGTTGCTTCCAAGAATTACTCGGACCAACATTTTTGGGCGGTACAAACGTCGATTTGGAGATCAGCATGCCGGACCTCGAAACAAACAAGAAAAACGTCATCGCTTTTTACGAAATGATGTTCAACGCGTGTCGACCAACCGAGGCCATCGCAACCTTTGTTGGAGAAACCTATACGCAGCACAACCCGCATGTTGGCGACGGCAAGCAAGCCTTTGTTGACTATTTTGAGCGCATGGCCGCCGAATACCCGGGAAAGCGTGTGGATATCAAACGAGCCTTTGCTGAAGACGATCACGTTGTTCTGCATTGCCATCAAATCTGGCCTGATGGTCTCGAGTATGCAGGGATCGATATTTTTCGCCTGGATGCCGATGGCAAGGTTGTCGAACACTGGGACGTTCTTCAGGAAGTTCCAGCAAACAGCGAGAATGACAATGGCATGTTTTGACTTCGCCGTTCTAACTGCAGAGCATGAAACTTCGAAAGCTGCTGTCTGCTAAACCACGATAGTCAAAGGGTATAAGTCTGATCCAGGAAACCCGCCGAGGCGTATCTATCAAGAACCGTTTAATTAGGAGATAAATATGTTCTCGAAGAGTATTCTTACGGCCACCGTTGGACTATTTGCAGCCACGTCCCTTCAAGCTGGTGTACAAATTCGCTTTATAGAAGGCGCACCCAAGGACCGTTTTGTTTTGACAAATGTCGGAGCTTGCGAAGTAGAAGCCTCGACCCTCAAAATTGACTTGTCGCAATCTACCGGACGTCTGATTTTCGACGTTACCGAAAAGGGTGCTGGCGTGGAGGTATTCCAACCTCTCGAATTCGTTGAGGGTGCGGATGCTCTGCGGCAAATCCCAGGGGTCGTGGACGGGCAAGATACAATTGAACTTGAGATCGCCTCCCTCGCAGCCGGGGACACACTCGCCTTTACCATCGATGTCGATGATACTATCGGGCAACGCGAAATCACCGTAACGGGGTCGGAGATCGAAGGCGCCACGGTGTCATTTACCGATGCGGATGAGACCAGTACTGCGACCTTCTCTTCCGAAGCATTTGTGAACGTGGCGACACAGGACTGCTGAAAGCTATCCCAAAATGTCGAACTGGTTAATCCGCATAGCATTCCTTGCGCTCATGGTGGGAGGCGGCATCCTGATCGGGACACTGACCGCACCCGGCGAATGGTACGCGCAGCTTGCTAAGCCGGCTTTCAATCCACCAAATTGGATTTTTGGGCCAGTTTGGACAGTGCTATATGTCTTGATCGCTATGGTAGGTTGGCGCCAGTTCGAAGCAGACCGAAGCTCGACCGCCATGAAGCTGTGGTGGGCGCAGATGGTTCTGAACTTTTTGTGGTCCCCAGCCTTTTTCATACTGCAACGGCCGTGGATTGCCTTTGTGGTCATTGTCGCGTTGTTGGCTGTGATCGTCATGTTCATCGTTCAGGTCAGGAATTCCGATCGGGTTTCTACGCTGGCCTTCCTGCCGTACTTTGCATGGGTCGCATTTGCCATGGCGCTGAACCTTTCCATTGCGATACTGAACTGAGAAGGAACAAAATGCTTGCCAACTTCATTGGGCTTGTTTCAGGTCTTGTTATCATTGGATGCACAATGGCTCAGGCTGATGAAAAACTGACTGAAGACTTTTCCAAGTCTCCGGAGACGCGTTGGGACTACGTTGCCGACACCGTCATGGGAGGTGTTTCCTCAGGACAAGTGCAGTTTCGTTCGGAAGGTGATGTTGCATTCGCGCGGCTGACCGGAACGGTCAGTACGGAAAACAACGGCGGCTTCATCCAGTTCCGGCGCAAGTTGTCTGATCGACCAGATGAGGGTGTATCAGGCGTCAGGTTATTGGTACGGGGGAACGGTGAGCAATATTTCGTTCATCTCAGAACCCGCGGCACGGTGCTTCCGTGGCAATACTATCAGGCCGCTTTCGCAACTTCCGACGAATGGACCGAAGTTCACTTGCCTTTGTCAGGTTTCAAGGCTTCTGGTGCCATATTGCGCGCTATTCCCGTTGCTGACGAAATTACCTCAGTTGGAGTTGTAGCCTTCGGGCGCGATCACGAGGCCCGCGTAGATGTCAGTGAGATTGGTTTCTATTGAAGATCTCCAAAGAGAGGGCTGTGATATTCAGATAGGTCTGCTTGAGACCGCTTGAGATCGAGTTGTGCCAATGCCTCGACGCGGATGTGCGGTTCCTTCATTTTCGATGCTGAACCTGTCTTTTCTGAGCAAACATTTGCAGCGTGCTGCGTTCCGAAGAGACAACTCCACAGACGGTCTTAAATTAAAGTAACTTAATCAAAGCAAAATACATTCAGCAAAAGACAACTCCCACATGAAGCTCATCTAAAGGAGTGAGTATCATGAAGAGGATTGCAACTTTGGGGCTTGTTGCCCTGACTCTATCATTTGTTGGCACTGGTGCGTTTGCGGACTGCTATTTCGGGAACGATGCGGTAACCGGGATGGAGACGATCATCTGCGAGACAGACGGTGGCTTTTCCAGTTGGGGCACATTGATCGCCGAAGCTTAAGCGTTTCGGGGTTCGACACCAAATTGTCTGTGAATTTGGTTAAGGCAGATCGAATTCTGCAATTGGTAGCACCAAAGCCAAACAGCACTCGATGCCGAGAGTGGTGACGCGACAGACTCGTCTATAAGTACTGCGTGGTAGGGAACCTCCTGTCCCGCTGCGATGCAAGAAACTGCACCAGTTCATCGCCTTGGTTTGTGTCGATGGATATTTCAAATTCACGCGACCTTGGGCCGATTCTTGGCGTTCTCCGTTCCTCTGGTGAGGCAATGTGATGGCCTCTGTTGTTAGGAGACCAATCGTTCTTTGTATTGACCCGTCACGACACCGCCCCACTTTTCTAACTCAGTTAGGAGCATCCTGAGTGTTTGTGAGGACCACTGCCTTATTAATTTTTGCTGTGTCGACCCCGGCCACGGCACTGCAGCTTCGCGAAACAGGGCGGTATGAGCTCAATCAACCCGCAAGTCTTGACTACGATCCGACGTTTTGCGGGTTGTGGATTGCGAATGAAGGGCCCGAGGCCATTCTCGTTACATTGCAAGGGGATGAATTGCGCCGAATATCCAGCGATCTCTTCCGTATCAAAGCAATTGCTATCGAAGGGGATCACTTGTTGCTGGGCGATGGTATCGGCAGTCTTCAACGTGTCACCAAAGATGGAGAGCCACTCGGAGCGCCTTTCAAACTGGACGGCGGATTCGCAGACACCGAGGGGATCGCGATCAACGCGAAGGGGCAGATCGTGACCGTAGAAGATGACCCCGAACGGTTGTCCTGGTTCACTTCAGAGGGTGCTTTGACGGCGAGGTTGGATACCATGAAGCTCTCTCCCCCCTTAAGTGAGGCGCAGGGCATCGCCATTGACCCACGCACAGGTCACATGTTGATTGTTGATGACTGGGAAGGGTCAAACAGCTTGTATGAGTTCACGGCAGATGGCCAATTGCTCGCCCAGCAAAGCCTTTTGGAATTCGGAACTGACCCTGAAGGCATCGCCATTAGGCCGGGATCTAACCAACTGTTTGTAGCATTCGACGGCGGCGCGAAGATTGTGACATTTGACTACACGCCCACCTTGCCTGAAGGATCACCGCCGCTTCCCCCGGGCGGAGACTGCATGATGTTCTGAGAATTTGGTTTCGTATTCTGGCCAACACTGGTTTTTGCCTAGTCCCGTTCGCTATCCAAAGCTTCGCGTATGAGCGTCAGATTCGGTAGCGAATTCTGAAACGGACCTGACCCGAGTTCGGACAAAACTGGAGCCAGGGATTCCGACATCCGCTCGGTACAAGCTTTCAAAAACTCCGCGCCTTGTGGCGTGGACCGGGCTATTTTCGAACGCTTGTCATTGGGGTTGGTTTCAAGGGTAATCAGGGCATGGTTTTCAAGGCTCGCGAGCATGTGCGTCATCGACGTCTTGGGCACTTGAAACGCGTTCGATAGCTGTAGTGGCGTTTCCCCCTCGGGGCGCCGGACCAGGTGACCCAATATGCCAAATTGGGTTGCGGTCATTCTGCCAGGTAAGAACGCCTCAAGCTTGGTCGAGATCAGCTGGTTGATGATCCCGACCTCGGTGAAGAACCGGTAGACTGCGTTGGTCTCATCTTCAGGCTTCATTCAGAATTCGTGTCTCCAGAGGCCAGCGGGGTGTGGCAATTGGCTCGGGTCCATACCCCAAACGCAGCAACATTTGCACCGTGTGGCCCGGTGACGCAAGAAGCTCATGCGCAAGAGCGTATTCATCAGCCATCTCAGGATATTCCTGAAGGGCTTGACTGACTGGATGAACGCCTAAGCCCATTTCAGTTGTTTTCAGGTAGAAACGCATCAATTGACGTCCGGCTTCGAGTTGATCGCTTCGCGTATTTTTAGCTGTCGTGAGGACTGCGTATTGCGGCGTCGCGTCTAGCATAGCGAAGTAGCCTCGCATGTGAGACTGAGTGCCTGGGTGGTCAACATTCTTAAGGGTCTCATTGTCCAATAGGCCGGTAAGTCGCAGCGTTTCCAGCATGGGATCGCGCAATTCAATCCCGTCCGGGTTGGCGTTGATCTCTGCTTTCCCGATCCGCATGAGGTCGACGGATTCTTTTAGGGTCTGGGGTGTTCGCATTTCGATTTCGAAAGCGCGTTTCGTGAGGTCTCGAATACGCGCCACCAGATCTTCATCGGTAATCAAGGTTGCATAGTTGCCAAGCGTAGACACTTGGTCGGCTGAGAGGCGCTGTTCAGTGTACGGTTCCTTGTTGGAATGCCGTTTGAGGATTTGATCTGAGAGCGGATCGGGTGCTCCGCCGGGAACAAACACTGCTTCTGCGATAGGTCCGTAATCTCCATCTGGCAGTAGTTTGACTTCGGTATCAAATCCCTGTGCTCCTGCCGCCAGGACCAGTGTCTCAACAAATGCGCCGAGGCCAATAAAGAGCTGGCGGTGGTAAGGATCGGTTTCCGGAAGTTCGCGATCAGGATCACGGTGGATACGTACCGTGTCTTGCCCAACCAACTCGACCAGCCAAGGTTGCAAGTTGTGTGGATTGGGGGCGAGAATTGCGTAGGACAAGGCGGCTTTGCGTGGGTCGTCATACGGTTTTGGCGTCCACGGAGCCAGCGCGTCATGCGGCGTGCGTGTAGCGAGGAACCCAACCGCGCCCGTTGCCACCAGTATCGTGCCTCCGCCTAGAATCTTGAGAAAACGTCTTCGGTTTGGCATCTTGACTCCCCAATAGTACGATATCGAACTAAAGTAATGCGAAATCGTACTATTGCAACCCCACCGATACAGTGATTGGTTGAGTGACCTGAAAAAAGTAAATCAGAACAGCTAGACTCAACGGCGGACTGCCGTGTTAGACAGGCATTCGGAGCGCCTTTTGTGCCGAAAATAAGCAGCTATCTTAGTTGATTAACGACCGGATGCGAGAAGATCAGAGGCTGTTAAGCCGATGCTTTTCAAGTATCCCGCAAAGCATAGCCTGTGCTTGCAGCCTGTGTTCTCGATGACGTTCACGGGCGGCATTTGGACGACCTTCACTAATCGCTTGAAAAACAACCCGGTGATCTTCGTTGGATTTGACGGGCAGGGGCCTGATGAACAATGTCGTTGCGCGCGCGCGGCGCACCTGGTCGCTCATCATGGCAACAATCGCTTCGACTCGTTTGTTGCCGCCCAACCGAACGAGCTCCTGATGAAACAACTCGTCTGCCTCGGCCCAGGCTTCAAGATCTTCGGCTTCGATGGCTTGGTCCATCTTTGCAATTGATCCGGCGAGTACCGCCAGTTCATCTTTTGAATAGCCCGCTTCGGCAGCGCGCTGTGCTGCGAGACTCTCGAGTTCCGTCAGTATGTCGTAAATCTCACGCATATCATCTGATGAAACAGGCAGTATTCGCACGCCCTTTCGGGGCCGCATTTCAAGCAAGCCCTTACTCTCCAACATCAGCGCAGCTTCCCGTATCGGGGTGCGGGACATGCCAAGGGTCTCGGCGAGTTCCGATTCCAGATGGTCAGTTCCGGCTGCTAGTTCGCCAGACAGAATCATCTGTCGCAAATCCCTAACAGCGCGTTGGGTATTGGAAAGAGTTTTTGCGTCCTGACCCTTCACGGCGTCTCCAAGTTGATCTTTCGTCCCTCCACAGCCGAGAGATAGATGTTCTCTTCGATGCGGATCACGTCCAAATAGTCTCGAGCCGTGTTTTCCAGCGGCGTGCCCTCTACAAGGCCTGAAACGACGTGACTTTGCAAGGCGTGCACGCAGTCTCCTCCAAACCCATCATGATCGCTCGGAGGTAAAATCTGCTGTCGCTCCTGTTTTCCAAAAGCACGGAATTCAACTGAACCGTCACCGTTAAGAACCAGTGATCCTTCGGTTCCTTCGATGAGAGCCTCACCCATGGTTTGACGCAGGTTTTCGGCACTGTGGTCAAGGCACCTGTTGCCATCGAACAGGGCTTTCAAGCCGTTGGGGTGATCAAATAGGATGAAACCTGCATCCTCGCCCGCGATAACGGGGTTAACTTGGCGCAAGTCCGCATAAACTGCGCTGGGCGCACCGAACAAAAATCGGAACGTGTCTACCCAGTGAACTGCTGTTTCATGAACGAGGAAACGCGGCATGTCCTGAAAATACGGCTGCCGGTCAAGGTAGGCTCGTGGTCCCTGTCCGTCGCCGGGCCGAAGCCGGAAAGTCGCTTGTAGAGGTGTTCCAATTCGACCCTCGGTCATCGTCACCTTGATCGCACGATACCAGGGCTGAAAGCGAAAATTCTCATGTACGACGATAGTTGCGCCTACCGCTTCAGCCTCGGAGACGATCTTCTCCGCTTCATCCAGAGACATGCAGAATGGCTTTTGACAGATCAGCCACTTGATACCAGAGTTCAGTACCGTTCGGATGGCTTCGGCCTGCGCTACAGGTGGAAGGATGATGTCCACGAGATCTGGTTTTTCCGCCTCCAGCATTTGTGACAGATCATCGTAAGCGGCAAGTCCTGTTTCTTTCGCCTTTTTGATATCACGGTTGCAGGATGCAATCGGAACCGCTCCGGGCATTCGGGACCAGCTTTCGTAGTGGAACCTGCTGAAATATCCTGCGCCCACACAAGCGACCCTGATGGTTTGTCGAGTATTCATGCCCGTAGTGCTTCCAATACCGATGCGGCTGCATCCTGCGTTCCGGCGGTGCCACCTAGGTCACGCGTCAGGTTCTGTGCGTTCGCAGTCACCTTTTCCACGGCTTCACGCAATCGTTGGCCGTCGTTGGACAGGCCTGGGTGATCATGGGTCAAACCCAACCATTCCAGCATCATTGCTGCGGACAGGATCATCGCAAAAGGGTTGGCAATTCCCTGTCCCGCAATGTCCGGTGCGGAACCATGGCAGGGTTGGAATACAGCGTGTTTCAACCCGATATCCGCTGACGGAGCCAGTCCAAGACCCCCCATAAGACCTGCACCAAGGTCGGAGAGGATGTCTCCGAACATGTTCTCGGTGACCAAAACATCAAATTCCCAAGGTTTTTGAACCATCCACAGAGCGGTGGCATCAACATAAGCATGGTCTGCCCGCAATTCGGGATGTTGGGCGGCTTCTGCATCAAACATTGATCTGAAGAACGCAAAGGCGCGAAATACATTGGCCTTGTCGACACATGTAACTCGCCCCTGGCCGCGCCCGGTTCTTTTGCGGTTCTGGGCGAGCTCAAACGCGAAACGGAACAGTTTTTCGGACACCTCACGCGTGATCAGGAGAGTTTCTCGTGCTTCGTCTTCGGAAACTTCGCCAGCGCCTTGGGTGAAGAACAGCCCTTCAGTGCTTTCGCGTATCAACACAAAGTCGATCTCTTTTCCGGGAGGCAGCGCCAATGGGGTCATTTGTCCGCTGCTTGCCTTTACAGGTCGCACACCAGCGAAAAGTCCCAGTTGCTTTCGAAGATCAATCTGCGGCGAAATCTCAGTTCCGTCCGGGTATCGAACGTCCGGCAAGCCCATTGCAGACAGCAGAATCGCGTCAGCATTGCGGGCAGTTTCGAGTGATCCGGCCGGAAACGATTCTCCAGTATTGGCGTAGTGGCCTGCTCCTGCCGGCGCGTCTGTAAACGCCAGGTCGTAGCTGGGATTGCTGAGCGAGAGCTGGCGCAGGATTTCAAGCGTGGGGCCCATAATTTCTGGGCCAATCCCGTCCCCGTGGAACACTGCAATATCGTAAGTCTTTTTCATTTTGCCCCGCTTCCTTCCTGTTTCGCATTCATAGCGCGATCGCAGCCTTCACTACAGTCCGTTGACAACGCATTCTTTAATGTATACGCAAATAAATGCAATAATAAACGCGATGTTGTTTGGGAGGACTTGGAAATGAAATTAATGCTAGGGCAGTTGGTGGCCGCAGCTGTGATGGCGACCGGAATTGCAGGCGCAGCTGCTGCGCAGGATTACCCCTATCGTGACATTACCACAGCTGTGGTCTGGGGGGCCGGTGGCGGCACGGATACGATCAACCGTATGATCATGGCCGAGATGGAAAAACACCTTCCGGTCTCGATCAATGTGATCAATCAAACAGGTGGTGTCGCGGGCTCCAACGGTATGGTCTACGTCATGAACCAACCAGACGATGGCTACACACTGGTTGGTCTGTCTGAATCGAATGTCACCGCTGCTGTGCAGGGTGGTTGGGATAAGAAATTTGACTTTTGGTATCCATTCATTGTTGGCGGATCACCTGATCTGATCTCGGTTCCGGCGGACAGCCCTTACAATACTCTGGAAGAACTGGTCGACGCCGCGAAAGCTGCTCCGGGCACTATTCCAGCCGCGGCTTCGGGCGCAGGTTCGATCCACCACTTGAACCTTCTGGCCATCGAAAAAGGGTCCGGTGCAGAATTCAAGTTTGTTCCATACAAAGGCTCAGCGCCCGGGCAGGAAGCAGCCATAGCGGGTGAAGTTGCGTTGGTTGTGACGTCACTGGCTGAACAGGCGCCGTTGATCGAAGGCGGTCAGCTTAAACCGCTCGCGATGTTGACGCCCGATGACGCGCAGATCGCAGGGGCAACAGTTCCGTCTGCCTTTGGCATCTATGACGGACTCGATCAGTATTTGCCGCTGAAACAGGCCATCGGGTTTGCGGTTCACAGTTCGGCCGGGGATGACGTTAAGGCTGCCTTAGGCGATGCGTTCGAGCAGGCTATTGCGTCTGACACTGTCGCCGAATGGGCTGCGGCGAACAACTACGACGTCGGTGGTCAGCACGGTGAAGAGGCTCAAGAGCTGTTTGCGAACCTCGAAGCTACGTTTGCCTATACCTTGCAGGATCTTGGTGCTGCAACGGTCGATCCGGCCTCGCTGGGTATCGAGAAGCCCTAATCCGATCAATTTTGAAAGGGCGCGCTTGATCGCGCCCTTTCCCTCAGGAGGCAGGCAATGGACAAACCTGACGAAACACTGCTCATGCGGGCGCGCGATTTTTGGGCGTCGATTGTTCTGATAACGGTGTCCGTCTTTTTCCTTTGGAAGACGTCGGACATCCCCCTTTGGGGTGAAAACCGCGCAGGTGTAAGCGGGTCGGATTGGTACAACTCGGCTGCAATTGTACCGCTGTTCATCTTCGGTGGGTTGCTTGCGTTGTCCTTCGTTTTACTGGCTATTTCGATCCGCTCTGGTGGGGCCGAAAACGCGCTCAGTGCGTTGGGGATCGGGTGGGACAAGTCGGAAGCCTATCGAGCTTCAACAATAGGCCTGATCCTTCTAGCATATGTCGTCGGGTTGGTTCCAAGGGTCGACTTCATTCTGTGTTCTGGCTTGCTGATTACAGCTTTGACGTATGGCTACTACGGCGGCCATGCTCGGCGTGCTTTGGTTGCCTGTATCGCTGTTGTCTCCACTGGACTGTTTGCGTTTGCTGTTTTTCCCGCGCAGGCGGATTGGAACGCACACGGTGATGATTGGTTTACGCTGGCCTTATGGGTCTCGCTCACATTTGTAGTGTTGACCAAAGTGGCCTCTGAGCCCGTTTTGCGGTACGTTCCTTTGGTGGCAATACTTGCCCCGCTCATCCTTGTTTGCGCGATGGCCTTTGTTTTCAGGCAGAACGTGCCCGCGCGCGGCGGGCTGATCTTCAAGCAAATCGAATACCACTACTACGTGACGCTTCGTCCGCTATGGAAAGATTGACCGGATGGACTTTATCCTTTCGCAACTGGCTGGATTTGGGGCCGCCTTCGTGGGCCTGGCAGTGGACCCGCTGACCTATCTGTATTTGATCGCATCCGTATTCCTGGGCATCACGTTCGGCGCATTGCCCGGTCTGACGGCAACCTTGGCGGTGACGATCCTGACAGGTTTCTTCGGCAACAAAATCCCGCTCGACTATTCACTCATCGCATTGCTCGGAGCCTATGTTGGCGCGATCTACGGCGGCTCTTACCCCTCAATTCTATTGAATATACCGGGCACGGCAGCCAGCGCGGCGACGGCCATGGATGGCTACCCTCTGGCCAAAGCGGGTCGAGGGGGCGAAGCACTCGGACTGACCACAACGGCCAGTTTTATTGGCACAGTTATCGGGACCATCACGCTTTTGATTTTCGTCTGGGCGTTGCTTTTGGTTTCAAAGAACATCGCAAGCCCGGAGAAAGCGCTGCTTGCCCTATTCGGCATTTTGCTTTCTGGCACTTTGATGAGCGAAGACCTAGTGATTAAGGGATGGATCGCCGGTCTGATTGGGCTTGCGATGTCCATGGTTGGGCTCGATCCTCTGTTGTCTGAGCCGCGCTATACCTTTGGCTGGTCATACTTGATGAGCGGGTTTCAAGTTGTGCCAGTTTTGATGGGGGCTTTTGCCATCCCCCAAATCATCGACGGTTTGAGGCACGTGGAGGCCGGGAAGGTTCTGGCCCTGAAAGGTCGTATCCTTCCGAACCTTCGCTCAATTCGACGCTACCTGCCCACCATTGGCCGGTCAGGCGTGATCGGGACAGGGGTAGGAGCACTTCCCGGAGTGGGCGAAGATGTAGCCGGTTGGGTCAGTTACGGTGTTGGCAAGACGGTGTCCGCCGAGGGCGACAAGTACGGCAAAGGGTCATTGGAAGGTCTGCTATCTTCTGAGACCGCAAACAACGCCTGCATAGGCGGCGCGCTGATCCCGCTTTTGGTGTTGGGCATTCCCGGTTCACCACCCGCCGCGGCTTTGATGGGGGCCTTCAAGATCAACAACGTGATCCCGGGGCCGACGATTGATCCCGAGATCATTCTGCGCGTGGTTGCGATCCTGGTGCTGGCATCCCTGACCATGTTCATGATGGGGCTTTTCACGGCTCGGGTCTTTATCAAGATACTCGCCATCCCGCAGACCATCTTCTTGCCCGTCGTGATGGTTCTGACAACAATTGGGTCATTCAGCGTTGGTGGAGGCATCAATGATCTTTACCTGATGCTCGGTGTCGGTGCCGTTGCCTACTTCATGAGCCTCATGAAGTACCCAATCGCGCCGTTGGTTATCGGGGTTATTCTGGGCAGCCTTTTTGACGAAACCTTCCGCCGGTCGCTGTTCTTGTCGGACGGGAATCTTTCGGTCTTCTTTTCACGACCCGGTGCGGCCATTCTGCTGTTGCTCAACATTGGTCTGATCCTCAGCCAACTGCCCGTCGCAAAGCGCGCTTTCTCACGTCTAAAAGGACTTTCTGTCTGATGTTTGTGGTCACTGTCACCTTCACTCTCAAGCCCGGTTCAAGAGACACCTTTTTGCCGCTGATGGTCGAAAATGCTTCAACCTCTTTGCGTGAAGAACCCGGATGCCATCAGTTTGACGTTTGCCTCGGCGGCGATCCCGAGACAGTTTTTCTCTATGAAGTTTATGATGACAGCGTGGCATTCTCTGCCCACCTAGAAAGTGCGCATTTTAGGTCTTTCGATTCGGCAGTGGCTGATATTATCGCCACCAAAGTAGTTCACCAGTATCCTGAGGTCATCCGATGAACGGTTGGGAAATCCACGCCGTGAAATACGCGGATCGAAATGCCCGGACGCGCGCTGATAGTTTCATCATTGATGATAATCACGACGCGTCTCATGCGATGGATTATTTTGTTTGGGTGCTCAAACGCGGCAACAAAGTCATTCTGGTCGATACTGGCTACGACTCCGATGAGGCCGCCGCCCGGGGTCGTCCCATCGCGATGGACCCTCGCGAGGCCTTGCGGCCCCTAGGCATTTCGCCGGAAGCGGTGACCGAGGTCATCGTGACCCATCTTCATTATGACCACGCGGGCGGACTGCACATGTTTCCTAACGCAAAGTTGCATATGCAGTCGGCGGAAATGGCCTTCGCCACAGGTCCCTGCATGTGCCATGACCACCTGCGTGCGCCTTTCACGGCTGGCCATGTCTGCGAGGTGGTAAAGCGTCTCTATTCAGGCAAGGTCGTGTTCTACGATGGAGAAGCTGAGATTGCAGATGGGGTCACGGTGCACTGCATCGGTGGACACTCGCGCGGATTGCAATGCGTTCGCGTAAGAACGGGAGCTGGGTGGATGGTACTCGCCTCTGATGCCTCGCATTACTACGAGAATTTCATGGCACGCAAAGCCTTTCCCATCGTCGTCGACCTGCAAGACATGATGGATGGTTTTGGGACGCTAGAGAGATTGGCCTCGCATCCTCGACTTATCGTGCCCGGCCATGATCCACTTGTGCGTGAGATCTTTCCAGTCGGAGCGGCACCGCATATTCATAGGCTGGATCCTGGGCCAACCAGGGAAATCAAATTATGAAGATCGGCGTCATAGCGGACGATTTTACCGGTGCGAGTGATATTGCGAACACCTTGGCAAAGGGTGTCGAGCCGGAAGGTGGATTACGAACGGCTCAGTTCCCGGGTATTCCCACAACCCCAGCCAACGAAGAGATCGAGGCGGGTGTGATCTCGCTCAAAAGCCGCACCGCACCTGTCGAAGAAGCTGTTGCGGACAGCCTGCGCGCCCTGCGGTGGCTTAAGGATCAAGGATGCCAGCAGTTCATCTTCAAGTATTGCTCGACCTTCGATTCCACTATGGAGGGAAATATCGGCCCAGTTGCAGAAGCGCTGGCCAACGAACTGGGCGCGCAAAAGGTGGTTTTCTGTCCGGCCTTTCCGACAACGGGGCGCACGGTCTATCACGGTCATCTTTTTGTGCTCGGCAAGCTGTTGAACAAGTCCGGAATGGAAAACCACCCACTTACTCCGATGACGGATGCCAACATTAGGCGATGGTTGCAGCATCAAACCAAAGAACCGGTCGGGTTGGTGTCGATCGACGCCGTGAAGCAAGGATCAGAGGGGATTGCTGCTGCTTGGCAGAACGCCGACGAACGATTTGTGATTGGCGATGCGATTTCGGATGAAGATTTGTTGGCTTGGGGCGAAGCTCTAAAGGATGCCAAGCTCATTACTGGCGGATCGGGTATAGCGCTGGGTCTACCAAGAAACTTCCTGAGAGAGACTTCATCCAAAAGTGCTGGCAGAGCGTTCACTGGTATCGCAGGGCCTGCCGCGATCCTTGCGGGTTCTTGTTCAGGTGCGACCCGCGGGCAGATTGAGATTCATGCGAAATCCTATCCAACCTTCGCCATTGATGTTCCGGGCGTGATGTCCGGGGATGTGACCACGCAAACGCTTCTGGATTTCTTTGAAAAGCATCCGGGTCAGGCACCGCTCGCATATTCATCGGGAAGCCCGGATGATGTGCGTGCTATCCAAAATAAATTCGGTCAGGAAGCTGTAGCGGACAGGCTGGACAATCTCTTTGCTGAAACTGCCCGGGAACTTGTCCAAACGGGCTATAAGCGCCTTGTCGTTGCCGGAGGGGAGACGTCGGGAGCTGTTGCCAAGGTCATCTCTGAGGCACTGGGGTCTCAGGCCATGTCAATTGGGCCAGAGATCGACCCGGGCGTGCCAATCCTGAGCGTTGGAAAAACTGAACCTATTGCGCTGGCCCTAAAATCTGGAAACTTTGGCGCTCCGGACTTTTTTGCGAAAGCCCTCAGAATGATGGAGGCCGGCAAATGAGATCTGAAGAATTGGCTTTACGGCAGCAAATGTCGGAACTGTGCGCCTCGCTTTTTGCGCGTGGCTTTTCCGTCGGCACTGCGGGCAATGTCTCCGCGCGTCTACATGACGGAATCCTCATGACGCCAACGAATTCGACCTTGGGCGATATCGACCCAGAGCGCATCGCCAAGATTAGTTTGGATGGCAGCTACGTCTCGGGCGATAAGCCGACAAAGGAAGTCTTTCTGCACCAAGCCTTCTACGAGACGCGGCCAGAAGCGGGCGCCGTGGTGCATCTGCATTCAACTTGGGCCACTGCACTGTCGTGTTTGGAAGACACCGATCCCAATGACTGTATTCCACCGCTAACACCATACGTGGTGATGCGCGTTGGCACGGTCAAACTGGTTCCATACGTTAAGCCGGGTGACCCGAAATCCGGTGATTTGATCCGCGAACTGGGCGGCAAGTACAGTGCGGTTCTGTTGGCTAATCATGGCCCGGTCGTGTCGGGAAAGGACCTCTTCTCTGCTGTCTGTGCAGCAGAAGAGCTTGAAGAAACGGCCAAGCTGCTTGTGGCCTTGCGGGGCATGCCAACCCGGATGTTGGATGCAGCACAAGTCACAGAACTCAAAGAGACTTTCGGAAGGATGTAATCGGACGCCGATAGGAGGAGTGTGCAAACAATTGGGAAAATCGTGAAAAGTTATTCGCAAGCACGCTTGAGTTTAATGAATGCAATCAATTGCAGGAACGCACCGTTATGAGCGCGCTTACATGATGCTTAGGTTTGTGCATAACACTACGCGCACCCCATAAGTTTGCGTAGTTTGCCTGTAGTCTTGCGCTGCGCGATTGTCTGCCTTAGCGACGAATTTTGTCAGTTTTTGTCGTAGTCATTGCGGTCATGGTTCTTTGCGGCGCTCAACCCCACAAAGGGCCTCTCTAAGGCCCCTTGGGTTCCATGCGGCTTTTCTGCTTGGATTCTCGCGAAGGTCTGCAATGCGCTGAAAGCGAAGATGCAAATTCTGGTGGGCGGATGAACAAAACGACCGGCTGGAAAAGAGCAACGGACGTTTTGAACCCAATCCAAGCGTTTTTTGCAGGCCGGAGTTCTCTGGTAGCGTCGGGTATTTGCCAAAACCTACAGCTGAGACGCAATTGGTAAAACACTTAAAAATCCCGCAACTATGTGATCCCAGGTCGATCCTGTCGGTTCCGATTGGTACTCTAGAACGTTGCCATCATCGCCTCTTGTCGTCCATCTAAGCTGACCAGCTTTCTCGAGCGTTACGTTATATGTGTATGCGGGTAGCGCGTCATCCAAGGCACCCATGGTCTGTGTCGCCAATGCCGGCGAGTCAATCAGAATTCCCATCTCGGTGTTGATGTTGACAGATCGCGGATCCCAGTTGAACGATCCTACGAACAAGTATCGGTCATCGACTGCAAATGCCTTGGAATGCAGGCCTGACCTGGATTGAGCCCAGTTAATACCGCGGCGTTGGACCTGATAGGCGTCCGGTCGCAGTTCATAGAGTTCTACTCCACCGCGCAGAAGTGCACGGCGTTTTTTGGCGTAGTGGGCGTAGACGGGTGCGACGTCGTTAGAGGCAAGTGAATTGGTTACAACCTTTACGTCGACGCCGCGGCTTTCCAATTCGGTCAGCCATTTCACACCGTTGCTACGCGGCACGAAATAGGCGGAGACGATGTTCACTTCACTGCTTGCATTCTCAAAGTACGGAAGCAATTGAGATGCCAGAACGGGACCTGAGTTCTCGAGACCGGCGGCTTTTGACGGCGGATCAGCGTAGAGCTTCGCAGGCAGCCAATCCAGTGATAGGGCTCCATCTGCGAAGTTCTCTTGTGCTGACTTTCTGAGGGCCGCGCCATACTGCGTTTGCTTCGCTTCCTCGACCAGTTCGTTCAACCTGACTCGCGCATCAACAAGGTCAAATTCCTGAGGTTCTCCAACGACTACCCGAGCTGGAACGGCGAATTCGCTGTTCCAGTATGAGTCAAAGCTTTGTGACACCTCGCGTACAACGGGGCCTGCTGCCAGCACATCTAGATCAGCGTAGTTCATTTCTTCTCGCGCGAGAAAGTACTCGTCACCGATGTTTCTCCCGCCCACAATCGTGAACACGTTGTCTGCGGTCATGGACTTGTTGTGCATTCTGCGATTGATGCGTTTGAAATCGGTCAAACCTGCGATCAGAAGGCTTTGTTCCCGCCAGAATGGATTGAACAGCCTAATCTCAATGTTTTTGTGATTGTCCAATGCGGCGGTCATCGCGTCATAGCTGGACGTGTCCATGTCATCCAGCAACAATCGGACACGTACACCCCGATCAGCCGCTTGCAAAAGACTGGCAGCGAATAGGTGGCCTGTTGGGTCGTCGTGCAGAAGGTAGTATTGCGCGTCTATCGTTCTCTCGGCCGCCGCAGCGAGCAATAGCCTTGAGACAAGAGCTTCTTCGCCGTCACTGATCAGCTTTACGCCCGACCGACCGTCTTTGGGATCGCCAAGCCGGTTGGCCGCCCGACTGAGAGCCGTGCGCGAGTCCGCCGGCAGCGAAGCCGATACCGTCTTTTCATATCTGCGAGTTTTGGGGGCGCAAGCAACAAGGGTCAGCGTGCACAAGATACAGACCACCAACTTCCATTGCGTCATCAGCTTCCTCCATCCCCTAAAATTAGGTGACTACGCCTAGACGGGTGATTGCAAGTCTGTTCTGTAAAGCATGAGATTGTTTCGCTGGGCGTTGTTGTTTTGGTGAAACCCTCAGCTTTCGCATGCTGGCATGTGATTTTGACGCAATCTCAAATCAAACGTACTCTACCAGCGACCAAGTGCGAACGAGGACCATGCCTGATCCCGAACACAGAAATAACTCCGCTGCGGAGCCTTCGCCGCGTGCTGCGGCCGACGGTATCGGCGTGGCAACTGAGGAGTTCAAAATCTCGATGCCAATCGGGATCGGAGCTGTTTTGGCTGCTCTGGCCTCCTTGGCCACGTGCTATTCCGGGATTTTGCTCACCTATTTGGTTGGCTACGAAGCGCTTACCATAAACCCACATGCGCAAGCGGTGCTCATGTGGGTGTTTGCATTATTGGCGGTTAGTTTCTTATGGAGAGATCGGAAACGGCATGCCAAGGAGCTTCCACTCGTCCTTGGTGGGATTGCTGCTGTCATCCTGATTGTCACACTATACTTCGGCTATGATGAACGCGTCGAAGCTTTGGCTTATGTGCTTTTGGTGATCGCGGCTTTGCTAAACCAGAACTTTATACTCGATGCTTTGAACCACACGGTCCGCAGCCAGACACATGAAATAGAAGCATTGAACGAAAGACTGACTGAGAAGGTAAAGCGCCAGGAAGGCGAGATTGACAGGCTGGGGCGTCTCAAACAATTCCTTGCGCCTCAAGTTGCGGAGCTTGTCGTCGAAGAAAACGCTGACGAGCTTTTGAATACTCATCGTCAATACATCGCTTGCCTATTCTGCGACATCCGGAATTTCACCGCCATTTCCGAAGCGATTGAGCCGGAGGATGTCATTACCCTTCTCCAGCATTTCCACGATGAAGTTGGCCATTTAGTTGCCAAACACAAAGGAACAATTGGATACCGAGCCGGAGACGGATTGATGGTCTTCTTCAATGACCCGGTTCCGTGCGATCAGCCCGTTCTGCAAGCCGTGCGGCTGGCTAAGGCAATAAACGAAGCCTTCGAAGGAATACGAGCACCCTGGCAGAAACTCGGACATGCGATGGGTTTGGGTATTGGGATCAGTAGTGGTTATGCGACGCTTGGGCTTATCGGGTTTCATGGCCGCGCCGACTACACTGCAATAGGTGGGGTCGTGAACACCGCATCCAGGCTTTGCGACTTTGCCAGCGACGGGCAGATCCTTTTGAACCAACGGGCGCTTCTAGACATAGAAGAATATGTAGAGACCGAAGAAATGGGAGAACAGGAACTGAAGGGCATCGGTAACCCGGTGCAGATTTTCCGTGTTATCAGCCTCTCCGATCAAGCAAAATGATGCTCTATCTTGTTGTAAATACTTTGGAATTTCGTGTTTTCAAGGTCTGCCTAGGGCTGCTAGCGGCCTTTACGTACTTTGCAGAGAACGGCAGCACTGAATGCGCGGCGGCAATCCTTCGGATCGCTAAACGCTACACTCAACCGGCGTAGCCGATGGATTGGAAGCTTTTTCCAAGCTTCTTGGAGAAGTGACAAGTGGCAGAAAAACCGCGCAATACGTCAAAGTTCACCGACCACTCGGTCAAGGAAATTTCGTGGTCGCTTTTAGCCATGTAGAGCGAGACGAGCGCGACTGGGCCGTTTTTTACTTGTCCCGGATCAAGAGTGGAAAGATCGTCGAACATTGGGATTTTCAGGAACGGATCGGCCCGAAAGAGGCTTTGAATAACTCTGGCAAATTCTAGGTGAGTAGAGCGTCATTTTTTCTCTGGCGGCGGTTGAAGATGATTTCGTGTTCAGGGCAATGGCGTACTAGCGTTGGCTCAGCATTCCATAAATTGAATGGTTGTATTTGATTTGTCCCGCAAGATAATCTGAATGCAGCTTTAGATACACGGACCATTTGTGGAGCTTTAAATGAACAGGTTGGCGCTGACAGCAATGGCATTGATCCCCGCTGGCGTGGTGTGGGCTGCTGGTATGGAGCGGTGGGGTGAATCCGGTGACTGGACAATCTTAATTGATCTCGAAAAGGGAAACGGCTGTCTCGCTTGGAAGCCCTTTGAAGACGAAATGACCGTTGAAATTGGTGCGGCACCCAATCAGGCTGGTGGTTTTTTTGCCGCCTACAATCCGGCCTGGGTGCAGATCGAGGACGGCGCGACCGGCATCGTAAAGTTCGACTTTGGTGATGCAAAATTCGAAGGCGAAGCGGTTGGTGTCTATAAGAATGGAGTTCCCGGTGGCTACGCCTTTTTCGACAACCCGGCGTTTGTGACCGAGTTTGGAAAACGCCAAAGCGTCACGATTATTGGCGAAAGTGGGGCCGAGGTAGAGCTTGATCTCAGCGGGTCCGCAAAAGCCATTGAGGCCGTTCTGACGTGTCAGGCTGAACAGCCGGAACCACTGAAGAACTAGGTCGCGTCCGACTACTGCAATTGATTGATGTCCGGCACACAGGGTTGCCTGTCGACAGGCATAGCATCAGCGCCCTCTGGAGCCTTGCTTATAGACCCACCCACATCCAGCTTGAACTTCGGCGACGAAAGCTGACCCGTTACATCAAATGGCCAAGCGCTCCGGGATAGGGGTTTGCCGACGCGACGAGGCTCCGCTCTTAATGCGATGCTATCGTTTAGCCAGTCCACTTGCCCCCTGGCCACCAACTGAACTGATCCCGTTTCAATGACGATGGAGTTTGAACTGACCCGCCCGGCCTGGATATCAACCGGGGCGACCACGCAAGTGATGTCGGTGTAACCCTGCCGAAACTCCTCTGAAAACAGCCACGGGAATATGCCCAGCCCCGCCAGCTCCAATAGGCTGGTGCTGATATAGCCCTGCGACATCGACAAAGACGCATTGCCGCGCATGGAGTTGATGAAGGCCTTGCCCGAGGCAGTATTGCCAGAAACGTTGAACTCTCCGCTCAAACGTCCATAGGCCTCAATACCAATTCCCAACTCATCCAAGATTTCGCCGAATTCCCATCCCGAGGTCGATCCCGACAATGAAAGCCAATCAGGAGAGTCAATCAGATCCATGACCGCCCGCAAGCTGAAGTTTCCACCGCCATAAGCCATCTGAAAGGGCCCGAAATCCACAGTTCCGTCTTTGGCAGACAACTGGCTTGAAACTGATGTTACGCCTTGCTGGCCTACGATCTCTTTGAAGTCGATCTGTACCTCGACGTCAGCTTCTCGAAGCACGCGCTGCACATCCAGAAGATCGGCAGGTTTCCCTTTTTCCTTTGGCAATACCAAGGGCTGGACGTCTGTCTCCTTCGGTAAAACCAAAGGCTGAACTTCGGCTTCAGGTTCCTTTGTGGTCTCGCCTACCAAGCTTTTCAGTTGGTCCAGCACGGCAGTCAGGTTCTTCAGGTCGTTGAGATCGAGCCTTTCGCTCGTGATGTTGCCCCGAACAACAGAAGCACCCTCGGGAAATTTTGCGTCCAAAGCCGCAAGAAGATGCGAAGACCCGGCTTCGAACTGGATTGCGGCATCAAAGTCCTCGCCCTGTTTGGAGGTTTCCGCATCAATAGCTAGTGCTCCGATCTCGACAGGCTGCAGATTAACTGCGGTCAGAAACTTGGCGCTGTCGTCGATGTCCAATTCCACGTCGAAATCGAGACCGGCAAGGCCTCTTAGCTCGTTGACAGATAGTGCGAGATCAAGCGCCCAGAGATCGGTGCCGTAGGTGGTCGCGTTAAACCTGTTGAGTGAAACCGGCCCACCCGCGTTGGATATGTTGAAATCGGCTTTGATGCCGCCGAACTGGTCAACGTATTCTTCATCGAGGTTGGGCAAAATCAACTTGGCGGGCCCGTTTAGCTCCCCATCGAAAGTCACGTCCTGAAGCTGAAGCAGATCGAGGATTTCACCTTCGGCTTTCAGGACAGGCTGTTCAATTGGACCGGCTTGTAGCGCAATGCCCAGCATGGCAAGCCGTCCGTCTGGCATGCGGCGAATACTTTCGATTGAGGCTGGGCCGATTACGTCCAGCCCTTGGTCAAATGCATTGGTTTGGAACAGCAACTTCTCAAATTCGAAGGAAGCCAGGGATCCGACCATATGCATTTCAAAGCCGGTGAATTTAAGTTCCTGGATACTTTTTGCTGCTGGCGGAGGCTGTCCTTCGGGATGAAGCCGCGCGTTGAAGATCAGATCAACGCCCTGAGCGGTGTAGAGGTCATCTATTGAACCCTCAGCTTCGAGTTTTTGCCCATCCTCCAAGCTTACAGTTGTTGTAAACGCCTCGATCTTCACAGCGTCCTGAGACACGAGTTCTGCTTGCAGCTGACCATTGCCTTCCAGAACGCGTTCCAGCCCGATGACGTCCAGAAAATCACCGAACTCACCTGTGTCCATTTCCAAGACTGCCCGATAACCGCCCCCTTCGTCTGCCGAGAAGGGCTCGCCATCGTAGCTTACGGTCATTTCGCCAAAACTGGCGCGTGTCGTAAACGGTGCGGCGTGTGGGTAGTCGCCTTCGATTTCGAAAACCTGACCGTTGACGGAGCCGGAACCAGAGACCTTTGTTCTTTGTCCATTGTCTACTTGTTCGAGCGCGAGTGACTGAAGGTCAAATACAAATGAGAAGCCCGAGACCTTGTCGTCAATGTTTAACCCGATTGATGTGAAACTTACGTTCTTGTCGCTCAGAAAGTTCAGGATCCCACCGCCTTCCGCACCACTCTCATTGGTACTATCAGCGCTCGCGACGTCTTCTTGATCTTCCGTTGATACTGTTTCCTCAGATTCGGGCCTGCGTGTCGGCCTGTCTGTTCGCCAGCTTGTGGTGCCGTCTTCGGCCGTCAGAAGATTTGTTTGGAGGCCCTCCACGACGAGATTGTCAAAGTGCAGGCGCCTGTTGGCCAAAGCGGCTATATCCAGCTCCAGCTCCAGCAGGTTCAATTCCACAAGAGCTTCCTGCGGCATTGTCAGGCTCGGGATGACCACACCACCGACGTAAATGTAACTCGTGCGGCCAAGCGCGACGCTTACATCATCTTTGACAAGAAGTGGCCGACCAATTTGTTCCGAAAGAACTCTTTCCACAAGGTCGCGCCGCATGTCCGAGAACATCGGAGCAGCGAACAACAACCAAACAAACGCGCCTGCTGCGAAAGCGAGAAGTGCGACAAGCCCAATTATCCTAAATAGCCAAACCCTCATGCGCTCCCCTATCGCCGCTTTGGCCGTTCAGTCTCTGACAAGCAGATTTTCGGCCCACCTAACAGAACGCCCCTTCTGAAACATATTCAGGTCAGTTGGGCTGTGTCACTATTCGTCTTTGATAGCCCCGCCAGTCGCTATTATTCTTCCCATCAGTACGCTTGCCCTATTTGTCGTAGCCTCTTCTGAAGACTGGATTGGTCCAAAAGTCTGAACGTCATCAACCTCCAAGGTAAACGCAGCCTTCATCAGGACGGGACCATCGACAACCAGCATTTTGTTCTGCGTCGGGTCGATCCTGATTTGACCAGTTACAACGATGGGCTCGTAAACTGTCGATGGTGACCAGGATTCACTCAGGCGCAAACGCACCATCTGGTTTGGTGGCGGAGGCGGTACGTGGCTGCACATTCCACGTTCCCGCACGATATATGCCTTTTGGGAGCCATCTTCGTCGCGGGTTGCCGGGATCACAAACCCGCCCGATGAAACGGTCACGCCATCGATGTCGACGTTGGTGGTCGTGCCCGCCTGCCCACGTCTTTCCACCACAACCCAGGGTTGGGAAATCAGCCAGTTCGCATCAATGCCTCCCTCAGCAAGAGTTGCTTCGGTCGTCCCGATATCCACTTGAAGCTGGTCCAGCTGTTCTGGCGTCGCCCCGCCTTTTTCTTGCCGTGCGCGCAACCGGACCAATTTACGAAGCGCGTTAAGCTGTTTGTCAGTCAATTCAACGAAAGGATCTTCGTAGTCTTGAGCGGATTCATCGATCAGGTCTGACCATTCGATACGTGCAATTTCCGAATGAACCGGCAAAGCCAAAAAGCACGCGGCTATTACCGCAAAGGAAAGACGCATTGTCATATGCTCCTCAATTGTACGCAAAACAGCGCCCACTGCCACTGGCTCTGACGGGTCATCATTAAGTTCCAACGGATTCCTGCGCGAGCAGGACGCGTGCTCATGAAAGGGTCGCAAGCGCAAAAAGTATAAGAAGGGCTTTTTCGATCGCTAGGCCTGGTGTCTGGGTTTTGAACTTGGGCCGGGGTTCACAGAAAGATCGCCCCGGCCAGCGTCAGGGCAAACGAGGTAATTCTTGCCCTGAAACATCGTACTTTCGTCTAGTTGAGAAGATCGCCGACGATGCCGACAGCATCCACAACCGTAGAGAGGTCATTTGTAACTTCGAGAACTTCACCATCGACCTGAATGTAGCGGTTTCCATTGCCCGGCTCCTTCAGCTTCCATTTGGAAAGGTCCCCAATTTCCTCGAACTCCAGATCAGACGGGAGCTTGGCACCGCGCGTGTAACGCTTGATCTGACCAGGTGGCACAGCCTTTGGGCCTTTGCCGGGTTTGTCTTCGATCTGAATGCTGACATCACGGTCCTTGCCCCCCTTGTTCGGCTTCTTACCCTTGTTGTCTTTGGCATAGGCATCGCTGCCTCCAAGGATGAAAAACACAACTGATAAGGCTGCGAGAATTCCGTACACGATCTTCATAGACTGTTCCTTTGCTTCCTAACTTCATTCGACCGGAGTTGAAAATTCCGGCACGCGCTTCAGGGCTTCAACCATGTCCGCGCTCGTCATCAGTTCGATGAACCTGTAGTCTTTCAGAACCCCTTGGCTCAGACGCGAAATATACATGGCCTGCACCATGCCCGGATCGTCTGGGAAACGGACGGTGATGTAGTTCTTGCCATCTGCCAGTCCCCAAAAATAGCTTATCATCTCACCGCCCATTGCGGCGAGTGCAGCGCCCATGTCCTTTTCCCGGTCGGTTGGGTTGTCGATCATGATTTGCCAGGCCTCGGAGTTTGGTTCCCCGATCCCCAGATAGTATCGGCTTTGGTTTTCGTCGGCTGCTGCTTCAGCAACGCCGATCCCAAATACGCAAAGAACTACTGCGATTACCCTGTTCATTGATCACTCCCCCGATCAGGATCGACGATGCAAGGCGCAGATGTCAAATTCCCGCATACTCTGCTCATTCGAGTGTATTCTTGTAGAAGACGCCGTCTTTCATGATGACACGAATGGTCTCGAACCCTCGATCACGCGCCGGTGCATCGAACCATTTCGGGTTTGCTCCAAGAACCGACAGGTCCTCCAGCGGATTTCCATCGACGATCAGGATGTCTGCATAGGCCCCTTCTTCGATCACGCCCAGTTTGTTGGGATAAGGGTTCCGCCGCCCAGTCAGCTGTGCCAACTCGCCACCAGTCGAGGTCGCTGCAACTAGGAAGGCATGGTTACCCAGCAATTCAGCGAAGTAGTATTTTTCAAAGTCGCGGTGCGCGCGTCCAAACCCAATGGTGGACAGCACGGTGTCGACGTTATGCACGATCTTGGGCTTGTATTTCTTAATGTACTCAATGACGTTTTCTGACCCGACCAGATATTCTTCCAGTTTCGGTTTCACTGTTGGCATCGAGAAATTGGGGTGATCAAGCAGTGCGGGATCCATTCCAGCTACATTCAAGGCCCAGAAGATACCCTCATCCGCAATGCGTTTGACGGTCTCTTCGCTCACCATCTGAGCGTGCTCCAGCGACTTGACGCCGGCGTCCAGAGCCATTGTTACTGTTTCGTCCGTATAGGCGTGAACTGTCACATAGGTATCAAAGAAGGACGCAGCCTCGACGGCTGTCGCAATCTCATTGACGTTGTAAGCAACGGACCAGAGTGGATCGAGCTCGGATGACACTCCACCGCCGGCCATCAGTTTCAGGAAACTCGCCCCATGCGCGAAGTTAAGCCGCGATGCCTTCCGGATTTCTTCGGCACCATCAGCAATATATGACAGGTTGAACGTATTGGCGACGTCGTCCGAACCGATGTTGAAGGTTCGCTGCTCGGGGTTTCGCCAGTCACCATGGCCGGATGTCGGGCCGATGGCCGCACCTGACGCATAGATGCGCGGGCCGTCTACAATCCCCTTGTCGATCAGTTCGCGCAGACCTGATCCCATTCCGCCGGTATCCCGCACCGTGGTGTAGCCGTCGTAGAGATAGTCGCGGGCATTTTCGGCTGCTGTGGCCCCGATTTGATCCCATTTGGCGGCCTGAAGGCCCGAGAAGGATTGCACGAGCCCTGTGGCATAAAAGTGCACGTGACTGTCAATCAAGCCCGGCATCAGCGTGCGCCCGCCCCCGTCAACAAGCGTCGCGTCAGGCGCATCAATACCGTCAGTCGAGACTGTCTTTATGAGATTGCCTTCAACCAGAACATTCGCGTTTTCGATCCGCTCTTCATCAATTCCGTCAAAGATATGCACATTGGTGAACAAGGTTTGCGGGAGCGCGTCCTGCGCCAAGGCACCGCTTGCTGCCATGGAAACAAGTCCAGCGATTGCTGTCAGTGAGGCCAGTGTTTTCACGTGTCAGTACTCCCATTTTCCAAGTTAAGGGGGCGCGGGATGTCGAGGTAAATTCACCCCGCGCGACACTCAATCGAGTGTATTCTTGTAGATCACGCCATCTTTCATGATGAGGTCGATGTTGTTGGTGTAGTCGACCAGGATCTCGGCATCCTCGACCGGGTTACCTTCAACTAGCAGCAGATCGGCGTATGCACCCTGTTCGATCACGCCCAGCGGGCCTGCTGTGTAGGGATTGAGTTTTCCTGAAAGTGCCAGAAGTGTGGCCGATTTTGACGTGGCCTGTTGCAGGATTTCGTGTGAAGTCCACGCCTCCAGCCGGTATTTGAACTCATCGTTTTGCTTGGTCAGAGCCACCGGGTCGCCGATTATGTCAGTTGAGAAAGCCACGTTCTCGATCCCGAAATCTTTGATCAACTGCATCTGATTTCGTGCACCCGCTTGCACGCTGAGGAACTTTTCAGCGGCCCCTGGTCCGAGAGCGGAAATAACGGTTTGTTCGTCCAGCCCCAAAAGAGAGTAGAACGGAACAATCCATGCATCCGCGTCCTTGATCGCTTGCGCACCGATTTCTGTCATCAGTTGTCCATGTTCAATGCTGATCACACCTGCCTCAATCGACCGCACAATGGACTCGTCCGTATAGGCGTGAACCATCACATAGGTTCCCCAATCGGCAGCGGCCCGAACAGAAGCTTCCAGCTCTTCCGGAAGACCTTGAACGGTGTGAAGAGGATCAACTGAAGAGGACACGCCGCCGCCAGCCATAACTTTGATCTGGACAGCGCCAAGGCGCAGGGCTTCGCGGGTCGCGCGCAGTGTTTCCGGCACGCCGTCGGCCAGAAACTCCAGGTGCTGGTTAAAGAAGGATGGTTGCGCCCCCATGAAATTGGGATGGGGCTCGGTGTAGACGCGATGTTCTCCATGCCCCGAGGTTTGCGAGATCACAGGCCCAGAGGCGTAGATACGCGGGCCAATAGCCTTACCCCGATCAATCGCTTTTTGCAGGCCGATCGCGGGGCCGCCCGCATCCCGCACTGTTGTGAACCCTCGCAGAAGCATTTTTTCGGCTTCAATTGTTGAAACAGCACCCCAGTACATCCAGTCGAAGTTATCGCGCAGGTCAGCCACCGGTTCGGTGACGGTCATATGCACATGTGCGTCGATCAAGCCCGGCATCAGCGTGCGACCACCACCGTCAATGATCTGGGCATTGGCGACGGCCAGTGGTTCCGCCGATACTTCTGCGATCAGGTTGTCCACGACCAGAACGTTTGCGTTCTCAAGTCGCTGTTCATCGACACCGTTAAAAACGTGCACGTTGGTAAATAGGATTGGAAAGCTCTCTTCCTGTGCCAAACCTTGGCCCGCGATTGCCAGGCTTGCAGAAAAGGCTGCCGTGGCCACCAGGTGTTTGAATTTCGGTGTCATTGAGGCCCTCCAAATACGAATTACAGATATATGTTTCTGAATATGATTTTAGAGTGATTGCCGGATTTTGCCTGACAGTATGGCGGGCTTAGCCAAATTGATTTGGCATTCTGCATGCTTTTGGCGCCTTTTTGTGTGTTTTCTGTCTTTCTGTCGTTACCTTCATGATATCTGAGGTCGGCATGGACGCATTTGACCAAAACACCAAGAAGGCCTTGCCGTTGGTTCGGGCATCGGTTGCTGCACCCGTGGTCGCTGCTTTGCGTGGTGCCGGTGTTGAACCGGCATTTGTTCTGGACCCTCTGGGCGTGAGTGAAGCTCAGGTGATGGATCGCCAGAATTTCCTGCCACACGAGACGATTTATAAAATCCATCAAGCCGCTGCTGACGCAACATCACCGGACTTCTGCGCGCAAGTTGGTCAATCAATTGACCTTGTTCGGTTTCTGCCCCTTGGTGACATGTTGGCCGAGGCGTTGACGCTAGGCGACTTCTTTACGCGATACACTCAAGCCGTCTCGAAAGAATCCAATGCGGTCACGCAATCGCTGCTTGTGGAAGGCGAGCATGCTTATTTCAGTGCCAAGCGGAATTTCAACATTTCGGTTTCGCCCGGACAGACCGACGCATTTCTGGCGAGCATTTGGATATCACTACTGCACCGAGTTCTGGATTTCAGGTGGGACCCAAGCCAAATCAATTTACGGGTAAGCGAACCTGACGTGCTACCTAAGCACTTTCATGGTGTTCAAGCCATCAAGTGCGGCCCACAGGGTTTTTCGATCCGGTTTCCCTCACCCTGGCTGAGCCATAAGTTGCTCACGGAAACATTGGCAAACCCGTCAGACCTGACAAGCGCTAACCTCGATCAGCATGCGCCTCAAGATTTCTTAGCCGGGCTTCAGGGCCTGATCCGGATTCATCTTGGCGAGCAGGGATTTGGTGTAGACGAACTGGCGCGCCTATGCGGTTTCCACCGGGAGACTTTGAACAATCGGCTGGCCACTTATGGGCTATCAGCATCTCAGGTCATATCTGGTGTCAAACTGGAAGAAGCAAGGAAGCTGCTGGGTCCGGTTGGGAAGTCCGTTGGTGAGACCGCACTGCGGCTTGGTTACGCAGACTCCACCGCGTTTTCGAGGGCCTTCCGAAAATGGTCTGGGATGTCGCCGTCGGCCTTTAAGAAAACGGTGGAGGAACGGGCCTGATCATCTCGGTGCCAATGCTGATCGAGGTTTCTGTTCCTGTAACAAGACTGTACCAAATAGTGGTCTTGATGCTCGGCAAGAAGATCGGCGAACTAGTCCCAAATAGTTGCTAGTCGCCTTGCATCCATTTTTTTGAGGCTGAATTCTGCTAATCAAACTGCAACTTTGATTTAGAAATAACGCTTACACGATTTGAATTTAAAGATCGTATTGACGGAATCCGCAACCAGGTACGAGCGGGGTCACTAGTTCGATTGTCCACTGGATGCTTCACTTGACCTGACAATTCGTCAACGAGAATAGCCACGTGATGTTAAGGCGCAACGCTCAACATCAATCTGGACCAGTTTATGCGGTTTTGAATTCTATCACGCGGGCAAGATATTGTGGTTTACCCTGAACAAATTGGCCGGGTCATATGTGCCCTTGATCCTAGAAAGCTTGCCACCGTTATCGCCATATGCCCCGGCCATGTGGTCTGCTTCGTCTTCTGGCATGAAGTTGACATACGCACTTCCGCTCGCGTGCGGTTGCATCTGGACGTAAAGTTTTCGCGCCCAATCAATACACTCGGCATCCTTGCCGGGATCCTCCCAACGCGTGTGAACATTCATGATGAAGTGAGCAGATCTTTGGGGATAGGCCGTTGAACCGGCGTCGACGCGCGCCATCGCTCCGCCCACATGGGCAATAAAAACTTCGCACGCCGGGTCAGGAAGATTTGCAATCGCTTTCAGTAAACTTGAGATGGCGTCCGAAGAAAGTTCATCTAAATCATGGCTCTTCCAATAGTTCCTAGCACCTGGTGTTAGAAGCGGGTCAAAAGCGGCCTGCCAGTCTACAAACTTGTGGGGAGAGATCACGTCGGCAATTGGTTCGCCAAGCGCGCGTAGTGCCGCAATAGCTTTTTCACCTTCGTCCATGGACCCGCTATAGCAGGCAGCAAAGATCAACACCTCTCGTCCATGCCACTCAGCTGGCAGAAAGGGTAGAGGAGGCGCTTTCCGCATCACGCTCCAGACGGTCAGTTCCTCCGGGGAATTGTCTGCAATGGTGGCGAATTCGGCCAATAGTTCTGGCGCCTTTACTATCGGATGAACAATGAGGCCAGACAGGACCTCGGGCCCTAACTCATGCAGTTGAAACTCGAAGGAAGTCACCACACCAAAGTTTCCACCGCCTCCTCGGATGGCCCAGAAAAGTTCAGAGTGGCTTTTGGGAGAGGCCGTTACTATGGTTCCGTCCGCGGTCACGACTTCCGCTGAGAGCAAATTGTCGATCGTCATACCAAATTTCCGAGTGGTCCATCCAAAGCCGCCGCCAAGCGTGAGACCTGCGATGCCCGTAGTCGAATTGATGCCAACGGGAACGGCAAGTGCATGTGCCTGAGTTTCGCGATCCACATCTCCTAGCAGTGCTCCGGGCGCAACCCGAGCAGTTTTGCTGACAGGGTCGACGTGAACCGACCGCATCTGGGACAGATCGAGCATGACCGTTTCATCTGCGACTGCATGTCCCGCTATCTGATGCCCACCTGACCGAATGGACATTATGAGGCCATTGTCGCGCACGAAGTTCACGGCCTTCTGCACATCGCTTGCACCCAAGGCGCGGATCACGAAACCGGGGTAACGTTCGAACATGCTATTCCACGTGGTCCTAGCATCTTCGTATTCCGCAGTGCCCTTATGGTAGACTCCGCCGCGAAGCGATAAATCAAGAGCGTCTAAAGCGCCTTGGTTTACAGTTGCCGTACTACCATCAAGTGTTTTTAGGTCAAACATGCATTGGCCTCCCTATTGTCAGGTCGGGCTTCTTGCAGGGTTGCCTCAAGTAATTGATATTTCCGTCGCGTTGTCTCGCGACGGCGTTTCATTGAATTAGTAAAATACGATGCTGATCAGGCGAAAATTGCCGGATCAATCCGATCCACAGGCGTTATGACATCGGCGGGAATGTTCAGGCGTTCGGCCGCCCTTCTCAGGCTTTCCTCATCCGGGGCTTCGTACAAGCAGTACGTTTTGCGCTTGTCTGCACTTAGAAACGAAAAAATCCACTCGACGCCGACTTCGTCATTGATCTCTTTTATGTGAATTTTGTCATCGTCTGTGACGTTGAGCTGCTCAGCGAAATTTCTTTCAATTATGTACCTTGGCATAAAGTCCCCCAAACCAGATTAATTACCTTAACTCGCTACTCCTTCGAGCTTTGATCTGAGGGAAACCATACTCAATTTCTGTGAAATTGCCAACGCTTCCCCTTCCAGTTGAAACGCCTGTTCCACATCATTCTGGCGCCCGCGTCGCCTTAATGCAGTTGCATATGCCGCCTTGCTGTGCGCGACCCAAGGGGGGCATTTCATGCGCGTGTCAATTTCTATGGCCTTCTCGAACATCTTCTCAGCGGCATCCCAGTCCTTCAGAACCTTACTCAGACTTCCAAGGCGTCGGGCAGCTGCGCCAGTGCAGACTGTAGTGGCCCCAGCGGTGATCGTAAGGTCTTCGTAAGGAGCAAGCATTTCATAGAGCGTCTTGGCGTGTTCCTGATGCTCAATGGCGACACATATGTCGGCCAAATAGGACAATGTCGTTGAATACATGGCGTCGGGTGGAAGATCGAAGCCATTGGCAGCCATTTCGTTCAGTATTCGTTCGGCAGGTTCTTTGTACCCAAGTTCTGCAGCGATAAGACCAAAACCGGGCTTCCATGAAATGTCTTCGGGGCTGTCTGTCATCAGTTTCTTAATCACAGGCGCAACTTCGTGCAGTCGGTTTTGCTCGCGGCGGATCGTGAACATCTGAACTCCAAAGACGCCCTCAACATGTTCCCCATGGGTCTTTCGACCAATTTTCACAGCCTCGGTGGCGTGGTTCTCGGCTTGCTCAAAATCGCCATCCATAATTGCAACCATGGCGCGTGCGTGTTTCTGAACCCAATAGAGCTGCAGATGATTGTCCTTTTCCGAAATCTCTGTCAGCAAACCCAGAGAATGGTCCATCAATTCACGGTCGGCCATCTCGGCGCCTACAAACAAGCTCAGAGTTCGGTCTCGACCTTGATCGATACTACCAAGATGCTCTGCCACACCGTGCATGGCCTCCAGATTTTCACGCCAATGATGGGCTTCTCTTCCCTTACGCGCAACGAATGGAGCCCCAAAATGCATCATCATTACTGAGAACTGGGATTTATAGTCTCCCAGTTTTGCGGCCAACTCCATGGACTGCTGGCCGAAACGCGCACCTTCGGAGAACTGACCGACGAACATGTGGGCGCGTGCAAGTTGGCTCATCAGTCTGCACCGACGGACTTCATCGGCATCGGGCAAGTCTTTTAATGCATTGTCGCAGAGATCGATTGCTTCATTGTGCCTTTCGCTGGACATCATGCATGAGTCGGCGAAATGGTTGGCCGCGTCAGCAGCCAATTCCACATCGTGCACTGCCAGCGCCGCGTTGGAGGCGTCTTTCAGAACTGCTATCCCTTCAGGCAATTGGCCCAGGCTGTCATGGCTGCGGCCAACAAGGATCTTACCTTTGATCAATTCTGTTTTGGAATCTGAGCCAAGTTTTTCAGCAGCTTGCAGCGTTTCTCTGGCGTTCGTCATCGCCTCTTGGCTGGCAGATCGTGCCAACGCCATTTCTGTCGCAATCTGCCATTTTTCGAACGCGGCCCTCCAATCCTCAGCTTCTGAAAGGTGGCGGGCGACCAGTTCGGGACGACGCGCGATTTCGGCTGACCTTGTCTGTATCAACGCACGCGCAACATCCGCGTGCTGTTGTTTTCGAGTTGAGCTAAGCATGGACTGATAGGCGGTATCGCGGATAAGGGCATGACGGAATACAAAGTGCCCGCGATTGTGACCGCTTTCGAAGACTATGCCTGTTCGCGAAAGTTCTTCGAGGCATTTGTCGATATCAGATTCTGCAAGACGCATCGCCGCATTCAATATGCTCGGCTCAAACTCTCTGCCAATAACAGACCCTGTAAGCGCAACCTGTTTTGCCTTAGGCGAAACCGCATCAAGACGCGCCATCAACGCGCCTTTCAAAGACGAGGGTATGTGGATTTGCCCTTGCTCACCAGCCTCCACAATCGTTCGCGTCAATTCCTCCACGAACAAAGGTACACCGTCAGTCTTTTCAATGATTTTAACAATCAAGGTACCGTCCGGTTTCTTGCCTGTGATGTTTGCGACGAGGTGTGAAACATGCGCAGAATCGAACCGGCGCAGTACTAGTGACTGAACGTGCGTGTCCCCATCGTCGCGGGCCAATTCCCACCCAGGCCTGTGGGTAATCAGGATCATCAGAGGAAGGTCGCTGGAAATCGACTTAAAGCGCTCCAACAAGGCTTGTGTGGAAGGATCGATCCAATGCGCATCTTCTACACACAGAACAACCGGGCACACGTCTGATCGCACCTGCACTGTGTGAATCAAAGTTTGGATTGTTATGTCGCGCTGCTCCTGCGGCGACATCTCGAGCACCTTTTGGGCCAGCGCACTACGAGGTGCAACCAAAGCTGCGAAGACAGGTAGAACTTGTTCCCAGTCCAGTCCCGGCCGTCTTTCCAGCATCTTCCTGACATGTTCAAGGATCAAATTGTCATCGAAGTCCGGTTCGACACCTGCGTCCTGGGATATCCGTTGGGCAACCGGATGAAAGGGGCTACTGCTGAGATAAGGAGAACAATTCAGCCTTATGATATCTGCCTGGTCGTTCGCGGTGATATCTGCGAGGAATTCCTCTGTAAGTCGCGATTTCCCAATCCCGGCTTCACCGGACAGCAACACAACCTCTCCATGACCATTCTGGGCACGTTGCCATGATTGCAGCAGAATACCCTTTTCGTAGTCCCGGCCGATCATAACACTGTCGACTTCATCGCGATGTGCGGCTCGGAACCGGCTTTCCGCACTGCGTTCCGACACCACTTTCAGTAGAGTCCGAGGCTCAGCAAAACCCTTTAGCTCTTTCTTGCCAAGAGATTTGTATTCAAAAATCCGATGCAAAGCGGTCTCGGTTTCTTCTGCCGACAACACGACCGAGTTTGGTTCCGCAAATTCTTGAATTCGCGCCGCAAGATTGACAACTGGGCCCGTCATGGCCCCTTCTTCATATGTGTTTTCACCGATATTATCGCCGACAACGACATCACCACTCGCAATGCCCAGCCTTACTGACAAGCGCTCTCCGTCCGGGGTTTTGAGTTCGCTGACGCGATGAACGGCCTCAAGACCGGCTTTGATCGCCCGAATTGCGTGATCTTCGTAGGCCCTCGGCCAGCCAAAAAACACGAGAAGACCGTCGCCCAAGTATTTTGCAACATAGCCACCATATCGACTTACGGCGCCCGCAACGGCGTCTTGGTAGTTCTGTAGTAAGTCCCGCATATCTTCGGGGTCGAAACGATTGGTGAGTTCCGTCGAGCCGACGAGATCGGCAAACAAAACGGTTACGTGGCGCTTCTCTGCAGTGGCCGGCTCACTATGCTTACTTTTGAGCGGATCGTCACTTTGTGAATGGTTTGAGATAGGCGCGTTTACGTTTCCCGGCGGGTGTTCACGAGATGCTTGCGGCGATGAAGTTGCGCGTTGCTGGCCGCCTAGCTCTTGCACTGCGGCGAGGATGATCTTGCGGTGACCAAGGCTTAGCCCGAGCTCTTTTAAGTCGTCGTCTGACAGAAGTGGCAAAACACGCGCATCGATATCATTTGCCGCAAAAACATCTGCGTACTGGCTCAGTTCGAGATCTTTCAACCACTTTTCAATTTCGACCGTCATCTTTGGATCATGCTGGGATACGCATCACTAATCAAGAATACGCAATCAAAACGGGATGACCTTGAATGAATAGCTGCAGAATATCTTTACATTCAGACCAACCGACTAGGTCGGTTCTTGCCCCAGCCTTCTGGAATTGCGCAACTTGCCAATTAGCTGCACGTATTCGATGAATTGTTTTTGAAGAGACCTGTGACCGCGATGTGCGAGTGCGCGCAGCGCTAGGCCACATTAGCGCAGTGAGTGTCTTCTTTGATGGGCCGCGACGCGGCATACAGACTCAGCAATGTAGGGCAGCTTTGCGCCGCACAAGATGAGCCAACCCGACACACCACTACAGATGCTGCGCTGCCTCTGAAGTCTGTTGTGAGCCCACTTTGCCGAATGTTGCACTGCGCAAGAAAGCCTTCTCCCGGGAAGCGGGCCCAAAACGACCGTTTTTGACACTCACAACACTAACGAACACTCGCAAAATTCGCTGAGTGACTTGTGATTTGGTCAGCTGATTTGAGCCCGGAGCGGTGTTTACATTATTATTGCGTGCGACAGTTTGCATTGCTTTAGTAATTAAAGTTCTCCGTGGTTCCATTGGGAGTTTTTAATAATGCGATTGACGTTTTTGACTGTATGTATTTTTGCTTTGCCAACGCTCGCGGCCGCCGCGGATGTTGGGCAGGAAGCAATTGACGGCTGTATCGACCAATTGCGAGAAGTCGGAGGGCCAGACGGACAAGGTGGCGCGGTGCTCTCCACCGAGTTTTCCGAAGCAAACTCGCTTGTCATGTTGCAAGATAGAGGCGAAACAATCTGGCGATGCCTTGTCTCAAACGATGGTCAGGTTGCCGAATTGAGCGTTGCACAAGCCGCAGATGACGGCGGTGGTGCGATGGCGGGCTCTTCTGGCACAGGCGCGCCAAGCACGGAGCGCGTGCAGTTCGCAAGTGGCACTTCCGGTGCGGAGCTGACCGGCTCTCTCCTGCCACAAGAGAGCCGGCGGTATATCCTGGGTGCGCGCGACGGTCAGTTCCTTTATTTCCGTCTCGCCGCGAACGGACCCGGAATGACTTATGTGATCTATAATCCGGACGGGTCTGTTCTGCTCGATGAAACGGGCGCGGCGCAAGAGTATCGTGGGCAGCTCTGGCAGTCGGGAGATCACGTGATCGAAGTCTACAACACTTCGAACGGTGCACAGTCCTACAACGTGATCTTTGGCATCGAATGACATGAATGCGGAAGAGTTTCCGCATCAAATTGGAGAATCCAATAAGAAATCGTTTATGCTGGTTTGTGCATTTGCGACACTCTGCGCATTGGCGGGTTGCGTGGAGACTTCAAGCCCCACGGCACCTTCAACTGACCAACCGTCCGTGGGAAGCTCCACCGATCTTTCCGCATTTGAAGGTGCGCGGGCCGGTCAGGCCGAGATGGGCATACAAAACCTCGGCTATGAGTTGATCCGGACAGACGGTCTAACTGCCTTCTGGTTTAACCGCAGCACGGGTGCCTGCGCACGCATCGCGACTGCCGATGGCCGTTATTCGGATGTCACTATGCTGCCCGCCGTAGATTGCTAATGCTCTAGGTCGTGGCTGAACACTTTGTCTGATTGAAAGGAAGTTCCATGAAATACACGCTTGCAGCCGCAACACTGTTCGTCGTTTTGGCAGGATGTGCAGAAGAGCAATCCTTCACCACGGAAGCGGATATTTCCGAAGTAAACCGGAACACCGAATGCCCCGTGGATGTATCGGAAGCGGATCGCGCGAACTATCCGGCGTGCAACTAATCTGACATCGGCACCCGGAGAATCTCACTTACACATACGGAAAGGACTAAGCAGTGTCAGGATCGGCAACCGCCTGTCGTTGGGTTGTTCGAACCTTAGGGGTTTTGTACCTCATGGCACTTGCGCTGTTTTTGGTCGGCACCTTCGGGCTTTTTGGTCAGCAGAGAGACCCTTTGTCCGGTATCTTCCTGCTGCCCATGGGATTGCCATGGGTTCTCTTGACAGATGGTTTTCCGGAGACTTGGCGCCTATGGCTTGCGAGTCTGGCTCCGGCGCTCAATCTTGTAATCCTAACGTTGCTTTGCCGTCGTATAAAACGACGCCTGTAGACATCATTTCAGTTATTTGAAAGGGACGCTGTGAGCCTTGATATTCCACATATGATTGTCACCGTAGCAATCTGCTTTGCTGTCCTCTGGGGTCTCGAACAGACGCCACTTTTTGCGAACATGCCGAAACGAAAAGCAACAGTGCTTAAGCTTGTCACCCTATTTGTGGCAATCTTAATTCTAAACATAGTCTGGCCTTACGGGTCAAACGGCTAACCCGAGACGCAGCTTCTACGATGGCGACCGCAGATCGTTAATACACCGATGTCGCGCCTTTCGAAGGCAGCCGGCTGCCCAAGGTCGAAGCAACGGCGCCATGTTCGCGAAACACTGATGCGAGGAACACAGGGTTACAGGGATCACCGACCTCCACGTGCAGTCTTTTTTGAGATCGCGTGCCTTGTCTGCAGAACGATTGATCGCTGTGACGACTAAATCCTTTGCGAGCGCAGCATCGAGGACAAGCTTACCTCTCCGCCCATTCGCGCCCAAAAGAACAAGCTTAAAAACCTTCTCCTTTCAATCGGAAACTGCACTTGCGACCTGTCCTCAGGCGGAGAGGCAAATCTTGTTGCTGTCCAGATCCCTGACGTAGGCCGAGAAACGCGGTCCCCGTTGGTTCGGTTCGCCTTCGCTCGTGCCGCCAAGCTCGATGGCCAATACATACAGCCTTTCGACCTCTTCAGCCGACCCGACACTGAAGCCGACCATGGTTCCGTTTCCATTGGTGGCAGGGTTTTCGTCGAACGGGATGGCGACTGCAAAGGCAAAGCCAGGTCCGAGCCAGTATGCCATTCTGTCAGTGGGCGAGACACGCTCCATACCCGTTCGACCAAAAAGCTGGTCATAAAAGTGCGTTGCGGCGGCCATGTCGTTGGTACCGACGACGAAGTAGTTCATTTGCATGGTGCGATCTCCGTTGAGAAAGTGCGGAGTGTTGAGTGCGTCACTTGACTGTCAGTTTGAAGAACTCGATCAGCTGACCGTTCGGGTCGATGATCTTGAGCAGGTGGATGCCCGGCTCTTCGATGATCTTTGGCGCGGCCACGCCGGCGGCAATGGCACGGGCGTGCAAGACTTCCAGATCGGCGGATTGCAGGTAGGGAACCGCGCCCGAACCTGCCTCGGCACCAGGTGCGTACTTATCCCGTGACACGATCGCGAACCAGCCACCAGCCACGTCGAACGCCACGAATTCTGGTAGCCCAATTGTCGGTTCTCTGTCGAACAGGGCGCGGTAGAAGGCCTCCGATTCGTCCATGTTGTCAGTCGGCACATAGGCACCCATAGCCATGATCGGCGCAGTTCCTTGCTGCTCGGACGACTTCGCTGCGAGCGCTGATGGCAGAACAGCGGCGAGGGTTAGGGCAATGAATCGTCTCATATTCTGATCTCCTTAGTTGATGCCTTTCCTGCTTTTACCGCGCCTATGCTGACAGCGTGTTGTCAGCATGGTGTCAGTATGATCTGCTTCATAGGAAGGAGATCACATGAGGCGTGGCGATAGATTATTTGAAGTCATAGAGATTCTGAGACGTGCCAAAGGCCCGATCTCAGCCCAGTCTATTGGTGAAGAACTGAGCGTGACCAAGCGCACGGTGTATCGTGATATTGCTGCGCTGATTGGGCAGGGCGTGCCAATCAATGGCGAGGCCGGGGTCGGCTATGTGTTGGAGCCCGGCTTTCATATGCCACCGCTGATGCTGACCCCGGATGAGATCGAGGCCGTTACGCTTGGTGTGCTGTGGGTCCAGACCCGAGGCGAACCCGAACTTGCGCTGGCGGCTGAGAAGCTGATCACCAAGCTGGAAGCTGTTGCTCCTGACAAGTACCGGACGTCATTCCTTCAGCCGGCGGTCAGCGTCGCGCCCGTCACACAGCCGGATGAAGTGCTCGGCGCGGCGGCCATTCGTCTGGCCATTCGGTGCCGCAAAAAGATAGCATTGAAATATTCAGACCACTCAGGCCAAAAGTCACGTCGTGTGATATGGCCCATACTGCTGGGTTACCGAGACACCAGCCGCATCATAGCTGCATGGTGCGAGATGCGAGAAGGCTTTCGCTACTTTCGGACAGAGCGGATCATTGAGGCGGAGGTCCTCGAAGACAGCATTCCTCGGCGAATGGACCTACTCCGCGCGGAGTGGCGCGATGCAACGGATGCAGAACGAAAGCGCTATGAAGAAGGGGCATAGGGCAGGGCTTGCCGCACGACCGCTTTGTGAAATCTGCAGCGCAGCGGAGCGCTGGTTCAAAAACCGCTCCGATCAGATTCGTGATGTCATCCGCTCCCTATCAGAGCAACTTTTACGCGACCGTCTTTAACAACATGGATGCCGTGATCACGTGTCGGAGCGGCTTCTCGCGCTTCTGTTAGGGGGAGAGGGAAAACATGCCGAATTGCTTCGAAAAAATGGAAGCTGGTCAGCGCCAAATTCGGAGCATTTGGTAACCGCAATCCATTGGCGTACCAGGGCGACCCGCTCGCGCATCTGACCAAGCTCTTTGAGCCAGAGCGTTTTGAGGGTAACTTCCAGAAAGACCGTCTGCACAACCGATGGGCCATGATCTGGTGCACGGCGCGCGCCAGAGAGGACGATTGCGGTCACGGGCCTGTTCATTCAGTCGCGGTCGCTTGCCCGCTTTTTCACAACAGCGCAAAAGCCCGGTCGCGGCAATTCCCGAGGGATCTGGACAGTGTGATGCAGACAATGCGTTCCGGTACCCAAGCACTCCAGGAACCGTTCAGCGTGTCGTCGCGGATGCCTTTGCTGTGCATGGGCAGGTTGATCGCATGATCCGTCAGCGTGGCTGTCGTGGCGTGACCAATGTGATGGTCGCCGCAGATCATCCAGCTGTGCCCGTTGGTAGTGACGCAGAGAACGGATGCGCCAAGGCAATGGCCGGAAACGAATTCCCTGGAATCTCAGTTTCCGTATCTCCGGGCAAAAGCGCGGACTCCTTTATTGTCTGAATGCAATCAGTTTCAGAGGCGCAGCGTTGTGCCCGCACCTACATGACCTTAAAGATGCGCCAAGTGCTACAAGCGCACTAAAACCCACCAAACCGGGTCAACGCTGCTTTCGTTTGACCGAAATAATGCAGCCAGAGTGTTTTGGATGCCGCGCTGGTACATCGCGTGCCATGGCGTCCACGTTTCCGAGATGCCGCAACGCCCCGCTGTTCAACAAAACGCCTCGCCCAGCATCATAACGACGCTGTCCAAATCCGCTGGCAACGCATTCCCAGTTTTCCTTGGCCGCCGCGTTGCGGAATCTTGGTAGGTCGTGCGGGTCATGCCGTCCTGGTGTTGCTGCGACGTGATCGTGTTTCTTTGAATTGCTTTGATGGGTTAAATGGTGGGTCACTTGTGTTGCGCCAGGTTGCTGAGCAGTACCGGTTGTTGGCCTTGGCCTTGGGCGCATGATTGTCACGACACCTTGTGGATTCTGATGTCCTGGGACGGCTACATGAGTTGCCGTGGGTCTTGGCGTCAACTGTGGAACCTGGCCAGGAACCGCAATGGGAACCTGATTAGGAGTCGCGGTTGGGACAAGCTGTGGCACAGCAGTTTGACCGGTAGGCTGAGGCGGGATCTGACCAGGAACGGCGACAGGTATTTGGTTGGGTGTCGCTGTTGGCACAAGGGGCGGCACATTAGGTTGAGGCGGAACCTGACCAGGGACAGCTATCGGAACTTGATAAGGAGTCGCAGTCGGAACTTGCGGCGGCACATTAGCCAATGGCGGAACCTGATTGGGAACGGCTGTCGGAACCTGGTTTGGTGTTGGATTTGGCACCAAGGGCGGAGCGAGCGTCGGCGCTACGATCGGCGTTGGAACTTGACCGGGAATCGCTATTGGCGTCGCGACAGGAACCCGACCGGGAATTGCATTCGGGACCGCGCCCGGCGCAAGGACCGGCACAGCAACGGAGGTGGGCGTTTGCGGCGTTCCCTGAGGTGGCAACTGATTTGCCACCGGCTGCGTTGGACCGGAAATTTGATTGCCTGCCCCTTGCCCGCCGGCCTGCCCGCATCCTTGGCTCGATTGGTGTGGGTTCCCTACGCCACGGCACCACCCGTAATGATTGCCGCGGGCGACGACCTGCGTGGCGGCCAGCTCCGCGACCAAACAAGCTGCGGAAAGTAAAACAATGTGGTTCCGTTTCATAACATCCTCACCAACTTGTTGTCAGAGCAAGATACGCGCCAGGATCACCAGAGTCAGTCAACGGACCGTCTCTCAAAGGGACACCGACATATCCGGACAGGAATAGGTTTTGCTTAAACTCAATGTCCAAACCCAGACCTGTCGAGGCCAGTGTAGTATTGTCGACTTCAAAACTCGCAGGGTCATTGTTCGAGATATAACCCACGTCGAAAAAGACAAAAGGCGTTAAGCGATGAATGCTTTGGGAACTTGGAAAATAGGAGTGAGACACTTCGAAAACCGCGGAAATCCCGGAATCACCATCCACTTCGTCAAACCGATATCCACGCAAAGCATAACGATCACCAAGGAAGTACTCCTCGACCGAGGGCAGCCGGTCGGTGGTGTACTGCCCCCAAATCTCAGTGCGCCAAGCTGTGTTGGGCGACAAGCTCGTAAGCGGGCTTTCGTACCCGATGCCGGCCCGCAGATGCCAGAACGAAGAATCTCCGTCGTCAAAATTCGCGTCTGTCGTGTCGTTGTCATTATCACCAAAAGACAAGGTTAGCCCCGCTTCCAGAGCTTGTCCTTTTGGATAGTTTTGCCCGTAAAGATATGTGAGGCCAACGACACTCGCGTCACTGGACAATGGAACGCCGCCACTGACTGAGTCCGCTTCGGAAAGGCGATAATCCAGCAGAAGATAACCATAGCGGGCCACATCGCGGATCACGGGGTAACCCAACGCGACGGTGAAGTTCTCGCCATCAACATCTGTTCTTGCAAAATCACCCGAGAGGTCACGTTTTGCGTTTATGTTTCCGTAGAAAATCTCACCGTACAGACCATTGCTGTTCAGCGGCGTGCGATAGGTAACAGCGCCCCACAATGAGTGTTCGTCGTCTTTGTCCCAATTGTAGTTGCCTGACCCCTCAAATCGAAGCAAATCCCCGACGGTCAGCGTCGAATAAAATTCTTGTACGATATAGAAGCTGAGCGCTTCTCCAAGCTCACGCGGAGGGTTGTCGAGTGTCGCGCTGCCGGCTTGTTTGCGCAAAGGCTCTCCCAATACCCTCAGCCGAGCACCAGCTTGATCCGGGTAATCAAGTTCGGTCGACACGTCCAAGTCGGGTATGTCCTCGGCCAACATAACGGCCCGCTCAAATCGTTTGAGAGTTATGGGATATGCGGTGGTGAGGGGGCGAAAGATCTTTTCCAAGGTTTGGAACGTGCGCGTATCTACACCTTCAATTTCGATGGTTTGAATACGCCCTTCATCAACAACAATGCTCTGCCCATCGGGACCAGGCCAGGCTTCAGCCAAGAAGTAACCGTCCTCTCGGTAGATCTGCGTTATCGTTGATGCGACATCCGCCGCTGTGATGCGCCCCGACCGATCAAAGGCCAACTGACCTGCAAACGTTAACAGCTCATCCGTATCATACACCGTTACGCCGCTGACAGAGTGCTGAGATGCTATGTCCCAGGTTTGGGCCAAGCTGTATTTTGGGACTGATACAATGGCCACAAAAGTGCAGATGATCGCAAATACAACCGAGTGTGATACGGGCATTTTCCACAACCTTAGCATGATTGAGCAAGTTAAAGCCCAATCCTATTACGAGGTTAGAATGTTTGAGCTTACCGGTATTCAAATTTGATCACGACTGGTGCTTTCGAGATACACGGCGAGCAGACTACAATGCGCCTTCGTCGCCCAGGAACTCGATACCAGCCGTCGCGCCATCGGTGTAAGCAATACAATTCCAAGGAGCGCGATCCTCACCAACACCGACAGTGACTTGTGTTCCAGCTTCGCTAAACGCGGACGAGAGAACAACGACTTGCGAATTGTTCGTGGTTTTGGCCACATCTCGCAAACATGCCTGCTGAGCAGGTGTGGGTTCGGCAGATGCGCCCGACGTGCTCGTTTCGTCACATGCCGCAAGCAATGCAAACAAAGTTGTGCCTGCAATCATCACTGTCTTTTTGGTCATTTTCTTCTCCATCAGGGTCCTTCGAACTTAATGAATTTGGACACTCCTTTTTGAAGCGCCCGCTTCTATTCAGCCAATTGAGTACAGCTCGATCCGGTGCCCACCTTTCCCAAAACCTTGTCGCCAACGGATTGGTCGGCAGAACGATATTGAGTTGATTGCCGGGGCCGATAACAACGGGGGTCAAATAAAGCTTAGTCGAATTCGCATGTTTGAATCTTATTTTTCATAAATCAACATTTTTTCCGCGCGTAAATTTCGCTACCTTCTTGAAAGATAGGTTTTTGGCGTTCAAACAAAAATAGAAGGCGGGAAAACCCAGAAGGGCGAAGGTGTGCTTTTGGGTCCGCGAGGCGTTCTGAGGCCGCGCAGAAACGAAGAAAGGATTGAAAAATGGGATTTGGTGAAGCCGTCAAAACGTGTTTCTCGAAATACTTCCAGTTCTCCGGTCGGGCTATACGCTCAGAATACTGGTGGTTCTTCTTGTTTGTGGTGCTCGTGAGTGCTGCTTTGGCTGTGCTGGACACGATCCTATTCGGGACCGACCCCGAAACGGGGCAGGGATCTCGGGTTCTGTCCTCTGTTTTCCAACTGGCCGTTTTCATACCAATGCTGGCCGCCGGTTGGCGGAGGTTGCATGATACAGGACGACCTGGCTGGTACTTGCTACTGCCGATTGCGCTCAGCATTACAACGCTTTTTGTTTTGCTGGGTGGGGTGGCGTTCTTTTCGGTATTGGAGCAAGGGACCGAAAATCCCGATGCATTGCGAGGACCTGCGGCCGTCCTGGGCGTTACCGGTATTGTTGTTGTCTCAATTCTTCAATTGGTTCTGTCTATCCTGATGATCTGGTGGCTGACGCGACCTTCCCAAGAAGGCGCAAACGAATACGGCGCACCTGTTTCCTAACTTTTTCGCCCGGGTAACGGGCCGGAAACCCTGGCTGAATGACAGTACGAACCACAACACCATGGAGAGAGAAAATGAGTTTCAAAACGATTTCCATTGGAACACTGATGATGGCAATGGCGACCACAGCATCAGCGGAGTGGTCGTTCAACTCCGGGCCTAACCCTAATGCTTTTATTCAAACCGGAAACATGACGCTGGAACTTCAGTGTAATCGTATCCGCTTTGCTCCGGCCGGATATGAGGACAGCCAGGACATTGTGGAAAAGCAGGGGCTCTCCATTCGATTTTTGAAGAACGGCACCACCGAAGTTGGCGCATTTCAGGTTGGCGCCGAAAACGCTGCCTTGCAGATCGTCGACAATTATCCTGTCGAGGTCAGTTTCAATAGTCAGGAGGATTATGGTTTTGTACTGGACCAACTTGCGGCCAATGCTTCAGTTAATCTGTCGATGATCGATCAAGATGTCAGCTACGGAATCTTTGACTTGAAAGGTTCCAGCGCGGCAATTCGTTCCCTTCGTTCCGCCTGCGATTCAGGTGCTAGCAAGGGGGCCTCCTACGAACCCCCAGAAGGTATCGTCTATTGTGGTGGCGGAGCGGTAGAGCGAGTCATCGAACCCGTAATTTTGGACAACCCGGAGGGAGAATGGGACGCGCGAGTAACGGTCAACGGCGAGTCGATCAGAGCCATGACTGCCTACAGTTACTTCGGAGACTATGAGCCGCCGGCAGGATTTGTCGTTGCCCTGCTTGGGGAAGACAGATCCGAGTTTCTGATTTTTAGCGAAGGCTCGGCAAACTGGCTGGAATACGGGGACTACAGGTATGATCAATGCAATTGATGCCCCCTCCAGCTGGCACCTCATTTAGTTTCCGAAGGCAGCTCACCGAAAAAAAGTCGATAGTCTTTCGCAAACTGACCCATATGCCAAAACCCGCGGCGGTTGGCAGCATCCGCTATTGAGCCATCGAAGGATCTGTTCAGCAGGTCCTCGCGAACCCGGTTCAGCCGAAGCCGCATGTAATACGACTTCGGGCCAAGGCCGAACTGTTCCTTGAAGGCGCGGTCCAATGTGCGCCACGAGGCCGCGCACTCCTTGCAGATTTCCTCGATCGAGATCGGGTCCTCCAGATTGGCAAGCATCAGATCAATTGCACGGCTCAGGGCGCGCCGTCTGGTTTCGGCCTGGCTTTTGTCAAAATGCGCGTCCGTGTCGGTCAGGATCTTGAGGGCCTCAAGCATAAGCGCCTCTTCAGTGTCCTGAGACCAGTTGGCAGTCGCGTCGTTCAGCAATCGGACGACAGCCCTCTGAATTCGTGCCATGCTGGCCAACCCTGCTGTGGTGCCCAGTTTGCGGGCTTCCGGTTCGTCGCCCGCCAGATGAAATCCGCATCTTTTGGCCAGCTTTTCCAGCCTTTCGGTTTTAAATGAAACAACACTTCCCGAAAATCCTGCGGTCGTGATGCCGTCAAAGCCATCCCGATCACCGAAGACTAGAAAGGCGCTGTCCGTGACGTCTTTGGCCTGCCATTTTTCGATTGAGCCGCGCATGGGGATACCAAATGTCTTCCATCCGTCCGGCGAAACACCACGCTGGTGGACGCGCTGGTTCATCGAGATGTTGAGGGCAGAAACAGCCTGTCCTGAACGCACGGTTATCGCTGTGGACAACCGACCGGGATCGAGCTGCCGAAAGTCGATCTCCCAAGGCGTGAGCTCTCCGATTCTGTTTGGATGATCAAGAGATAGGGCCATCGCCGGTGACGCTCCGCCCCAACCGGACGGCGCCGCGTTTCGCATATTTGGCGAATTCTTGATGTGGTCCACCCCCAGATCCTGACAGTTTACCGGTAATGTAACGAATTCGATAGGTGGAATGTCAAGTGAAGCCGGAGTCTTCAAGCGATACGATAATGGGCCGCCCTCGGCTACCGAAGGGGGATGCCCGATCCGAACGTGTGGTGACGTTCCTGACGCCTTCAGAACATTGCCAGCTTTCAGAGCTGGCAAAACGGTCAAATCAATCCCTTTCCGCGAAATGCCACGAACTGATCGTTCAGGCGTTGGAATCTACGAGTGTCAAAAGGAGGTCCGAGAGTGACTAGAGCCTTAGGTAAGACCGGTGTCGCAGCCTGTGTGTTTGCAATGATGAGCGTCGTGCCAGCGATCGCGCAGCAAGATGCGATCGTTCATGATGGTGAGTTCGAATTCCTGCGGGCCCAGTTCGGGGATCAATGGGATGCGCAGGATGCTGAGATTGAGGCCAGGTTGGCCGAGATCCGCGAGGCCAATGACGGCAAGCCTCCGAACTTTCTGTATATTCTTATCGACGACATCAGCTTCGGCCAGATGGGCGAGCGCAAGATGAACTATGTGATGGGGATCGAGACCCCAAATATCAACGACTTTGCCAGTGAAGGCATGTCGCTGATGCGCATGTATACGGAACCCTCCTGCACACCAACACGCACGGCTATGCTGACTGGTCGGCACCCGATCCGGGCCGGTGTTGAAGAGGTCAAGGTTGCTCTGGTCGGCGAGGGACTGCCCGCAAGCGAGGTGACGCTGCCAGAGATCCTGAAACAGGCCGGGTACAACACCTCGCATGTGGGCAAGTGGCATCAGGGTGATATCGAGGAAGCCTATCCGCACAATCAGGGCTTTGACTACGCCGCCTTTCCGCTGCACCAGCAGGTGCAACTCAGCCTGATGACCCGCGAGGCCATGCAGGCCAACAACATGCTGGGATATCATCCCTCGGGGCAGAACAACCAGTTTCTGCTGGATGAACGGTTCAAGCCCTATGGTCTGGTCACCGGTGTCGAGGCACAGGCAGGCGGCACCGCGCGCGAGGTTGACATGGAAGCGGGCGAAGAATGGACGCAGGCCAAGTACGAACAGATGAACGAACGCTATCAGGTGCAGGCACTGGAGCAGCTTGAACAAGTTGCCGCGCAGGATGAGCCGTTCTTTCTGCAATACTGGCCGCTCTACCCGCTGAACTTCGCATATCCGGATCAGGCGCTGTCGCGGAACGGCGGCTTCCATGCCGACAAGCTGCAACTGCTCGATGGCTGGATCGGAGAGGTGCTGGCCAAACTGGATGAGACCGGCGAGGCCGACAATACAATTGTTATGATTATGGCGGATAACGGGTTGATGTATCACTACGAGGGGACCTCGGGCCTGAACCAGTTGATCTATCGCGGCGGCAAGACCCAGCATCTTGAGGGCGGCGTCCGCACCGATGCCTTCATCCGCTGGCCCGGAGTGATTGAAGCCGACAGTGCTGCCGGTGACATCTTTCACGTCTCGGATATCTACACGACGATGGCCCGCATCGCAGGTGCAACGGATTTCATCCCGCGCGACCGAGTGATTGACGGTATCGACCAGACCGCCCTGCTTCTTGAGGGTGAGGGCAATGGCCGCCGCGACTACGTGTATGTCTATGAGGGGCCGGTTCTGCGTTCGGTCGTTAAGCAAGAGTTCAAGATGCATCTGCCCGCGCCTGGCGCCCCCGGGGCTGCGGCGCCGACCTATAACGTCTATCGCGACCCCCGCGAAGAACACCCGCTGGTTGGATACTCTCTTTGGGCCGGTGCCTCTTTCCAGGATATGATCAAGCGCCATCAGAAAATGATCGCCAAATATCCGAACTCCGAGATCGGCAAAGATATCCCCTATGGCGGCATCGAAAACCTGCGCCCCGAAAGCCAAGAGGCCCGCGAGGTGTTCATGAGCTGGCAAGAATAGCCTTCAACGGCGCGCCCTTCGGGGCGCGTCGATCACGGTCCCGTTCGACACAGCAATGGAGAGAGACATGATACTATTCAGATCTATCGGTGCTGCGACCCTGCTGTTTGTTGCCGGTGCCTTTCATCCTGTTCTTGCAGCCGAAGATCGTGCCATCCCGCTAAAGGGTGTCTTGAATACACGCGATCTGGGTGGCCTGGAAACACAGGACGGTCGCACCGTACGGGCAGGGCAGCTCATCAGATCCGGTGAGATCGACCAGATCAGCGCAACCAGCATGCAGCGCTTGGATGACATGGGTGTCAGCGCAATCGTTGATTTGCGAACAACGTCCGAAGCAACGGCGCATCCCGCGCAATGGCCCGAAGGAGAGGGCCCCGCGCGCCATCACTTCCCAGTGATGGAGAATGAAAGCCAGATGATTGATGAGATGCGTGCCAGCATCAAGGCGGGCACGGCAACCGAAGCAGAAACAGATGGTTTGTTCTTAGGGGCCTTTGGCTATATCGCAACTGACTACACCGAAGAGTATCGAGATCTGTTCGACGTGTTGCTGGACCAGCCCGAGGGTGAGGCGGTTCTGTATCATTGTTCGGGCGGCAAGGATCGTACCGGTGTCGCGACTGCGCTTGTTTTGACAGCGCTTGGTGTTTCCAAAGACGAGATCCAATCGGATTTCATGATGAGCAATACGCTAAAGGACGCGGACAACAAGGCCCAACAGATCGCGGCCGAGGTCAATGCGGCCGAAGGGACAAATATGACGCCGGATGCAGTCTGGCCGTCGTTGGGGGTGCGAGAGGCCTATCTTGATGAGTTCTACAAGAGCGTTGAGGCTAGCTATGGCTCGGTCGACGACTACCTTCGCCAGGGGCTGGGGCTGACGGATGCGGATTTTGAAACCCTCCGCAACCGGTATCTGAACTAGGCTGGCGGCGAAAATTTACTTGTGAAAACAATCGGTCGAAGGCTGGCGGTTTCGGACACCAAAGCCATGCGAAGCAAGCGTTCGTACCACATGCTAGCCAACGGGTTTTCACCGCGAAGGGTCTCAGGTACGATTCTGCAAAAAACAAAACCGAGAGGAGGAAGAAGTGCTGCGCTTTATGCCTTTGGCTTTCATCGCGATGGTGGTTTTTTTCCACCTTTCAAGCAGTTCAACTGCCAACGCTCAGAACTTCTTAGACAAAGTGACAGAAGGGGTTTCTGATGCGGCCAAAAAGGTTGGGGATGTCGCTGAATCGGCAGGCGAGACCGTACTGCATGCAGCGGACGGTGCGACTGCGTCCGAGATCGACGCCAGTGTAGATGCAGCACTGGCGCAACTTCTCGCGAGTTCCCCTGAGGCGGCAGATCTGTCCAACAAAGCGGTCGCTATTTTGGTTTTTCCCAGGATCACCAAAGGCGGCCTGATGGTTGGAGGTCAGTTTGGAGAAGGCGCGATGCGCGAAAACGGCGTCACGACCGGGTACTACAATATTGCCGGTGCGTCCTATGGTTTTCAGGCTGGCATTCAGCATTTCTCTTACGCTCTGTTTTTCCTCAACTCCGACGCCCTTGCCTATATGCAGAACAACGATGGGTGGGAGGTCGGCAGTGGTCCCACGCTCGTTGGCGGTGACGAAGGCTGGTCGGCATCGATGGGAACAAACGATCTGCAGGGCGACATCGTGCCAATCATCTTTGGGCAAGAAGGGCTTATGGCAGGCGCCGGTCTTCAGGGCACTAAGATCACCAAGATCGAAAAGTGAACTGCGGGGTGACTGCGTTACACATGCAAGGATCGCTCATTTCTTGATACGAGGCACCCATGGCCTCTGTTCAAATAGTCCCGCTTGATCTGTCGCGAGGGTCGCCTGCTTTCCGTCCGAAAACCTGACGACCTGGACAGATCAACTCAAAGTGCTTCTCCGGTCTATGGCTTTTGCGCTTGGTTGAGGTCTTTGAACATGAAGGTTGTCGCCTCCAGTGTGGGTTCGAACGGGTGGCGGCAATAATTCGGAATCTCTCCTGCGGTTTGAAAGCCAAGGCCTTGGTAGAGAATCCGCGATGGGTCGGTGCTGCGCGTATCGAGCACAAGCGTTGTTCTGCCCAGCTCAGATGAGCGAGCGAAGAGCGCGTTCATCAAGCTGCGCCCCAGGCCCTGGCGTCGCGCATCGGGATGGACCAAAAGCTTGGCGACATCGGCGCGGTGCGGCTGATTGGGCATTGAGGCCGGAATCAACTGTACCGTCCCACGGATACGCCCTCCGCTTTCCGCAACAAACAGGTCCAAGGCCCCTGCGCGCAGTTCAGGGCGAACGCGAGTCTCCCAATAGCGCTGGGCGTCTGCGTGGTGGAACGGCAAGATGAACCCGATACTCGCGCCCGCATGCACGCAACCATGCAGGATCTCGGTCAGGTCATTGAGCGCCGCGTCGAAGGTGGCATCGGTCAGTCGTGTGATCATATCAGCACCAGCATGTAGCGCGCGCCCCGGGTGGCGCCGGTTTCAAATTGTGTTGGGCCGGATAGATGGTATCGCAGGCAGTCACCTCCACCGAGCGTATGCGCGGTGCCGTCCACGGTGAGCGTTAGGCTTCCATCCAGAACGATCAGGTGGTGTTCCTGCCCCGGTTTCGGAGGCGTTTCGTACCGAACCACCGTATCCGGCGGCAGGTGGCATTCCAGCACCTCACCGCCCAACCCGGTTGAAGGGGGTGAGACGGATCGGCGCGTGAACCCTGTTTCCGGATCCTGCCATTCGGGTTGCCGTTCAAACGGGACCTTGGGGTCGAAACTCTCCTCGACCATCATCAGCAGACGCGACATTGGCAAACCGTAAGCGGCGCAAAGTCGGCCGAGTGTTTCTGCCGTCGGGCTGACCCCAGCCTTTTCCATACGCGACAGGGTTGCCCGGCTGACGCCGCTACTGTCCGCCAGCCGATCCAATGACCAGCCGCGGCTTTGGCGCAGCTCTTTCAGGCGAATGGCAAGGCGGTTTGCGAGGGAATCCAGCATTGATCAATTATGAGAGAAACTACCGTATATGAGAATAGTAGCCTTAAAATATAATATTGCAAAAGAAAAAGGGCGCGGAATTTACTGCGCCCTTTATACTTCCTAGGTATGGAGGACTCTTACTTCCAGCCAACCTCGTTAAAGGTCTTCTGCGCTTCGGGCAGGTTCTTGGCGACGGCCGACAGATCAACATCGTCTGCTTTGAAATCGCCCAGCTCGGCCACGGACTCGGAAACCGCGACGCCCTCGACCGTTGGGTATTCGTCGTTGCCGGCCGAGAAATACTGCTGCGCTTGATCGCTCGCCAGGTATTCCAGGAACTTGATGGCGTTGTCCTTGTGGGGCGCATTTGCGGCAACTCCGCCACCCGACAGGTTCACATGCGCGCCATTGCCGTCCTGATCCGGGAACACCCAGCCGATCACGTCACGCTCGGCCGAGACGCCATCGACGTCTTTCCGGATTGCGCGGGCAAAATAGTAGGTGTTGGACACGGCAAGGTCACACTCACCCGAAACGACGCCGCGCAGTTGGTCAGTGTCACCGCCTTGCGGGTCACGCGCCATGTTGGCCACGACGCCCTCGGCCCAGGTTTTGGCCGCTTCGGAACCGGCGTTTTCGATGATCGAGGCCAGCAGGGTCTGGTTGTAGACATTGGTGCTGGAGCGGATGCACAGCTGGCCCTTGTATTTGGGGTCCGCCAGATCAGCATAGGTTTGCGGCGGCTCAGTGACCGCGTTCTTGTTGTAGAAAATAATGCGCGCCCGCTGCGAGAAACCGAACCACTGGTTGTCGCTGTCCTGCAGGTTCGACGGGATACGCTCTTCCAGAACCGCGCTGTCGATGGTTTGCAGCACGCCCGCATTCTTCGCACGCTCAAGCCGCGAAGTGTCGACGGTCAGCAGAATATCGGCGGGGGAGTTCACACCCTCGGCTTCCATACGCGCGATCAGCTCGTCTGCCTTGCCTTCGATTCGGTTAATGGTGATGCCAGTTGCATCCTCGAAATCCGAATAGAGGCGCTCGTCGGTGTCGTAGTGGCGCGACGAATAGATGTTCAGCTCGCCTTCTGCTGCTGCGGATGTGGCGACCATGGCTGCAAGGCCAGCCGCGATACAGGTCGTGGATTTAAACATGATTGCTCCCAACATTGAGTATTCCACCGGGGTAAACCCGAGTTAAACACTCAATTAACGCATTGGATTTGGTTTGCAAGCGAAACCCGACAAAAATCGTGCGACATATGGGGCGCTTTGGTTAGCGACGCTGAACGAAGCCAACAGGCACAAAAAAAACCGCACCCAAAGGCGCGGTTCTTTCGAAGAGATATGTGCAGTTCTTAGCCCTGGCGAGCTTTGAACTTGCGCTGCGTCTTGTTGATCACGTAGACGCGGCCTTTGCGACGCACAATACGGCAATCACGGTGCCGGTTCTTGAGCGAGCGGAGCGAGTTCTTGACCTTCATGGGTCTGTCTCCAATCTGCGGCGCCTTCATCAAAGACGTGGCCAGCGCCTGGGTTTGTCGGGTGCCTCGGCGAGCCGAAGCAGTGAATAGATGGTGGGCGGTACAAGGATCGAACTTGTGACCCCTTCGATGTCAACGAAGTGCTCTACCGCTGAGCTAACCGCCCACGTCCCTTTGCGTGTCCTGCCCCATAACGAAATGGGGCGCGGATACCCGCGCCGGTAGCGGGGTCTATAAAAGGAGTCGCAAAGGGGTTCAAGGGGTTTGGAAGAACTATTTTCCAGTCTATGTTAATCCTGAACACGGAGAGACCATGAAGAACCCTTCCTATTTTCTGGATATGCCCGAAAACCGCAGTTCATGCGTGGTTTTTTCATCGCCGCATAGCGGCCGTGACTATCCAGAGGCGTTTCTGAAGCGTTCGGTTTTGGGGTCTGATGTGATTCGATCCTCGGAAGATGCCTTTGTGGATCAACTCTTTGCCTCGGCCTCGGATTTTGGGGCGCCGCTGATCAAGGCGGCGATGCCACGGGCTTATCTGGACCTTAACCGCAGCGCGGATGAGCTGGACCCGGCCTTAATTCAGGGTGCCAAACGGCAAGGGCACAATCCGCGCGTGGCCTCGGGGCTTGGGGTGATTCCCCGCGTGGTGGCAAATGGGCGGGCGATTTATCGCGGCAAACTGACCATGGATGAGGCGCGCCTGCGCATCGACACCTATTGGCGGCCCTATCACAGCCGCCTCAAGGCCCTGCTGGCGGAGTCACATGCGAAATTCGGGCAGGCGATTCTGGTCGATTGCCATTCGATGCCACATGAGGCGGTGGCCATGGCCAGCACCGCGCGCAACACACGCCCCGAGATCGTGCTGGGCGATCGTTTCGGTGCATCGGCATCAACCGAGATCGTGGACCGAATTGAGGCTGCCTTTTCCACGGCCGGATTGGTCGTCGCGCGGAACGCGCCCTTTGCTGGGGCTTATGTGACCCAAACCTACGGCCGCCCCGGTCGTCAACAACACGCGATTCAGGTTGAGATCGACCGCTCGATCTACATGAACGAAGATACGATCTCGCCCAATGCCAATTTCATGGCGTTCTCCAAGATACTGCGGCAAGTGATCGCCGAGATTGCCGAGATCGGTTCCGAACCGCAGCGGCTGGCGGCGGAATAGGCGCTACCGCAGCGCGCGGCCTTTCACAATTGCATCACTTCCGAACCGTTTGCGAATCTCATCCGTAGCGCGCTCGGCCTGAGACCTGCGCGTCGCATTGGGGTCCAGCAAGTCGCCCGAGATATCTGCCTGCTCCGCCGGGCACAGATCCGACAACCCGCATCCCAACAGACGATAGGGACCCTGATCTCCCACCTGATCAAACAGCCCGCGCGCCGTTCTATAGATGCGATCCGCGATCTGAGTTGCATCGCGCAGCGAAACGCGGCGCGTGATGATCTTGTGATTGGCCTTTTTAAGCTTCAGCGTTACCACCCGGCCCGCCAGATCCTTGGCCTTGGCCCGGTCAGAGACTTTCAGCGCCATGCGCCACAGATGCCCATCCAGTATCTCGAGGCGGGAGGTGTCTTCGAAAAACGTGGTTTCGTTGCTGATCGACTTCATCGGTTCATGGGCCGATACCCGGCGCTTGTCCTGACCGCGTGCCAGATGCCACAGGCGATACCCCATCGATCCGAACCGCGCGGTCAGCGCCTCCTGATCCCAGCGCAGCAGGTCCGAGAAGGTACGGATCCCAGCGCGTTCCAACGACTCCTGCGCTGCCGGGCCGATGCCCCAGATCAGCCTTACGGGTTTGTCGTGCAGGAAGTCAGCCGTCTCGGCCTTCCCGATCACGGAAAACCCACGCGGCTTGTCCAGGTCCGAGGCGACCTTGGCCAGAAACTTGTTGTGGCTTAACCCGATGGAGCCGGTCAGCCCCAGCTCATCCTTCATGCGCTTGACCAGACGCGCCAGCATCACCGCTGGCGGCGCGCCATGCAGACGTTCGGTGCCGGACAGATCGAGGAATGCCTCATCCAGCGACAAGGGTTCGACCTTGGGAGTCAGTTCATCCATCATCGCACGGATCTGACGGGATACCTCGACGTAGACCGACATGCGCGGTTTGATCACCACGGCGTCCGGACACAGTTGCAGCGCTTTGAACATCGGCATGGCCGAGCGCACGCCTCGGATGCGCGCCACGTAACAAGCGGTTGAGACGACCCCGCGTCTCCCGCCACCCACAATCACTGCCTTGTCCGCCAATTCAGGATTGTCGCGCTTTTCAACCGAGGCATAGAACGCGTCGCAATCCATATGTGCAATCGACAGATCAAACAGCTCGGGATGCGATTTCAGCCGCGGGCTACCGCAGGACGGGCATCGCGGCGCGTCCGGGAAACTGGTCAGGCATTCGCGGCAGATCGTGGGCATGGTTGCTTTTCCCGACCCGAAAAGGGTGGCTGCGGGTGTTCGGAGCTATAGTGTCTATCGGCTTTCGCGTGAACGCAACAGAGGCTTCGACAGTCTTCAGAAATCTGGCGGTTTGAGCAGAAAGTTGGACTGTCAAGAAAACCCCCCGCTTGGGGCGGGGGGAAGGTAACGAACCACAGGAAGAGGTAGTTCGTTGGGGAGTAACTCCGCCCCAGAATCGCTCAAAACGCTATATTTAGATAGGTGGCCGCGTTATTCCCTAAAACTTGTGCCAGGTTTGTGTGTTTTCGGGCACAGGGGGAAATCAGGGGAATATTCCCACTGTTGACCTAAGGTAAAGAAATCACTGCTGTTTCGGACGTCTGAGACGCTGAATCCCCGTCCGCGATCAATGGCGTGTCAATGATTTTAACTCGACCAGAACGGCCTCGGCTGCGGCTTTCGGGTCCTCCGCCTGATAGATAGGACGCCCGACAACAATATGATCCGCCCCATCTCCGATCGCACTGGCCGGCGTTGCGACGCGCTTTTGATCGCCCAGAGCAGCCCCGGCAGGGCGCACGCCCGGTGTCACGATCAACCGGCCCTCGGCCTGGGGCAGGGCGCGGATCAGCGCGGCCTCTTGTGGGCTGGCGATCACGCCATCTGCCCCGGCCTCCAGCGCTTTGGCCGCGCGCTCAACCACCAGATCCTGCACGTCGCCTGCCTTCAACAGGCTGGCATCCAAATCATCGCGGTTGAGCGAGGTCAGGATGGTGACTGCAAGGATTTTCAGGTCCTTGCCGGATGCGCCTTCTTTTGCCGCTCGCACCACATGCGGGTCGCCATGGACGGTCAGGAAATCCAGATCGAACTGCGCCAGACCACGCACAGCGTTTTCTACCGTGTTGCCAATGTCGAACAGCTTCATGTCCAAAAAGATGCGCTTGCCATGGTCCTGTTTCAGCTCATTGGCCAGAGCCAGACCACCGCCCGTCAGCATTCCCAGCCCGATCTTGTAGAACGACACCGCATCACCCAACCGTTCGGCCATCGCCAAACCTTGCAGAGCGTTAGGAACGTCAAGGGCTACGATCAGGCGGTCATCGGACATGTTGGGTCTCCTTGCTGGCAAACGACTGCCTCCTAGCGGGTTCGGGCGCAACTGTCCATGCAGGTCCGTCCAATCGAAAGAGGATGATCTGTGTTACAGTGGCTCAAATCGACCAATAGCTCATATGAAGGGACAGAAGATGAGAAAGCTTGCCTTGCTCGGAGTTGCGCTGATGATGGGTGCCTGCGATGAACCCGCCTCAGGCGCATCTGACACAGGCGCGGCGCCCGCGCCGACCAATGACAACCTTCCTCTGGTCCGGGGCTACCGATCTGAGGATGATTGGTGCCAGCTTACAGGTGAGAGCGCCTTTACCGTCGAATTTCTGGATCACACCGCCGATCTTGTCTCGTGCCCGACCGGCAGCAGCGCTGAAAAATCCTTGGTCGAGACATATACGCTAGAGCCGGTGGCGCAAACCGGCGGCTATTCGGTATACTCCATTCCGCGTGGCTGACGGCGTCTGCCCACCCATGCTGCATTCGCCGCAATCAGGGCGATTCCGGACAGTTCCAGAAGCCAGTTCATTCGGATCGACATGATCTCGGCACCCAGAAAGGCATCGAAGTTGTGAAACCCGGCGGCGCGGATCAGCACAAAGCAGATCAGGGTGACAAAGCCGATCAGGGCGATGCCGACCTCTCGCAAGTTTTTACGAAGGAACCAGAGGCTGACAAGTGAGACCCAGAAGCCGCTGAACACGACCACAATGATAAAGCCGATCTGGACCGACCTGCGATCCTCGTACCAACCTTGCATCTGCGATAGGCAGCGGGCGCTGGCCGTAAGCGCGGACTGCAGATCCAGCTGTTTATTTACCATCAGCGCAAAAAGCAGCAGCGCAAGGATCAGCCAAAACCACCGGACGTGGGAATTGCGCCTTGCGCGCAGGCACAGGAGCGCGGCAATACCGTATGCGGCAACCGTGAGCCAACCGATCACGCTTGGGTCGCCAATAGTGGGCGACCATTGTTCTGCAATGCAGCTGCGCAACGCAGTGGCTGAGATCATAAAGGCGCGCTCCTAAGACGGTTTTTTCGCAATTGACCGAGATTATTCAGGTTCCCAGCATGCATCATGTTATTCTGCCAAGACAATCTTGAATACACGCCGACATTACCCAAATTGAATGTGAGGCCTCAATCGACGCGTGCCGCCAAGCGGGCGCATCAAAACGGGGCGCTTGAGAAAAGGAGAATGCTATGGACTTGAACAAGTTCACCGAGCGGGCACGGGGATTCGTGCAGGCCGCGCAGACAATTGCGCTGCGCGAGGGGCACCAGAGACTGGAGCCCACACATATACTTAAGGCATTGATGGACGATGATCAGGGGCTGGCGAGCAACCTGATCACCCGCGCGGGCGGCGCGCCGAACCGCGTGGTTGAGGCCTTGGACGCCGCGATGGGGAAAATCCCGAAGGTCAGCGGTGACGCGAGCCAGATTTACATGGATGGCCAGACCGCCAAGGTTCTGGACGAGGCTGAGAAGATTGCCACCAAGGCGGGCGATAGCTTTGTGCCCGTGGAACGGGTGCTGATGGCTCTCTGCATGGTCAAATCCAAAGCCAAGGACGCTTTGGAGGCCGGGGCCGTTTCCGCTCAGAAACTGAACGAAGCCATCAATGATATCCGTAAGGGCCGCACCGCGGACACCGCTTCGGCGGAAGAGGGCTATGACGCGCTCAAGAAATATGCGCGCGATCTGACTGAGGCTGCGGCTGAAGGCAAGATTGACCCAATCATCGGGCGGGATGAGGAAATCCGACGCTCGATGCAGGTTCTGTCGCGCCGTACCAAGAACAACCCTGTTCTGATCGGGGAACCCGGCGTCGGTAAAACCGCGATTGCCGAGGGCATGGCCCTGCGCATCATCAACGGTGACGTGCCGGAATCGCTGAAAGATAAGAAGCTGCTTGCGCTCGACATGGGCGCGCTGATCGCTGGTGCAAAATACCGTGGTGAGTTCGAGGAACGCCTCAAGGCGGTTCTGACCGAGGTCACCGAGGCCGCCGGGGAAATCATCCTGTTCATCGACGAGATGCATACGCTGGTCGGCGCCGGTAAATCCGACGGCGCGATGGATGCCGCCAACCTGATCAAGCCTGCGCTTGCTCGGGGCGAGCTGCATTGTATCGGCGCGACCACGTTGGATGAGTATCGCAAATACGTGGAAAAAGACGCGGCCCTTGCGCGCCGGTTCCAGCCCGTGATGGTCACCGAACCGACCGTCGAGGACACGATCAGCATACTGCGTGGCATCAAGGAAAAGTACGAGCTGCACCACGGCGTGCGTATTTCGGATTCCGCATTGGTGTCGGCGGCGACCTTGTCGCATCGTTATATCACCGACCGGTTCCTGCCCGACAAGGCCATTGACCTTGTCGATGAGGCGGCGTCGCGGTTGCGGATGGAGGTGGACTCCAAGCCGGAAGAGCTCGATCAGTTGGATCGCCAGATCCTGCAGATGCAGATCGAGGAAGAGGCGCTGAAACTGGAAGACGACGCGGCCTCGAAGGATCGTCTGGAAACCCTGCAAAAGGATCTGGCCGATCTGCAGGAGCAATCGGCTGAGATGACCGCCCAGTGGCAGGCCGAACGTGACAAGCTCGCGGGTGCGCGTGATCTGAAAGAACAGCTCGACAAGGCGCGCGCTGATCTGGAAATCGCCAAACGCGAAGGCAATCTGGCAAAGGCAGGTGAGCTGTCCTACGGCATCATCCCCGAGCTTGAGAAAAAGCTGACCGAGGCCGAAAACGCCGAAAGCAACGCCATGATGGCCGAGGAAACGGTGCGCCCGGAACAGATCGCATCCGTGGTCGAACGCTGGACTGGTATCCCGACTGCCAAGATGCTGGAAGGGGAACGCGAGAAACTGCTGCGGATGGAAGACGATCTGCACTCCCGTGTGATCGGCCAGGATGCCGCCGTGACCGCCGTGTCCAACGCCGTGCGCCGCGCGCGCGCGGGCCTGAACGATGAAAACCGCCCGCTGGGCTCGTTCTTGTTCCTCGGGCCCACCGGCGTAGGTAAAACCGAACTGACCAAGGCCGTAGCGAACTTCCTGTTCGACGACGACAATGCGATGGTGCGCATCGACATGTCCGAGTTCATGGAGAAACACGCGGTTGCGCGTCTGATTGGTGCCCCTCCGGGCTATGTCGGTTATGACGAAGGCGGTGTGTTGACCGAAGCCGTGCGGCGCAGACCCTATCAGGTCGTGCTGTTCGATGAGGTTGAAAAGGCGCATCCGGATGTGTTCAACGTGCTGTTGCAGGTTCTCGATGATGGCGTACTGACTGACGGTCAGGGCCGTACCGTAGACTTCAAGCAGACGCTGATCATCCTGACGTCGAACCTCGGGTCTCAGGCGCTCAGCCAACTGCCCGAAGGTGCAGACAGCGCGCAGGCGCGGCGCGACGTGATGGATGCGGTCCGGGCACATTTCCGGCCTGAATTCCTGAATCGTCTGGATGAGACCATCATCTTTGATCGGCTCAAGCGGGCCGATATGGATGGCATCGTCGATATCCAGATGGCACGTCTGCAAAAACGTCTGGCGGCTCGCAAGATCGAGTTGGTTCTGGATGATGGCGCGAAACAGTGGCTTGCCGATGAAGGCTATGACCCGGTCTTCGGTGCGCGCCCGCTGAAGCGTGTGATCCAGCGCGCGTTGCAGAACCCCTTGGCCGAAGCGCTGCTGGCCGGTGAGATCAAGGATGGCGAAACCGTCCCCGTCACCGCTGGCGCTGAGGGCTTGATCATTGGCGACCGGCTGGGCACCTCAGACCGCCCCCGCCCGAATGATGCCGTGGTGCATTGATCAGAGCTAAATCAACACAAAGACCCGCGGCGATAGCGGGTCTTTCTTTGCCTCTTTTGTCTTAGATGAACGCCAAATGCTCAACCTCGTTTGGGGCTCTAAGCCTCTTTCGCGCTCCCATCAAATCGAGGGTGACCGAGGTGGCGGTAAGGTCAGGCCAGCGTTGTAGCTTTGCTCCAGCAGCGCTTCACGACGTTCTTTTGACCCTGTTGATCCATAGAGCATCTCCATCTTGCGTGGCGAAAACCCGAAATACCCGAATGTGCCCTGTGTCCAGAGTGTCTCTATAGCATTCAGATACCCGGCGTCCCTCATTTCGTCTGATCGTGCACCGGCGGGTATCAGCAAGACCCCGGATCTAGGTCGTTGCAGCGACTTTTCGCGATCGTCCAATTGATCATATGCCCAACCCCACGACCAGACGCGATCAACCCAACCTTTCATCATTGACGGCATCCCCCACCAGAACAGTGGAAAAGTCAGGCAGATCGCGTCTGCGCGAGAGACTCGTTCCTGTTCTGATTGAATGTCAGCGAGTGGCACGGACGTAGAATCCCTTTCAATGTCAGCCATGGACCAACGCGGATCGAAGCCCTCGGCATGCAGGTCAGCTAATTCAGTCGTATGACCGGCAGCCGTAGCACCATCTACGAACATCTGCGCTACGGCCGCAGTAAATGAGTCGGGGTTTGGATGATCGAGTACAGTTAAGACGTGCATGAAAGGGACTTTCTGAGGCAAGGTGGCTTTCCCGAGGCACGGTGCGCCCTCAAGCTAGCTTTTGGTCAAGCGCAAAGTCTGACAGCAGTGCGGATAAAGAAAGGCTCACCTGAATGGTGAGCCTTCGATTTGCGTATTTCCGTTCTCAGACCAGTGCAAATATCCGCGCCGGACCACCAGTGCCGCCTTTGTGTTTGGGGGCTCCGATCACCAGGGTGGCCCCGGCGGCTGGGACGCGGTCGAGATTGGCCAGACACTCGATCCCGAACCGGCCGGTGGGCAGCCAGGCGTAGTGGGTGGCGAAATCGGCGGACATGCCGTGATCCAGCGACAGCGTGTCGACCGCGATGGAGCGCGCGCCGGTTTCCTCCATCAGCATCTGGGCGGCCTCGACATGGAAGCCGGGATAGTGCTGCGCTTCTCCGTCGAAATTGCGAAACGCGTCGGTCGCCGTTTTTCCTCCCCAACCGGAGTGCATGGCGACGCAGGCGCCGTCAGGGATGTCTCCGTTCGCCGCGATCCACGCCTTGAGGTCATCAGGCGTCACGCGGGTATCGGCGTCTTCGGCGGCACGGGCGGCGATATCCACGACGCAGAGCGGTGCAACCAGATCGGTCACCGGGATCTCATCGACTGAGGTTCCGTCGGCCGAGAAATGCAGGGGCGCATCGATATGGGTGCCGGTATGTTCGTTGATCGACAGGTTGAACAGGTTGAACCCGTGATCCGCAAAGTTGAACGCCTGTTCGGCGGAGACGCCGGGTTCTCCTCCCCAAGTGGGAAACTCGGGGCTGAGGGTGTGGGTCATGTCCTCGACCCCACCATGCCCTGCGGCCAATGCCGCCGGAGCGCTCGCGCCCGTTGCGGCGGCTGCCATGCCAGTGGCTGCGGCGGCTTTGAAGAAGCTCCGCCGGGACAGCATCTTGTCTTTGACGGCATTCATTACGCAGATATCACACATTCGGTATCCTCCCTAATGGGCGGCAGGGTCGGGCGACCGGTGTCGCGGACCGTACCACCTGTCAGGCAGAGTGCCGCGCTGACCCCTTCTGTGTAAAGGGTGCTGTCTGTTGTGGCGCGCTGGGCGTCCTAGCGGAACTCACGGCTTTTACGCAGGGCGCGCAGCTCTTCCGAACTCATTTTTGGGCCTGAGCTGGTCGTGGCCTGCGGGGTGGGCTGAATCAATGTCTCAGTGCTTGGGGTCTTGCGCACGGTGCCACCGCTGAGGCGCAGATAGGCCAGAACCCCGCCGGCGCATTGATAGCTGAAGGCCCAACTGGCCAGAAGGGTATAGGCCACGACCGTTGCGATCATTGGCGCAGTGACTGAAAACGGAACCGCTCCGGTCGTCATCTCGCCGATCAATTGAACTTCGTCGACCAGAGTGCTCGGACCGTAGATTGCAGTAAGCCCGACGATAAACAGCGCAAAGAAAAAGACAGCACCGACAAAGCTGATCGCCACCACGGCGAAAAGCTGCAGAAAGAAAGCACCGAAATGGTTGAATGGCGTATAAGGGCGGCCATTGGGGTCCCGCCCGATCGAGGCCGCCGCAATCGGCACCAGAAACCCGGCCCTTAGCGCGCAGATCGCTGCAAAGAGCAGGATTACAACACCCGAGAACATCATGATATGCACGGGCGATAGGGTCGCGAAGAACGCGGCCGGGTCCTCGGGAACTCCGCCCCCTACGCTGACGGCACCGATGGAGAGCGCGGCGATCAGCGCGGCGGCCACACTGATCCCAATGGCTTCGACGGCGCCGTAGATAACCGCTGGAAAGACAAACTTGCGGTAACTGTTACTCGGAGAAACCTCGCAGGCCTGCAGGCCCAAACGGCTACCGACCAGCATTGGGATGACGCCCGAGGATGCGCCCACAAAGAACGAGATTAGAACCGACAGGCCCGGAATGAGCAGCCCGATCAGCGCGCTCAGTATACCGCCTATCAACCCGTAGACGATAAGCGCGACCAGCAGGACGGGAAAGACAATAATATAGCGCCACAAAACGGACAGCGAAAAAGGAAAGGCCTGAAATACGAGCACGGGACCAACTCTGATCAACTATTGGATGATTCCCGCATACTTGATTGAGACTGCTAGAACCAGCCGCCAAAAACGCCTTAGTCGCGGGCTGACGCAGTTGCGTTACAGTCTGTTCGCTCAATCGTGACGCCTGTTTCCTTGGCTCTGTGCTATCAGCGGACTACCTCACCCTGAGGCGGATTCACTACGGAGACCCAAATGGCGCATCGCTGGACCAACACTTTGACACATGCCGACGTCACCCCAAGGGCGGCGTTTCTGAACCGGCGGCAGGTTATGGCCGGGCTGGCAGGTGTCGGGCTGACCGCGATGGCCCGCCCTGCAGCTGCGCAACAAGCGCTGGAGCCGAACACCTGGGAAGAGATCACCGGCTACAACAATTTCTATGAATTCGGGACTGGAAAGGACGACCCGGCCAAATATGCCCATACCCTCGTGACCGAACCCTGGAGCATTCAGATCGACGGTCTGGTGGATCGCCCCGGCACCTATGACTTCAAGGACATCATGTCCGAGATGACAGTCGAAGAACGCATCTACCGCTTCCGCTGTGTCGAGGCCTGGTCGATGGTGATTCCGTGGAACGGGTTCGAACTGGCCGACCTGTTGAATATGGCGGGTGTGCAGGAGGGTGCGAAATACGTGGCCTTTGAGACCGCCTACCGTCCCGATGAGATGCCCGGTACGCGCTTCCCGATTCTGGAATGGCCCTACCGCGAGGGTCTGCGTCTGGATGAGGCGCTGCACCCGCTGACCATCATGGCGACAGGCATCTATGACCGTCCGATCCCGAACCAGAACGGCGCTCCGCTGCGGTTGGTGGTGCCGTGGAAATACGGGTTCAAGTCGATCAAGTCGATCGTGAAGATCACTCTGACCGAGGATGAGCCACCCACCAGCTGGAACATGTCCGCTCCGCGCGAGTATGGCTTCTATAGTAATGTGAACCCGAATGTGAACCATCCACGCTGGTCTCAGGCGTCCGAGCGCCAGATAGGTGGCGGTCTGTTTGCCAAGCGTATCCCGACCCTCATGTTCAACGGTTATCAACAAGAGGTCGCCAGCCTGTATGAAGGTATGGACCTCAAGGAATACTATTGAGCCATGCAAGCCGTGAACCAGGCCATACGCAAGATCCCCGTTTGGGCAGTCTATCTGGCCGGGGCCCTTCCGGCCCCTTGGTTCCTGTATCTTGCGCTCACAGGGGGGCTCGGGGTCGAGCCGATCACAGCGCTCGAACATAGGCTGGGTGAGCTGGCCCTGCAGCTGCTCATTCTTGGCCTGGCGGTAACCCCGCTGCGCCGGCATCTTGGCTTGAACCTTATGAAGTTCCGCCGAGCAATCGGCGTGCTGGCCTTTTCCTATGTCGCGCTGCACCTGCTGGTCTGGTTGGTGTTGGACGTTCAGCTGCTTGGCCAGATTTGGGCTGATATCCTCAAGCGGCCCTATATCACTGTCGGCATGGCGGGGTTCATTCTCTTGCTGCCTTTGGCGGTGACATCGAACAATTGGTCGGTGCGAAAACTTGGCCCGCGCTGGCGCAAGTTGCACAAACTGGTCTATCCGGCTGTTCTGCTTGGCGGTATCCATTATGTGATGCTGGCGAAGGGTTTCCAGCTCGAGCCACTTTTCTATCTCGCCGCGATCATCGGACTGCTGCTTGTGCGTCTGCCGATACCGGGCTTGCTGACTCGCCTGAAGCAGGCCGATTCCGCGTAAGCTTTGATCGAGTCTGTGGGCAACTGTGTGAACAATGATCTGAAGGCAGTGATTCCGGGTGGTCGGAGAGGTGATTGAGGGTGTTTGGGCAAAAGAACTTCTCGTTAAGTATCTGATTCTATGTTTTAAAATAGGGATTTGGAATTTTTCCCCACTTTTTTGCTTTTTCCACTTGCGGCTTTGTGGGGTAAACCTTAGAACCCCCTTCACCGGCGCTGCTGAGGCGCTGGGGCGCTGCTGAGGCGGCGGGGACGCTCAGGATAGACTGGGGGCATCTGAGGTTGAGTTTTAG
>NZ_JBQFRV010000011.1:0-171973 GCF_056537565.1 Ruegeria sp. C8
GCTCGATCTCGTCGCGCTGACGGCCCAGCTCGGACGTGATCGAACCGAAAAGCTCAGGATCACGGTCCGACAAAGACTGGGTGAAAAAACCGTCGATACGATTGGGGGCGTTCATGACGCAGTCCTCCTAAGCGGTCCAAAGCTCGGCCCTTTGGAGGGGCCAGAGCAGGAAATTGATATACGCGAGTGTCAGATCACGCGATCGCGCGGTTCGCGGCCATCGAAAAAGTCGCTGAGGTTGTCCAGCACCCGGAACCCCATCGCCTCGCGCGCCTCACGGGTGGCACTGCCCAGATGCGGCAGCATCACGAGGTTGTCACATTGCAAAAGGTCGGGGTTGATGCGGGGCTCTCCGTCGAAAACGTCCAGTGCTGCGCCTCCGATCATGTCGAAGGTCAGGGACTGGATCAGCGCGCGTTCGTCGATCACCTCGCCTCGGGCCGTGTTGATCAGGAACGCATCCGGTTTCATCAGATCCAGACGGCGCGCGTTTATCAGGTGCCGGTTTGCGGCCCCGCCGGGGCAATGGAGCGAGACGAAATCGCATTGCGGCAGCAGATCATCCACAGTTTCGACCTGCGTGGCATTGCACGGGGCCAGAACCTCGGGTGCAATTTTGCTGCGGTTGTAGACAACGATCTGCATGCCGAACCCGTGATGGGCACGCCGGGCCATTTCCTGCCCGATGCGGCCATAGCCGACGATGCCCAGCACCTTGCCACTGACCTTGGTGCCGATCAGATGCGTGGGGCGCCAGCCGGTCCAGTGGCCCGCCCGTATCTCGCGTTCCCCTTCGCCCGCGCGGCGCGCCACCATCAGCAGCAAGGTCATTGCGATATCGGCGGTGCATTCGGACAGCACGTCCGGCGTGTTGGTGACGGTCATGCCCAACCCACGCACTGAAGACTCGCAGATGTGACTGTAGCCAACGCCGTAATTTGCCAGGATTTTCGTCTGCGCACCGGGAACGTCCAAAGCCTCGGAGCTGAGGGTATCGGTCACGGTCGGCAGGACCGCATCATAGGATTTCAGCGCATGCCGGATTTCTGCCGGGGACATAGGCTTGTCCCCGGTGTTCAGCACGGTGTTGTAGTTCTCGGCCAGTTGCGCCTCGACGGCGGCAGGCCAGCGACGGGTGACTAGAACCGAGGGTTTGACCATCATGCGGCCTCCATCACGCGGGCGATCGTTTCACCGATCACCGCTGGGTTTTCGGCCACGGTCACACCGGCGGCCGACAGGATTTCAACCTTTTCGCTGGCACTTTCGCCGAAGGCCGAGATGATCGCACCGGCATGACCCATGGTCCGGCCTTTCGGAGCGGTCAGACCCGCAACGTAAGCCACAACGGGCTTGGTGATGTGATCGCGAATGAACTCAGCCGCTTCGGCCTCCTGAGGGCCGCCGATCTCACCGATCATGGCGATGATGTGGGTGTCTTCATCCTCTTCGAAACGCTGTAGAATATCCTTGAAGGACGAGCCGTTGATCGGGTCGCCGCCGATGCCAACGCTGGTCGAGACACCGATCCCACGCTCTTTCAACTGGGCCGCAGCCTCATAGCCCAGCGTCCCTGAGCGACCGATGATGCCCACGTTGCCTGGCAGGTAAATGTGCCCTGGCATGATCCCCAGCAGCGCTTTGCCCGGCGAGATGGTGCCCGCGCAGTTCGGCCCGGTCAGAACCATGCGCTTCTCTTTGGGGTAGCGGTACATGTAGCGCTTCACGCGGATCATGTCCTGCGCCGGAATACCGTCGGTGATGCAGACACAATAGCGGATACCGGCATCTGCAGCCTCCATGATCGAGTCCGCCGCGAAGGGCGGTGGAACGAACACTAGGCTGGCATCCGCGCCGGTTGCTTCAACCGCCTGCTTGACGGTGTCAAAGACCGGAACGCCTTCGACGGTTTCGCCGCCTTTACCGGGAACCACGCCGCCCACCACATTGGTGCCGTAGTTCAGCATGTCCTTGGTGTGGAACCGCGCCATTCGGCCAGTGATACCCTGCACGATCACGCGCGAGTTACGATCTAGAAGAATGCTCATTGCACAGCCCTCATCTTGGTGCCTTGGATAAGGTCGTTGCGCCATGCGCCGACAGCGCGTTCGGCAGCCTCCATCAGAGTGGTGGCGCGGATGATCGGAAGACCGGATTTGGCGAGGATCTTCTGACCCTCTTCCACATTGGTACCGGCCAGGCGCACGACGACAGGGATGTCGATATCCAGCTCTTTCAACGCCTGTACGACACCTTCGGCCACCCAGTCGCAGCGGTTGATACCGGCAAATATGTTCACCAAAATGGCCTGCACATTGTCGTCCGACAGAACCAGACGGAAGGCTTTGGCCACACGCTCAGGTGAGGCTCCACCACCGATGTCGAGGAAGTTCGCAGGCTCTCCGCCAGCCAATTTGATCGTGTCCATCGTCGCCATCGCCAGACCGGCGCCATTGACAATGCAGCCGATATTACCGTCGAGACCAACATAGGACAGACCCCGGTCACCGGCGCGGCTTTCGCGCGGGTCTTCCTGGCTTTTGTCACGCAATTCGGCGATCTGCGGGTGACGGAAGAGCGCGTTGTCGTCAAAGCTCATCTTCGCGTCCAACGCCAATACGCGGTCGTCTCCGGTGATGACCAGAGGGTTGATCTCGACCATTGTGGCGTCCAGATCGCTGAAGGCGGCGTAGCAGCCTTGCAGCGTGCGGACCATGTGCTGGATCAGCTTCGGCTCCAGCCGCAATTGGAACGCGATTTCACGGGCTTGGAACTCTTGCAGACCCACCGCGGGTTCAACGATCGAACGCACGATGCTGTCCGGACGCTCGGCCGAGATATCTTCGATCTCCATCCCGCCTTCCGAGGACGCAACGATCATGACCCGCTGGCTGGAACGGTCCAGCACGAAACCCAAATAGATTTCGCGATCAATCGGGACCGCGGCTTCCACGTAAACGCGGTAGATCCCTTTGCCTTCAGGACCGGTCTGATGCGTGACCAGCTTGCGGCCAAACATGTCATCACAGGCTGTGTAGATCTCGTTTTCGGTGTTGCACAGCTTGACCCCTCCGGCCTTGCCGCGGCCGCCTGCGTGGACCTGCGCTTTGACGATCCACTTGTCGCCCCCCAGTTCACGCGCCCGATAGGCCGCCTGTTCCGGGCTATAGGCCAAAGCACCGGGCGGCACTTCGACACCGAAATTCGAAAGTAGTTCTTTCGCCTGATATTCGTGAATATCCATCTGCAATCCTCCCGTTCTTGCAGTGAAATTAAGCAGCCATCGAAGTGCCGTAGCGGCTTTCCAGCAGGGCTTCGATTGCGTCCCGATCAATCTGCCCGCCCAGTTCGCGCATCGCCTCGGCAAACAAGCGCACGATCCGGCTGACGGATTTCCGGTTCAGCTGGTTGAGGATGCCGATCCGCACCTGAACAGGCGCGCTGAGCGTGGGCCAGATGCCATAACCGCGCGCACGGCAATTCTGCACCAATTCCATCTCACGCCCGGCAAGCTCTGGCGGCAGGTTCAGAACGATCAAGCTCGGCATGTCCGAGGTGACCTCGCACCCCAGTTCGACCACGGCATCGCGCAGGACTCGTTCGTGAATGCGGTAAGACGCAGCGCGCTTGGCCAGCCCTTCCTGCAAGGTCAGACGCAGCGCCTCGTGAAAGGCGGCCACGGCATAGCCCGAATGCGTCCGGTGATAGGTGCCTTTCTCGACATCCTGTCCGTCGACGATACCCCAGTGGCGGGCCTCGAAGATCGGGTTGTGCACATAGGTGTAAGCACCGCTGGTCTTGAGGCTGTCGATGAAGGCATCGGTAAAGCTAACCGGCGCGTAGGTCAGTGGCAGACAGCATAGACCTTTCTGCGGGCAAGAGGCCCAACCCGCAATGCCGGGGTAGTCGTCGATAGAGAAGTTATCGACGCCCAGCGACGACACCGCGTCGATCAGACCCATAGCGCCGTGACGCTCACACGCGTCCGAAAAGCCACGAATGTCGTTGATCCGGCCGGACCCGGTTTCCCAATGCGCCATGAACGCCCATTTGGCATTGTGCTCGGCCAGGGCTGCTTCGACGATTTCTCCGGTGACAGACTGGCCATGCGGAACCTCGATCACGGTGACGCTGGCAGCTTGCGGGTCAAGCGGATTGGCTGCGTGTTCAGCGGGCGTCGCCGCCTTGATCCGCAGGGTCAGCGCATCAATGCCCGAGAATGTGCCGTTGGCAAAAGCCACAACCTTGTCGCCCGGCATGACGGCCGAGAACATGGTGTCCAGCGCGCTCCAACCCGTTCCGGCGACGGCGAAGGTATAGGCGTTCTGCGTGCCCCAGATTTCGCGCAGCATATACTTGCACTCGATCATTCCTCGCAGAACGTCGCCTTGCATGTGATCGGCGACCCCTGCCCCTGCAAAGGCCTGCAGAACGCGGGCATCCGTGTTGCCGGGTCCGGGACCCGCTGCAAGGGTCTCGGGGATTTCGAGCGGAGGGAAAATCTGGAAAGTCATTGTGCGGCTTCCTCGGCTGTTTCTCAGGCTTAGCGGCCCGTTTGGTTGAGTTGCCGTGTAGAAAACGTGGTCTTGCCAGATCACGCAACGTAACTTACTACTGATTTAGCATGCCTAATAGGATGGGATATTACCTACCTAAAGGTATAAAAATACGATAGTATACAAAAGCTGCACCCACCCATTTGGGTAGTTTTTTGAACTTTAAGGGCAAATTCATATGGCAGAAGCTCCATCAAAGCCCATCGACGTCATGCTGGCAGACGGCAACCCTCTGGTCCTGTCGGCGATGTCAGAGATCTTTGAACGCGACCCGCGATTCTCATTGGTCGCGACCTCGGCCACGGCCGAAGGATTCCTTGGCACGGTCATGCGGGTGCCTGTTCAGGTCGGCGTGGTGGACTGGACATTGCCCGCCCTTGGCGCTGCCAAACTGATCGAGGTGCTGCGCGATCAGGCCAGCGCACCGCGCTTCGTCGTCTATGGCGATGCCAATGCTGACGTTCCACGACTGGCGATGCAGGCCGGGGCAGCTGGGTTTGCCGCACGCTCGGGCGAGGTCGAAGGGCTTCTGGACACCTGCGAGAAGGTGGCCGCGGGCAAGATGGTGTTTCCGTTCATAGACGTCCGGAAAATGCAGCAGGACCCGATCGAAAGCCTGTCGCGCAAGGAACGCACCATCCTCGAGGCGCTGGCGCAGGGCATGTCCAATCGCGAACTTTCAAAAGAGCTCGAGATTTCGACAAACACCGTGAAGTTCCACCTGTCGAACATCTACGACAAGCTGGGCGTCAAAAACCGGACCCAAGCCATTGCGCAATATTATGCAGCGCGGATGCAAAGGGACTGATACGGACCGCATTCTGGTAAACTCGGGGTTTTCCGGGCATGCTTTGGGTTCACACCCGCAGCCGGAGGACTTCAAATGCCGCAATACAATGACATGTTCGAACTCTCCATCGAGGATATGGAACTGATCGAACAGGCCCTGCGACAGGCGATGGCCTCTTATTCTATTGAGGCGAATGAGACCACCGAAGACACCATCCGCCGGATGCATGATCTTCTGGGCAAGCTGCATGATCAGAAGATTTTCTATCGCCCAAAGACCGGCAGCTACATCGGGGGCTGATCCGCACTTTGCAGACTCCTTAAAAACAGAATAAACCGTTTGCAAATATGTGAATTCAGAGGCGACGCAGTATGAGCTACCTTGGCATTGATCTGGGAACGTCCGGGCTGCGCGCCCTGCTCTTGGCCGAAGACGGCAGCGTGCTCGGCTCGGCCGAGCGCTCCTGCACGTCCGAACACAAACATCCGGGCTGGAGCGAACAGGACCCCGCCGATTGGGTCGCGGCGCTAGAGGGGGCGGTTGCCGCGCTACGCGACGCCCATCCCGAATTCGCCGATCTGCGAGCCGTAGGCGTAGCGGGCCACATGCATGGCGCAACGCTTCTGGATTCCGCAGGTGACGTGATCCGACCCTGTATTCTGTGGAATGACACGCGCGCGGATACCGAGGCCCAGCATCTGGACGCCCTGCCCGGTATTCGCGAGACTTCAGGCAATATCGTTTTCCCCGGCTTTACGGCCCCCAAACTGCTCTGGGTCAAGGAACATGAGCCAAACAATTTCACCCGTATCGCGAAGGTTCTGCTGCCTGCGGCTTATATGAACTACTATCTGACAGGCGACTACGTCGCTGACATGTCGGATAGCGCTGGCACATCCTGGCTGGACGTCTCGCGGCGTACATGGTCCGAGGAGCTTTTGATCGCTGGGCAGATGTCAGAATCTCAGATGCCCCGCCTGGTCGAGGGATGTCAGCCCGCAGGTACCCTTCGCGCCGATCTTGCCAGCCGTTGGGGTCTGCGCAATAACGTAACGGTCGCAGGCGGTGCCGGAGACAACGCCGCGGCTGCCTGTGGTTTGGGTGCTCTGAACGAAGGAGACGGGTTTATTTCGCTTGGCACCTCCGGGGTGCTGTTGGCTGCGCGCGATGGCTATCACCCTGATCCGGCCTCGGCATTGCACACGTTTTGCCATGCAGTGCCCGATCGCTGGTATCAGATGGGCGTTATGCTATCTGCAACCGACAGCCTGAACTGGCTAAGCCAAATCACTGGCCAAAAACCCGCCGACCTGACGCGCGCACTGGGCGAGGAGCTACGCGCGCCGGGGCGCGTGCAATTCTACCCTTACCTCTCAGGCGAGCGCACCCCGCACAACGACGCCAACATTCGCGGCGGCTTTACCGGGCTGGGAAAAGACACCGACAAGAGCGATCTGACCTGCGCCGTGCTTGAGGGCGTCGCCTATGGTCTGAGCGACTCTTATGACGCGCTGGTGCAGACTGGCGCGCGGATTGATCGGCTGATCGGCATCGGCGGCGGTACAAAATCGCGCTACTGGGTCAAGCTGATTGCAACTGTTTTGAACGTACCCATAGAGCTACCCAAAGATGGCGAGTTCGGCGCAGCACTGGGGGCCGCGCGTCTTGCCCAAATCGCAGAAACCGGAGCGTCGCCCGAAGACATCCTAACCCCTCCCAGCATCGGCGAACGCGTTCTGCCCGAAAGCAGCAAAACCGCAGATTACGAGGCAACCAAGGCGCAGTTCAAAGCCGCCTACGGACCTCTGCGGCAGATTTCCTCGCGGGGTTGATATTCGGACCGTGGCTCAGTGACAGTCAGGACCGCACACACCCGCTGGCAACATCTGAGTTTTGCCAGCCCGGCGCACAATATGCTAACATAAGGGCTGCGTGGCCCTCATCCGGCAAGCCTGTTGCAGGCTCTCTTTCGGCATATTTTACCCTCTTTTACCGAGGGCCGCCGCGCCACAACGATCAATCAATTTGACCCGTCTGGGCAGGGCTGATCACGGATAGGACACAGACCTGCCTCTCGAAAGGACTATCGATATGTATAGCATAATCGCGACCTGGTATTTGAAACCCGGAGAAGAGGCCGAGGGGATCGCAGCCCTCAAGCAATTGGCCCAAGATGTGAAGCAGGAAGAGGACACCTGGGGCTACCTCATCCACACGGGCGGCGAAAACTCGGCGCCGCCCTGCAGTGACGGCACCGTCGTTTTCATCGAAATCTACAAGAATTTCCAAGCTTTTCTGGACCATGTGAGCGGCCCGATCTTTACCGCATTCAAAAAAGACCATGGGCAGCTTTTTCAGCCCATACCAGGCTCTGACAGCCCGTTCTTTCTGGTCGAAAACATCGACAGAATTGGAGGGTTTCTGCGACCGCAGGCGGGGTCCTAACCACAGTGCCAGCCCGCACCAGTGAGTAACCCTTTGCGGGCGCACAAAACCCGAGCACAATTCATGGGCGACGAATTGTAGATTTTGTGATACTAAAGAACGCGAAATTGTTTCTTTGTTTCATATTCGGCGCAATTACAGCGCTCAGGGGCAGTCATATTGGGACGTCCGAATGTTAATTGCAGCAAATGCGGTGCGGCCAATCCTGCCGGGTCCAACTTTTGCCACGGCTGCGGCAATGCACTGACCCTAGCCTGTGGGTCCTGTGGTGCGTCAGCGATGGCGCATGCAAAGTTTTGCACCGCTTGTGGGGCTTCGCTGATGGGTCAGGACAGTCCCCCACCGGGTGCCCCTTTGCCCTCTCCCAAGGACGCACCAGAAGACGTGGCCGAACGTCGCCAACTGACCGTCATGTTCTGCGATCTGGTGGGTTCAACGGCCTTGTCCGAAAGGCTCGACCCCGAGGATTACCGCGAACTGATCACGCAATACCGCGAGTTGGTTGGCCGGACCGTCACCAAATTCGGCGGCGAGATTGCAAACTATGCGGGCGACGGAGTGGTCGCCATCTTCGGCTATCCTACCGCGCAGGAACTCAGCCACTATTCCGCCGCTCTTTGCGCGCTTGAGATCGCTGGCGCGACGCGCGACGGGAATGCGGGGCTGACGGACAAGTCGGTTTCGACAAATGTGCGGATCGGGATCCATACCGGACCTGTGGTGGTGGGCACGGCAGCCGGTACGTCAAGCTCGGAAAAGGTCTGGCTTTTTGGGGATACACCGAACGTGGCAGCTCGGATTCAGGCTGCTGCAGATGTGGGTCAGGTGGTTGTCTCGGAAGTGACACGCAGACTGATCGGAGAGCGTCTGGATTTCACCTCGATCGGCAGCCCGCCCTTGGCTGGTGTCAGCACACCATTGCAGCTCTATGTGGTCGGGTCGAGGATTTCCGGTTTTGAGACCGGGCGCAAAGACTTCGCGCACGACAAGACACCGACCATCGGGCGCACAGCCGAAATCGCTCTGGTCCAGTCCAGATGGGACGGCGCGCTGGACGGAGAGGGGCAGGTTCTGCTGCTGACCGGCGACGCGGGCGTTGGCAAATCAAAGATCGCATTTGGACTGAAGGACAAACTGACCAGCGAGGACTCCACCCAGTTCACCCTGTTCGGATCGCCGTTGCATCAAAGCAGCGCGTTTTTCCCGATCAAGAATGCGCTGACGACGCTGACGGGCATGCTGCCCAATGCGCCTCCTGAGGAAAGCCGGGACAAAGTCACCCGGTTTCTGACCGATCTGAACCTTGATACTGAAACCTGCGCCGCGCCTGTCCTGCGCCTGATGGGGCTGGAAGACAACACCTCTCTGGTCGCGCCGATGGGACCCGAGCGGGAAAAGGGTGCGTTGATCGAAGCGCTTTTGCAGCTATGCGCGGGGTTGGAGCAGCATCAGCCGCTATTGCTGCTGCTCGACGATATGCATTGGTTCGACGCCTCGACGCTGGAATTCGTCAATGGCTGGATCGAACAGGTGCCGAACCGCCGCTGCCTGATCCTGATGACCGCCCGGACCGAGTTCCAATCGCCATGGCGCAACCAGTCCCATGTCACCAGTCTGGAGCTTAACCGGCTTGTACGACGTGACATCTATAAGCTGGTTGAAAGCATTTCGGGCGTGCGGCCGTCGCCGGAAGTTCTCAGCCAGTTGGCCGATCGCACCGATGGCGTGCCGCTATTCGTCGAAGAACTGACCAAGATGGCGATGGAATCCGGCCTTTTGGTCAATCGCGGCCAGAGTCAGGCCGAATTGTCCATGGCGATCCCGGAATCGCTGCAGGACTCACTGATGGCCAGATTGGACCGTTTGTCGGCCAGCCGCGAGATCGTGCAGGTCGCCGCCGCAATCGGTCGAAACTTTGAACGCAAGCTGCTGTCCGAGGTTCTGGACTGGACCGAAAACGACATCACCGAAGCGCTGAACCAGCTGCTTGAGACCGAACTGATCGTTCCAGCAGGCCAGCCGGGTATGGCTGATGCATACCGGTTCCGCCACGCGCTGGTACAGGATGCCGCGTATCAATCCATGCTGCGCTCGACAGCCTCACGATGGCATGGCCAAATCGCAGCAGTTCTTGAGGAAAAATACTCCGAAACTGTCGCGCGAGAGCCCGAAATTCTGGGCCATCACTATTGGCGTGCCGGCAATTACCCCGCCGCCGAGGGCAAACTGATGACCGCTGCCCGGCAGGCATTGGACCATTCGGCGAATGTCGAGGCGATCACCCATTTGCAGCACGCTTTGGAATGCTTGCAGGAAATGCCGCAATCGCAGGAACGCGACCGGCGCGAAATAGACATGCAGATCATGATCGCCGTGCCTCTGGCCTTCGTCCGGGGCTATGCGCATAAATCGGTTTTGTCGGCCTATGCGCGGGCGCAGTCCCTGTGCCGTGAATATGGCGAGACCGAGCGGCTGTTCAAAGTGGTCTACGGGCAGTTCCGTTCGACCATGCTGGGCGGGGAATATGAGATCTCGAAACAGAATGCGGACCGGCTGGTCTCGCTCTGTCAGGATTTATCGAGCCCGCTGACCATTGTCTCGGCCAAACGCTCAATGGGGTCGCTTCAGACCTATCTGGGCCATCCCAAGGACGCGCTGAAACATCTTGAGGCCGGGCTTGAGGTCAATCTGTCCATCGAACATCGCTTCATGGGCCTCGATTTCGATGTGGTTGACCTTGCGGTTGCCCTTCAGGGCTATCGCGCGCTTTCCTACTGGCTATCAGGCGACGAAGCCAGCGCCCTGAAAGCGATCAAGGCAGCGCTGGTCCATGCCGAAGAGACAGCACACCCGTTCAGCCAGTCCTTCGCCAATGCCTTCCTTGGATGGATTTCCCATTTCCGGGGTGATGAGGCGACGGTGCAGGACAGCTCTGCCATTTTGATCGCCCTGTCCGAAGAATATTCTTTCCAGTTTTGGCGCGGTTGGGCGCGGGTCATGAATGGTTGGGTGCGCCGAAGCACCGATGGCGAAAAGGCCTTGGAAGAGATCGCCCTGGGCCTGCGCGAATGGCGCGATACAGGCTGCCGCCTTGGTCTGAGCTTCTTCCTGTGCCTCTACGCGGATGCGGCCATTCTGCACGGCAAACTGGAACTGGCCGAGGAGCTGTTGGACGAAGCCGAAGCCTTCGCCAACGATAGCAGTGAGAAATTCTGGATCGTTGGCCTGACCTGCCTGCGCGGTCGGTTGGCCATGGCCCACGGGGACGACAGCGCCGGGATCGACCACCTTAAAGACGCTGCCATGGTGGCGTTGCAGCTTGGCCATTACGGCCCGCTTTTGCATGTCGTTCGGGAATTGGCCGAGCTTGAGACTTCGTCGAACTGCTTTGGTGAGATCTCGAAAGCCGTGGCCGCCGACAAGACCAAAGCACCCGCGCTGGTCGAGGCAAAAGCCATTTTGAAAACCCTAAAAACAAAACAGCCGGAGGCATGATCGGGCGGAATTGGAGCAAGTAGAATTGTCACAGCCAGTGGGGGAGATCACAGCCAAATGACAAAGAAAAAAGCCAAAAGCGACCCGTGCCATCAAACGGATGTCACCGGCGTCATGCCGAAACTGCCAAAGCAGTTTGACACGTTCCCCTTCTACTATGCCTCGCTGCAATGCCAGTGGATGTATTGGTACACCTCGGTCGAAGTTGCCCGCCAGTTTGTGAAAGGCACCGGCCTTTGCGTCGCCGAATTTCCCGATGAAGACGGCGAGAACAAGGCCGTCATCCTGCTGAACTTCCAACGCTATACCGCGCACTATGACAACTCGCTGGGCTTCGTGAACGAGGTCGAATTCAACCTACTGGCCTATCCCAAGAACCGGGTGCCAGGCGTGCCGAAGATGTCACTGACCGAATATCTTCACGGCCGCGATCAGACAAAAACCATCGGCCATCTACGGGTTCATGTGGCCGCCGATAATGCCATGGCCGTCAAGGCCGGACGCCAAGCGTTCGGAGAGCCCAAGTTTCTGGGCCAGTTCAACTACAAGGTTCCTTCGCTGAACGCCAAGATGAAGGGACACCCACCGATCTCACCCAAGAAATGGTGGATTCAACTGGTCAATCCCGACGATCCGCAAACCATCGTCTACGATCTGACGGCGGATCTGGGCAAACTCAAGGGCGATCACTGGACCCTGACCAACTGCACACCGATCCCCGAATTCGCCACCGGGCTTGGACGCACTGTTTGGACCCGCTGGACCATCTCGGGCCTGTTTGAAACCGCGATGTTGACCACGAAAGAGGGCAAACGCATCGCAAAAAGCTTCAAGCTGAAACTAGGGAACAACGATTTCCCGATGACCCGCGACATGCGCACGCTGTTCACCGATATGACGCCGGTGGCTGTGCAAGTCTTTGAAAGCCCGCCCGCCTGCTTTGAGCCGCGTGGCTTCTACGTGGACGCAATTGATGGGGATCGCCATGAAGACGCATGATGACACCCCCGAGTTTAACGCCTTTCTGACCGTCAGCGCCGCCCTGACCGGCTATAGCAGCGCCGAACTGCAAGGCACCGGATGCGCAGGCGAATACTGGCATCAGTTTCGGCAAGTCCTGCCCACCGAAATCCTCAAAGAGTTCCTGTCTCATTCCGACAAGCTGGGCAAACAGGACGACGACCGGATCATGCGTCAAACTTACCTGTCAGACAAATGCCTCGGCCCGCTGTCACGCACGCTGATCCAACTTTGGTACACCGGCCAATGGGTACCGCTTTCGCAGGAATGGCGCGAAAGCTACGGCGCGTCGCGGTTTGATGTGGTCAAGATCATCTCGACCCGGTCCTACAAGGAAGGGCTGGTCTGGGACGCCATCGGCGCGCATCCCCAAGGGGCCAAGCAACAGGGCTTTGGCGCATGGGGCCTTGAACCTCCAAAACAGCGGGGGGCAGGCAAATGAGCGCAATTGCAGATGACGACCGGACCTATGATGTGGTCATCGTGGGAGCCGGGTTTGCCGGGGGCATTCTGGCGAAGGAGCTGGTATCGGCCGGTCATTCGGTTCTGATCCTCGAAGCCGGAGAAGACCACGGCAAGACGTGGGAAACCTATCGCTCGTACCTGGATCAGTACTATCTGTCGCTGGCCAAGACGCCGAACTCTCCCTATCCGAACCTACCAACCCTGCCCTCACCTTCGGTGCTGGATATCACCGCTGTTCGGGGCACCGAGCCCGATACAAACGGGTATTTCGTCCAACGCGGCCCCCTGCCCTTTGGCAGCAACTATCTGATGGCCTTTGGCGGAACCTCACTGCATTGGCTGGGCACAAGCCTGCGCATGATGCCTGCGGATTTCGAGATGCAAAGCCGTTTCGGCAAAGGCGTTGACTGGCCCTTTGGCTATCAGGACCTGCGCGCGGATTATGAGCGCGCCGAGTGGGAGATCGGCGTTTCGGCCGATGCCGACGAACAGACGCCCAAGGCACTGGGTATTCGCACGTCCGGACGGCACGACAATGTCGGGTATTTCGACAAAGAGTACGACTATCCGATGCATTCGATCCCGTCGTCTTATGTGGATGGCTTCTTTGCCAAGGCAGATGGGATGCCCATCGAAATCGGCGAGGACGCCACCAGCACGGTACACCTGAAAGTCTCGCGCACGCCGCAAGGTCGGAACTCAACCCCCCGCAAGCCAAGAACTGCCAAGGGTATTCAGGTTGGCGACAAGCGCCGGCAACAATTCCTCCCGCGCGGCGCGACCGGGCCATTCGCCTATATGGGTCAGCGGTGCGAGGGGAACTCAAGCTGCATTCCGATCTGCCCGATCCAGGCCAAATACAACGCGATGAAAACGCTCGAAGATGCCAAGCACGAAGCCAAGCATCAGTTGGAGACGATCACGCAGGCCATCGCCTCGAAGGTCGAACTGGCCGAAAGCGGGCGTGTATCTGGCATCGTTTACAAGAAATACCCGTTCCCCGGTGTGCCTCAGTACGAACTGCGCCGGGCCAGAGGTAAGCAATTTGTGCTGGCTGGCGGTGCGGTGGAAAACGTTACTCTGGCTCTGGCCTCGGGAATTTGCACCAGCAGTGACGAGCTGGGCCGCAACCTGATGGACCACCCCTACATGATGACTTGGGGCGCCGCGCCCGAGCCGGTTGGACCGTTTCGCGGGCCCGGATCGACCTCGAGCTACGCCAATTTCCGGGACGGAAACTTTAGGAACAAGAACGCGGCCTTCCGGTTGGAGATCGGTAATTGGGGCTGGAACTTTGCCGCTGGCTCTCCGAATTCAGACGTGGCGCGGCTGGTCGAGCAGGACAACCTCTATGGCACCGCCCTGCGCGACAAGCTCTATCACGATGTCCAGCGGCAGGTCCGAATTGGCACGATGGTTGAGCAACTGCCCAGAGCCACAAACCGCGTGACCATCGACCCGGCCTACCGCACGCCAATGGGAGAATACCGCCCGGTGATCAGCTATGATCTGGACGACTATTCCCGCGCCGGGCTGGCCGCTGCGAATGACACTTGCGCGCAGATTTTCCAGCGGCTGGGTATCAAGAACCATACCTCCTACAGCCCATCGGATGCGGGGTATTTAACTTATGATGGAAAAGGTTACACCTTCTTCGGTGCAGGCCATCTGGTCGGTACGCACAGGATTGGGACGGATCGGCACAACTCGGTCACCAATGACGAGATGCGCGCATGGGACCACGACAATCTGTGGCTGGTGGGCGCAGGCTCGATGCCGACGATTGCCACCTCCAACCCAACACTGACGATGTCGGCCATGGCCTTCAGGGCCGCCAGAGCCATCCAGAAGGCCGTTCGGAAAGGGGGTGCGAAATGAGTTCGAAAAAGAAACTGGACGCCGCGCGTAAAAATCTCTGCAAACATCTGCAAGACGCCTTGATGCTCGAGCTTTCAACAATCCCGCCCTACGCGACGGCCTGCTATTCTATCCTCGAACAAGGGCAATATGACCGGTCCGAGCCGACCATCGTCAACGCTGAGCCGATCGAGGTGATCCGTCAGGTCATGGTCGAAGAGATGCTACATATGGTTCTTGCGGCGAATGTGATGAACGCGATCGGTGGTACGCCTCAGCTGAACAATCCCAACTTGCTGCCGAAATACCCGACAGAGCTACTGAACGGGGCCGGGCCAGAGGTGCGTCTGCGTAAGTTCTCGCCCAAACAGGTCAAGAGCTTTCGCAAGATCGAAACCGCGCCGAAAGACCTCCGCAAGGCATTGAGGGGGCGTTATTCCACCATCGGCGGATTCTACGCCTATGTCAGGAAGCTGCTGGAAGAAGCGTGTAAGGAGTTCGGGGACAAAGAGATCTTCATCGGCGACCCCGCGCGTCAGATCTCCAATGACGACTATTTCGGCGCGGGCGGTGAAGTTGTCGAGATCACCGGCACCCCCGCGCAACGTCGCAAAGCGGCTTTTGATGCCATCCACAAGATCATGGAAGAGGGCGAAGGCGCAGATCTGGGTGGCAAAGCGGGTGACGGAGACACCATTCCGGGGCCAGCCGGCCATGAGGACATTGCACACTACTTCAAGTTCAACGAAATCCTACATAGCCGCTACTATCGCCCCGAAGATCTTGTGACCGACCCTCCGACTGGCGGTGACCTGATCGTTGATTGGAGCGCGGTCTCGCCCATGAAAGACGACCCCTGCGAGGAGAACTATAAGTCCGCCCCCGAAATCGCCGCGATTTCGACCGAGTTCAACGCCGCGTGGTCAGGTTTGCTGGACGGTCTGCACATCGCCTTCAACGAGGATAAATCCGCTTTGCGCGACCTTGTTCCAACGATGTATTCGATCAAGTCGCTGGCGCAAAAACTGATGCGCATACCGTTGCCGGACGGATCGGGCGAGACAGCCGGGCCGACATGGACCTATCTTGCGCCGAAAAAGCGGATCTGACCTGTAGCCTTAAAACCGGCGGGACCCCGTTTATGCGCCTCAGTCGAAAAAGGTGTCTGCCGCTGTGTCCAACAAAGATTGTGCGTAGAATTTCAGTTTGATAACGTCATGATCGCGCTGGGGAGGGCGCGGCATCTCAATGTTGGACTATTCGCACAATGCGTGGCTCGTGGCGGCCTCGTTGGCCGTGGCGCTGATGGCGGGTTTTACCGGTCTTTACCTGACGCATGGCGCGTCGAAACTGGACAATCAACGGCGCAAGTTCATCGTCGCCCTCGCAGCCGTCATACTGGGCGGCGGTATCTGGTCCATGCATTTCGTTGCCATGCTGGGTCTGCAATTGCCGATCCTGTTTTATTACGATGCGCTGGTGACGCTGATCTCGGCGCTGGTTGCCATCCTTATGGTGGGACTGGCGCTGCTGCTTTTGCATTTCCGTCCCAGAACCCCGCCGACCATCGTGGGCGCGGGCGTGATCGTGGGGCTTGGCATCGTTGTCATGCACTATGTCGGCATGGCTGGGATGCAGCTGTGCCGACCCGTCTACAGCCTGTTCGACATCGTTTTGTCGACCGCGGCCTCGGTTGTTCTGTCGGTTCTGGCGATCTGGGTGGCCTATGACAGCCGAACCCATCGGAACATCCTGTTGGGCACAGCCTGTTTCGGCATTGCGGTGTTTTCCATGCACTTCGTCGCGACCGGTCTCACGGATTTCGTCGCAACCGAGACTGCCGGGGCCGCCGGGCCTGCGCTGGACAACCAGATTCTGGCGATGGGCGTCACGGTTGCAGTCTTCCTGATCTGTGGGGCCTTCCTGCTGACCGGGATCACCTTCATCGAACCCAAGCCTGAACCCGCCTCAGTCCCAACACCCGCCCCTCAACCAGAACCAACCCCAACCCTACGCGCCGGGGTGCCTTTTGAACGTGAAGGCCAGACCTTCTTTGCCGAACCCGCCCAAATTGCCGCCATCCGTGCTGAGGGGCACTACACCATTCTCTATATCGATTCCGAGAAGCTGTTCTGCCCCTGGTCCATCACCGAGGCCGAGACGCGCCTGCAACCCGATGGCTTCCTGCGCGCCCATCGAAGTTATCTGGTGAACCCCAAACATGTCTCAAGCTTCGAGAGGCACAAGGACAACGGGACATGCTATTTCGACTCTGTCGAGGCCCTCAGCAAAGTACCTGTCAGCCGATCTCGCCTGTCAGACATCCGCGACGCTTTGGGCCTGTGATCGCAACTCGTGCAGCTCATTCGCATTTCGTGAAACAAGCTGCGCGTCCCGTTTCCTACGGCTGGAACCGCTGAGCGCACCCCTCTTTCCTGACTGAAGGTACCCCAAGGTATATCGCTTGGACCCAGGGAGGAAAAACATGATACCAGCCGGTTTTGAGTATCACCGGCCAGGCGACATCGCCTCGGCCATCGGCATTTTGCAAGAACACGGAGACGAAGCGCGCGTGATCGCGGGCGGGCACAGCCTGATCCCGATGATGAAGCTGCGCATGGCCGAGATGGGCCATCTTGTCGATCTTCAGGCCATCGACGAACTTAAGGGCATCGAGGTCGGGTCCGATACCGTGACCCTTGGCGCCATGGTGACGCAGCACGAGTTGATCACCCATGACGGTCTCGCCACTGCCATTCCGCTGATCCGCGAGGCGGGCTTGCAGATTGCCGACCCTCAGGTCCGCTACATGGGCACCGTCGGTGGCAATGTCGCCAACGGCGACCCAGGGAACGACATGCCGGGTTTGATGCAGTGCCTGAACGCGACGTTTGAACTGTCCGGCCCCGACGGGTCACGCAGTGTCGCCGCCCGTGAGTTTTATGAGGCCGCCTATTTCACCGCGCGCGAGGATGAAGAAATTCTGACCCGGATTTCGATCCCTGTGCCGGGGGCCGGAGTTGGTCAGGCGTATGAGAAGCAAAAGCGTAAGATCGGGGATTACGCTACGGCCGCCGCAGCTGTGATGGTCGGCAATGGCACGGCCTCTGTTGCGATGACCAACTTGGCGGACACTCCGATCTGGTCCGAAAGCGCCAGCGCTGCATTGGCCAATGGCGATGTGGACGGCTGTGTTGCCGCCATGCTGGATGCCATTGAACCCGTGGCCGACAACCGTGGACCCGTCGAATTCAAGAAACATGTGGCGAGCGTGATGCTGCGCCGCGCCATCGACCGTGCGCAAAGCCGCGCGGGTTGAGGGGAGGAAACCATGTCGAAAATGCACGTCAAACTCACCGTGAACGGCAAAGAGGTCGAAGGTCTGGCCGAGCCGCGCACGCTGTTGATTCACTTCCTTCGGGAAGATCTTAAAATCACCGGCCCTCATATCGGCTGCGAGACCAGCCATTGCGGCGCCTGCACCGTGGATATCGATGGCAAATCCGTCAAATCCTGCACGACCTTTGTAGCGCAAGTGAACGGAGCCGATATCACCACCGTCGAAGGCCTCACCAATGACGATGGCAGCCTTGGCGTATTGCAGGAAATGTTCCGCGAGCATCACGGGCTGCAATGCGGCTTTTGCACGCCGGGGATGATTACTCGCGCGCACCGTTTGCTACAGGAAAACCCGAACCCGACCGAAGAGGATATCCGTTTCGGGATGGCCGGGAACCTGTGCCGCTGCACCGGATACCAGAACATCGTCAAGGCGATCTCGGCCTCTGCTGACATGCTGAACGCTCAGAAGGAGGCTGCGGAATGAACGACCAGACACTGACCCCCGAAGAACGCGCCGCCAATCTCAAGGGGATGGGCAGCTCGCGCAAACGCGTCGAGGATGTGCGCTTTACCCAAGGCAAGGGCAATTATGTCGATGACATCAAGCTGGACGGCATGCTATTCGGCGACTTCGTGCGCTCCCCCTACGCACATGCCCGCGTTGTCAGCGTCAACAAAGAGGCTGCCTTGGCGATGCCCGGCGTGATCGCTGTTCTGACCGCCGAGGATCTGGCTCCGCTGGGCTTGCATTGGATGCCAACGCTGGCGGGTGACAAGCAGATGGTTCTGGCCGACGGCAAGGTGCTGTTCCAAGGCCAGGAAGTCGCCTTTGTGGTCGCCGAAGACCGCTATATCGCCGCCGATGCGGTGGAGTTGGTTGAGGTTGACTACGAAGAACTGCCTGTGATCACCGATCCGTTTGAGGCGCTGAAATCCGATGTGGTCCTGCGCGAAGACCTTGAAGGTCAAACCGAAGGTGCGCATGGCCCTCGCAAGCATCACAACCACATCTTCACCTGGGAACAAGGCGACAAGGATGCGACCGAGGCCATTCTGGCCGAAGCTGACGTGGTCGCCGAGGAGATGGTGTACTATCACCGCACCCACCCCTGCCCGTTGGAGACTTGCGGCTCGGTTGCCAGCATGGACAAGGTGACCGGAAAATTAACGCTGTATGGCACGTTTCAGGCACCGCACGCGATCCGGACGGTTGTGTCGCTGATCTCAGGCATCGCCGAACACAATATCCGCGTCATCAGCCCCGATATCGGTGGCGGTTTCGGCAATAAGGTTGGAGCTTATGCGGGCTATGTCTGCTCGGTCGTGGCCTCGATTGTCACCGGCAAGCCGGTGAAATGGGTCGAGGACCGGATGGAGAACCTGATGTCCACCGCCTTTGCCCGCGACTACTGGATGCAGGGCAAGATCGCGGCCACCAAGGACGGCAAGATCACCGGCCTGTGGTGTCACACCACGGCGGACCATGGCGGCTTTGACGCCTGTGCGGACCCGACCAAATTCCCTGCAGGCTTCATGAACATCTGTACGGGGTCGTATGACATCCCCACCGCCTATCTGGCCGTGGATGGTGTCTATACCAACAAGGCTCCGGGCGGGGTGGCCTATCGCTGTTCCTTCCGCGTGACCGAGGCCGCCTATTTCATCGAACGCATGATCGAGGTTCTAGCCATCAAACTGAACATGGACGCGGCCGAGCTGCGCCGGATAAACTTCATCAAGGCCGATCAGTTCCCGTACCAGTCGGCTCTGGGCTGGGAGTATGACTCGGGCGATTACCATACCGCTTGGGACAAGGCATTGAAGGCCGTCGACTACGAAGGTCTGCGGGCGGAACAGGCACAGCGGGTTGAGGACTTCAAGGCTGGTAAAACCCGCAAGCTGCTGGGAATTGGTCTGACGCATTTCACCGAAATCGTGGGTGCCGGGCCAGTGAAGAACTGCGATATTCTTGGGCTTGGTATGTTCGACAGTTGCGAAATCCGGATCCACCCGACCGGGTCCGCCATCGCGCGGTTGGGGACGATTTCACAGGGTCAGGGCCATGCCACGACCTTTGCCCAGATCATCGCCAGTGAGATCGGTCTACCCGCCGATGATATCACTTTGGAGGAAGGCGACACCGATACTGCGCCCTACGGTCTGGGAACCTACGGCTCTCGGTCCACGCCCGTTGCCGGTGCAGCGACTGCCATGGCCGCGCGCAAAATCCGCGCCAAGGCGCAGATGATCGCGGCTTATCTGCTTGAGGTCCACGACGACGATGTCGAATGGGATGTGGATCGGTTCTCCGTCAAAGGCGCGCCCGAGCGTTTCAAGACGATGAAGGAAATCGCCTTTGCCGCCTATAATCAGGCAATCCCGGGACTGGAACCCGGTCTGGAGGCGGTCAGCTACTATGACCCGCCGAACATGACCTATCCGTTCGGGGCCTATATCTGCGTCATGGAGATCGACGTGGATACCGGTGAGTGGGACGTGCGAAAGTTCTATGCGCTGGATGATTGTGGCACCCGGATCAACCCGATGATCATTGACGGGCAGGTCCATGGTGGTGTGACCGAAGCCTTGGCCATCGCAATGGGTCAGGAGATTGCCTATGATGAGATGGGCAATGTGAAAACCGGCACGCTGATGGACTTCTTCCTGCCAACCGCGTGGGAGACGCCGAACTATATCACCGACTATACGGTGACGCCTTCTCCGCACCATCCGATTGGCGCGAAGGGTGTGGGCGAAAGCCCGAATGTGGGTGGCGTGCCCTGTTTCTCAAACGCGGTGCATGATGCGTTCCGACCCTTCGGGTTGGTGCAGAGCCATATGCCGCATGACCATTGGCGGATCTGGAAGATCGCCAATGGGTTGGGGATGCATGGGTGATTGGGTTCGGACCGGCTGACGCCGGTCCGACCGAACGGAGGGGGCCAGCCCCCTCCGAACCTCCCCCGGGATATTTTTAGCCAGATGAAGAATGGATCCTGGTTTTGACTTTGAGTGACGTGCAGAACGGATTGGCCGCGCAGGGCTATGTTGCCGATGATCGGTTGGCGATGGCGCTGCATCTGGCGCAGGCTTTGGGGCGGCCCTTGCTGCTGGAAGGTCCGGCAGGCGTTGGCAAAACCGAAGTCGCGAAGGCTCTGGCTGCCCAACACGACGCGCGCTTGATCCGCTTGCAGTGTTATGAAGGGCTGGATGCCAGCCACGCCATTTACGAATGGAACTATCAGCGCCAATTGCTGGCCATCCGCGCGAGCGAAGCGCATGGTGGCACAAGCGAAGCGCAGTTGTTCTCGGATGACTACCTTCTGAAACGGCCCCTTTTAGAGGCGATCAGTGAGGACGACCCTCCGGTTCTTTTGATAGATGAGATTGACCGCGCAGATGAAGAGTTCGAGGCCTATCTGCTTGAGATCCTGTCTGATTTTCAGATCACAATTCCGGAGCTTGGGACCATCAAAGCGCGCTCTCGCCCGATTGTGATCCTGACGGCCAACGGCACGCGGGACCTGTCCGACGCTTTGCGGCGGCGGTGTCTGTACAGCTATCTCGGCTACCCCTCGCGCGAGACGGAAATGGCCATCTTGAAGGCGCGTATGCCCTCTATTGAAGGGTTGCTGGCACGTCAGATCGTCGGGGTTGTTCAGGCCCTGCGCAAGGAAGACCTCGAGAAAACACCAGGCATTGCCGAGATGCTGGACTGGGCCGCCGCCCTGTCGGGGCTGGGTGTGAACGACATGGCCCGGTCTCGGGGCGAGGTGCAGGCGACGCTGGTCTGCCTGCTGAAGACGGCAGCCGACTATGACGCCGCCCCGTCTGAGGTTCTGGATCGCTTGATCGGGAAGGTTGCGTGATGCAGGTCACCCGGTTCCCTTCCCGCGCGACAGGCTTGGTGGACCGCATGAGCGGATTCATGGCCCATCTGCGGATGAACGGATTACGCGTGGGTCCCGCTGAAACCGGTGAAGCGCTGGCCGCCTTGGCGGCGGTCGAGGCAACCGACAGGACACAGGCCAGGCAGGCCTTGTGCGTGTTGCTGACAGGCAGCGCCGAGGATTGGCGACGCTTTGATGAGCTGTTCGACGCCTACTGGTTCAATGCCGGCAAACAGCGCAGTGGGATGGCGCAGACCGCTCATGTACGGGTGCAGTCGGCGAAACCGAAGATCTGGCAGCAGCAAACGCAAGGCGAACAGGATCCGCAAACGGATAAACATCAGGCAGCCGCCACTCCTGATCCGGGCGACGGGGAGGCCGAAGGGATGGATGGGAAGCTGATTGCGACCCGAACGGCCAACCTGTCGCGCCGGGATCTGCGCGAGTTGATGGATGACGAGTCGCTGAGACAGGCCGAACGGGCCGCAACGCAGCTAGCCCTAGCGATCCGCGACCGCCGATCTCGCCGACATAGACAGGCACTACGTGGTCGGACGCTGGACATGCGGCGGATACAACGGGCCAGTCTGGCACGGGGTGGAGAGCCGATGGACCTCTATCGCCGTGCGCGACCGCCGCGACCGATGCGGATCGTTGCGCTATGCGATGTCAGTGGGTCGATGACCGTTTATTCCCGAGTCTTCCTGGCTTTTCTCAAGGGACTAATCGGCAGCGGAACCGAAGCCGACGCTTATCTGTTCCACACCCGTCTGATGCGCGTGACAGACGCACTGCGCGATCACGACTCAATCCGCGCCGCCGGGCGGCTTTCACTGATGGCCGAGGGGTTTGGCGGCGGGACCGACATCTCTGGCAGTCTCGAAAGCTTTCTGGACGGCTACGGCGCGCGGGCGCTGAACGGACGGACGATCGTGCTGATCTTGTCGGATGGGTATTGCAGCACGGCTCCGCAGGCATTGGGGCAGGTTCTGGAACGGATCCAACGCAAAGCGCGCCGGGTCGTCTGGCTGAACCCGCTGAAAGGCTGGCAGAATTACCAACCGGTTGCCGCTGCCATGCAGGCCGCAGAACCCCATCTGGATGCCCATCTGCCCGCCAATACGCTTGAGGCGCTGGCGGCGCTGGAACCTGAATTCAGAAAACTGTGAAAGGATTTACCGATGGCAGGTTTCGACATTTTCGACACGATTGAAGAACTGCGCCGCACCGGCGATGCCTTTTGCGTGGCGACCGTTCTGCGCACAGCCGATGCGACCTCGGCCAAGGCCGGAGGCAAGGCGGCCATTACCCGCGACGGTACGGTTCTAGGCCATCTGGGGGGTGCCTGCGTGCAACGCGCGGTTCGCGCCGCAGCGCAAGAGGCGCAGGTGTCAGGTGAGCCGAAAATGATCCGCGTCAAACCCTCGGACAAGGTTGTGTCTATGGCCGACCCGGACGGTGTTCAGACCTACAAAAGCGGGTGCCCATCCGGAGGGACAGTGGACATGCTGATCGAACCCTATCAACACGCTCCGCGCTTGATCATTTTTGGAGACTCTCCGATCGCGCAGGCGTTGGCGACCCATGCCGCACTGGCTGGGTTGCGCGTGTGTTTGCCTGAGGGTGCTGAAAACACGGTGAAATACACCCCCTTTGATCCCAACCATCTGAACGCTTTGGGCGTTGAAGCGCGTGATTTTGTTGTGGTGGCGTCGCAAGGCAAAGGCGACGGAGCGGCATTGAAAGCTGCACTGCTGTCACCTGCGCGCCGCGTTTCGATGGTTGCCAGCCGCCGCAAGGCCGAAGTGCTTTGTGCCAAACTGGAAACGCAAGGGCTGAGCACTGAACAGACCAAGCGCCTGAAGTCGCCCGCCGGGTTGGATATCCACGCCATCGACCCGCATGAAATCGCGCTTTCGATTTTGGCTGAAATCATCATGTGGCGCAATTCTGACAAATCCCAGGAGACGTCCCATGATGAGAAAATGGCTTAACTGGCTGCACGCTCTCAAAGCGGCGCAACCCGAGTTGACCGCGGAGGAGGCGACCGAAAAAGCCCTCCGTGTCTTTCCGAAATGTTGTTGAAAAAGGACCCCCGAGATGGAACTCACCGACGAAATTCGCATCGCTGCCCCCAAGGACGCCGTTTACCGCGCGCTCAATGACCCCGATGTGCTGCGCGAATGCATTCCGGGCTGCGAAGAGTTGATCCAGCATTCCCCCGAACACCTCGAGGCCAAGGTCGTCCTGAAAATCGGCCCGGTCAAGGCCCGCTTCAACGGCGAGGTGACGCTGGACAACTCCCAGGCGCCAGATGCGTTTTCGCTGTCCGGCGAAGGCAAAGGCGGTGCTGCCGGCTTTGCCAAAGGCGGCGCGGATGTATCTCTGACTGCCGACGGGGATGAGACGGTTCTGTCTTACACAGCCAAGGTGACGATCGGCGGTAAGATCGCACAATTAGGCAGCCGCCTGATTGCAGGGACGGCCAAAAAGCTATCCGGCAAGTTCTTCGACAAGTTCGGAGAAGTCGTTGCAGAACAATTCGTGCAATAAGCGCCGCACCTAACGCGCATCCAGTGGGTGTGGCAGGGTCTGCCACACCGCATTTTGTTTCCCTCAGCCCTGAGCCTCATCCTGCATGTAGGCGATGACATTGGTGATATCGGCCTCGTTCTTCAGGCCGGGGAACTGCATCTTGTTGCCGGGCAGAAACCCTTTGGGGTCGGCCAGAAACGCCGCCAGATTCTCCGGCGTCCAGACAAGATCGGCACTGGCAAGCGGGCCGGAATATTTGAACCCGTCCACCTGCCCCGCAGATGCACCCACCACTTTGAACAGCGAGGGCCCTACGCCATTGCGGCCTTCTTTCAGCTGATGGCAGGCTTTGCACTTGCGAAAGACCTTCTTGCCCGCTTGGAGATCCCCGTCCACTGCGGCGATTGCGACCGGAGCGGCGGTCGCCGCTTCGGCCTTGTTTTCGTCCATGGTAAACACGAGACGTGCGGTGATCGGTACGGTCCGTGTGATGCCGGGCAGGTCGGCCAGCTCCATCAGCTTGTCAACGCCTGCATCCACGCCTGCGTCCTCGGTGCTGAGAAAAACCATATCATTGGTAGAAACCATCACCGATGTCTCGGTCAGTCGCACCACAAACATCTCGGCGTCGAACTCGATCTCGGTCCCGACCAGAGACAACGCGGCCTCGACATCGATGATCGACGATGCGCCCACGGCAAGGCCCGAGACCTCATCCATGTCGAATTCAGCGGTCAGGGCAGCGGTGCCTGCCTTGCGGAACACGTATTCGATCATCCGTTCGTTGCGTATGTCGATATTGGTTTCTACTGAGGACAGATCAATCTCGATCTCGGCCTTGCCATCAGGGCTGACATGACCGCTCAGCGAGGTGAAAGAATTGACCTCACCCACTGTGTCTTTCTTGATCGTACCATAGGCCAGATGAGAGGCATCCGAGGACAAAGTCCAACTTTCCGACAGGGCCGGGGTTGCAACAATTGCAGACGCAATCGTGACTGCTTTCAACAGAAGTTTCATTTCATTTCTCCTCAGGTTATGTAATTTCTGACCCTGCGGGCCCGGTCCGTGAAAGACAAACACACACAGGTCGCGATTTATTCGATGAGTGGTGAAATCAGCTCGGAACAGGCCGTGCGCGGCGCGATCCAGACGCATTCGAAACGCGTGTGGCGGTTCGGGCTTGCCCTGTCGGGGGCCCGAGATGTGGCCGACGACCTTTTGCAATCCACATGCCTGCGCGCGCTGGAGCGTCACCATCAGGTGACATCCCATGACAGGCTAGACAGCTGGCTGATGACGATCTGCCGCTCGATCTGGCTGAATGAGGTACGCGCGCGCTCGGTTCGTAAGGCACAGGCCTTGTCTGTGACCCCAGAAACCGAATTAATTGCAACAGGACCGGATTCAGAAACGAATATTTTCGCGGCTGAAGTGTTTACTCAAGTGATGCACCTGCCAGAAGCACAGCGCGAGACTGTGATGCTTGTCTTCGTGGAAGGGTATAGCTATCGCGAGGCAGCAGCCTTGCTTGAGGTGCCGATTGGAACAATCATGAGCCGGCTTTCTACGGCTCGGCAGAAACTGAAAACCGTGATGCAGCACGAGGCTGCGGACGCCGTTCGACGGGGTGGCAAATGACGCTTTCCGATGAAACGCTGCTGGCGTATCTGAATGGAAATCTGGACGAGACCGAGGCGCAAGAGATCGAGAGCGCGGTCGAAGCCGATCCAGAACTGGAACAGCGCCTGATGGCGCTTGATCCGTTTGCACCCGTTGTGCATGCGGTCTTCAAGGATGTTCCGCAGGACGCGCCTCAGATCACCTTGCCGGACCGCGCGAGGTCTCAACCCGCGTCTCAACCTTTTCGATTGCTGGCCGTCGCGGCCTCGGTCGCGATTGTGGCGGTTTCGGCGACGTTGTGGGCGACACGACCCGCGCCGCTAGGTTGGGCGCAACAGGCGGCAATCTACCAATCGCTCTATGTACCTGAAACAATTGCCACTCTGGACACCGCACCCGAGGCGCTTGAGGCCCAGTTTGCTCAGGCCGAGGCCACGCTAGGCCGGTCCCTGAATCGCGAAGCCCTGAGCGTCTTACCGGGTGCAGAGCTGAAACGCGCTCAGGTTCTGTCTTTCAAGGGAAAGCCACTGGTTCAGGTCGTCTTTGCGGATGATCAGGGGCGGCCCTTTGCCTTTTGCGTGATCCGTCAAGGGCCAGGGGCACCGGACAAGGATGTGAACCTTGCCGTTCTCAGCGGGCTGGCAACGGCCACTTGGGCGGAAGACGGCTATGGCTACATGATCATCGGCGCCGATGGTCAGAGCGATCTAAGCGATCGCCTGGCCGCATTTTCCGAGGCAATTGCAGGCTAAATGCGTCTTGGCTTTGGCCAATCGCGGAGACCAAAGAATACACCACATCGGACTTTCGACACGAATAGCGGAGTGACCGAGTTGTGAACGCTCAATGCAGGCGGTTCGATGGCGTGGACGCGTCCTCGAGAACCAGCTTTCCGTTCTTGAGATGCCGCTCGACGAATTTCTTCTGCAAACGACCGGCTGGTACAGGATATGCCGTTTCCGCGGCGTAGCCCTGACGTTGCACTTCCGGGAAGAGGATAAAGATTTCTTCTCGGGCCTCCTCCGATATTGTCTTGATTGCTTCGGGGCCTGTAAACAAACTCTCCGAAGGAGCACCATCGGCGAAAATGACCTCGTGTTGATCGAAGAGAAGGTGGTAATAGACAACCTCGGTTATGTCTTCATCCACGTAGATCCCAGGTAACGCGGCCAGCTTTATTGCCGACACAAGGACATCGGGACTGCCGAACATACGCTCGGACACTTTGGAAGACACCAATATGCGGTGTTGTCTGGACACCAGCAGGTCTTTTGCTGGAAGCCCCTGCCCAAGTGCGCCGGCAGAGATACAGACAGGTCGCAATTTTTCCGCAGCGGCACCTTGGGCCGCAAAGTCCACCGTTTTGGAACCAACCCACCGCAACCGCTGCGGGCCATTTCCCTTGGTCAGAACGGTGTCTCCCACGGACAGATTTTCAACAGAAGTTGGGCCGTTCGGCGTTTCAATCATAGTTCCCGCGCACAAACACAGAATATCGCCGGAGATATCACCAAAGCCGATTGCACCGGTATTGGCACCCGAAGACAGACCCCCTTCAAAGATGACCTCAATCCGGGACACCGGGCCTGCAATTGAAACGGTCAGCGAATCTGGCGCACCTGGCCCTTCGACACCCGGAGACACATTCCCGTTGGCTTCGACCGTGTTGCCGGTCTGGACGTGAAATGGGCTGAGGTTGGAGAAAACAACCGGGACCGGATTGTCGTTCACATCAAACGCCAGAACCGTCACTCTATCGTCGAAAGAGAATTCGTTGCTGTCCAGATCCAGAATTTCGAACGTCACGTTTTTAACAGCGGTTGAAAACGTCACTTCTGATGTCGCAGGGCCCGGGATGCCCGAAACAAACAGGTTTCCACCAAGAAACCCATTGAAGAATACCCCTGGATCAGAGGCCACGGTTAGCGTCGACGAGTTCGAACCGTCTGTCAGCACGGTCGAACTGTTCGCACTGCCCAGAGTTGACCAATCAAATAGGAATGGCACTACTGCTTCTACCAAACCGCTTAAACTGCATAGAATAACGATATTCTATCTCATGCGTATTAATGCATCCTTAAATTGACAACCCTAGTATCTTTTTCCTGTAGTGTGATCAAATACAGCGTACCCCAATCAATCAGGACCGAATATGGCCGTCGTTACCATGCCTGCGCAGACAGCCCAACGGCTGAAGGACGAAATTCTCAAGCTATCGCAATCCGTTGAAGTCAAAATGTTTCTGGCCAAAGACGTCGTTCAACTGATCGGTTTCACCGAAGAAGAGATCGCAGGTTTTGGCGGAGAAACCGGCGATGCGGTCATTTTGGCAGTGCGGGACCTTGAGGCTCTAAAGCTAGCTATTCCACAATCAGCCGGGGATCGCCTGAACTATATCCCGATCGTAAACGAAAAAGCCAAGGCCAAGCTGGATCCGTTTTATCAAGCCTAGACCGCGCTCTGCGTGTTTGTTGCAAAGGGTGAGGCACACGCCCCACCCCCTTAGTATCACGCGTTGATGATGTTGTGGCCGGGACCGTAGGGGAAGCCGGTGATGTTCTCGGCCCCGTCTTCTTCGACCACCAGAATGTCATGCTCACGGTAGCCTCCGGCTCCAGGCTGACCTTCGGGAATCCACAGCATCGGCTCGATCGAGACGACCATGCCGGGTTCCAGAACCGTGTCGATATCCTCACGCAGTTCCAGACCAGCCTCGCGCCCATAGTAGTGGCTGAGTACACCAAAGGAGTGGCCATAGCCGAAGGAGCGGTATTGCAGCAGGCCCTCATCTTCAAAGAAACGGTTGATCTCGGCGGTGATGCCGGAACAGGTCGCGCCGGGTTTGATCAGGCTCAGGCCAAGCTCATGCGCGGCGACGTTGGCCTTCCAGATGCGCAGGCTTGCGGCGTCGGGTTCGCCCAGAAACAGGGTGCGCTCCAGAGCCGTGTAGTACCCCGAAATCATCGGGAAGGTGTTCAGCGACAGGATATCGCCCTTTTGCAGCGCCCGTTTGGTGACCGGGTTATGCGCGCCATCGGTGTTGAGGCCGGACTGGAACCAGACCCAAGTGTCACGGTATTCCGCGTCGGGATAAGCGCGGGCGATCTCCGCCTCCATTGCGTCGCGACCGGCCATAGCGATCTCTATTTCGGTTGCGCCTTCGCGGATGGCGGCGTGAATGGCGGCTCCGCCCACATCGGCGGTGCGGGCACCACCTTTGATCAATTCGATCTCTTCGGCCGATTTCACCATACGGGCCGCCATGGTGTCGGGCGCGATGTCGACCAATTCAGGCTGGCCCAGCATCGCCAAAGCCGTATCGCGCGCGGCCAGAGTCATGTGATCGCTTTCGATCCCGATCCGTTTCGCGCCACCGATAAGGCTGGCGACCGCGCGCCAGTAGTTGTCGCGCTTCCAATCGGTGTAGATAACATTATCCTCGACTGAGCGACGCCACGGCTGGCCCGCGTCGATATTGGCCGAAACGGTGGTGCAGGCGTACTGTGTAACAACGCAGCCGTAGGGCCGGCCAAAAGCGCAGTACAGAAAGCCCGAGTAATAGGCGATGTTCTGCATCGACGTCAGCAGCACCACGGGAATATCCCGCGCGGCCATGATAGCGCGCAATTTGCCCAAACGGCGGTCGTATTCGCCTTTGCTGAACGGCAGAGGGGCTTTGTCGCCATTGTGGCAGGTGAAGAATTCGGGGCGATTTGTCATGTTCAGGTCTCTCATCTTTGCCGGGCGGCAAACCCGGCCACTTGTCCCGGCGTTCAGGACAGGCGGTCTCGGGGTCCGAGAGCCGATCATCCCAGTTCGCCCGCGACGCCATCGCGGCTGGGATGAACAGGTGAATCGTTAGATCAGGCGCGCGCTTGCGTCAAGCGGGGGAAAGCCCCCGCAGACGCTCGGACCGGCGGCGTAGCAATTCGACAGTGGTCAACAGCGCGATCGAGATCACCACAAGGATCGTCGCCACCGCCAGAATTGTCGGGCTGATCTGTTCGCGCAGGCCAGTGAACATCTGCCATGGCAGGGTCTTTTGGCTGGCCGAGCCGACAAACAGCACAACGACCACCTCATCAAACGAGGTGATGAAGGCAAACAAACCACCTGAGATCACGCCCGGCAGGATCAGCGGCATCTGGATCTTGAAGAAGGTCCGTACCGGCCCTGCGCCCATATTCGCCGCCGCTCGCGTCAGCGATCGGTCAAAGCCCACCAGCGTGGCGGTCACGGTAATGATGACGAAGGGGATGCCCAGAACGGCGTGGGCGAGGATCACTTTCACATAGCCCACGAAGTTCTTGTTCATGCCCAGCGTACCTTCCATGAAGCGACCGATATCGCTGTAGAAGAAGAACATGCCGGTGGCCGAGATGATCAGTGGCACGATCATCGGCGAGATCAGGATACCCATGATGGCACGGCGACCGGGAACGTGGCTTTGGCTGAGCCCAATGGCCGCCAGTGTGCCCAGCGAAACAGAGATCACCGTCGCAATCGGTGCGATGATCAACGAGTTCTTGAAGCTGCGCTGCCATTCATTGTTGGTGAAGAAGTCGCGGTAATGCTTCAGCGAGTACCCCTCGGGGTCCAGCCGCAGCATTTCGGGCGTGAAGGTAAAGAAGTCCTGTGCGTTGAACGACAGGGGCAGAACCACGAGGATCGGCGTGATCAGGAAAACAAAGATCGCACCGCAGATCACCCGGAACAGGTAGTGATAGAACACCTGTTTCGCGGTCAGATAGGGCAGCAGTTTGCGGCGATAGCGGCCCTCATACAGCCAGTAGATGAACCATGCGAAGAACCAGCCGCCCAGCAGGCCCAGAACGCCGCCCATCGGACCCGAAATCAGAAATCCGGCGATGCCGAAGCCCAAAATGGTGATCCAGCGGGCCAGTTGCTCGTTTTTCAGAACAGCGATGTAGATCCAAGCCAGTGCCGCGATCAGGGCGGCTCCGCCAATGATGCCCAGAAAGATCGAACCGTTACCTGCGCCAACGAAGACACCGGCGAAGGCCCCTGCCAGCGCAACGCTTGGCAGAACCATGGACATCGGTTTGCGGGAAATCGGAGTAAGTGCGGCCATGTCGATTATCCCAACTTCACGTTATCAATGCCGACGATCTTGTCGTAACACCAGTAGAGCAACAACACGACGGCCAACAGGATCGTGCCCAGCGCAGCCGCCAGCCCCCAGTTCAGCGAGGACGAGATGTGGTACGCAATCCGGTTCGAGATGAAGACGCCCTTGGTGCCGCCCACGATCTCGGGCGTGATGTAGTAGCCGATGGCCAGAATGAACACGAGGATCGACCCCGCGCCAATGCCCGGAATGGATTGAGGGAAATAGATGCGCCAGAAGGTCGTCCAATTCGTCGCGCCCATGGATTTCGCGGCGCGCGTGTAGGACTCGGGTATTGTTTGCATCACCGAGTACATCGGCAGGATCATAAACGGCAGCAGAATATGCGTCATCGCGATGATCGTACCGATCTGGTTGTTGATGATGACAAGTCGGGCGTCATCGGCCACCAATCCGAGCCAGACTAGCGTTTCGTTGATCACACCCTGTTGTTGCAGCATGACCTTCCACGCCGACGTTCGCACCAGAAGCGAGGTCCAGAAGGGTAACAATACAAGGATCATCAGCAAGTTGGACACCCGCATCGGTAGGGTCGCCAGCAGGTAACTGACCGGATAGGCCAACAGGATACAGGACGCGGTAATCACCAACGACATGAACAGTGTGCGCCCGAACAGCTTGATCAGAATCTGCTTGTCCTCAGGCTGCGCCTGCGCGCCTTCGGGTGTGCGGCGCATATCGACCGCGTTTAGGAAATAGCCGTTCGTCACAGCGGGCGAGTGAGTCTTGATCACCGCCCAAGTCTGCGGTTCGCCCCAGCCCTCGTGGATTTCGATCACCTGATCCTTGAACGGCCCATCTGTTTCGGGATCCAGCTTACCCATTTTCCGACCGGAGCGGCGGAACATCGAGGACATGCCTGTCTCTTCGTAGTTCAAGCGCGAACCCAGTCGGGTATGTGTCTTGTTGTCGACAGCCACGACCATGTCGCGGACAAAGGCATCATAGACGGCCTCGTCAGGCAGTTCGCCACTGTTTTCATCCCAGCTTTGCAAGGCTTCGACCGTCAGGGGCAGGGTTTGCTGCACAATGCTGTTTTCCACCGACCGGAAAAGCATCGATGCAATCGGCACGATGAACGAGAACAGCACGAACAAAAGCAGAGGGGCCACCAGCATCAGCGCCCGCAGCTTTTGTCGCCTCAACGAACGTGCCAGCGATTGCTTGAGCGGCGTTCCATCCGCTGCCAGCATAGGTCCGGCGTTTTGGCTTGCGTCAGTCATCAGTGCCCCTTGGGTTTTCTTTGGTCCGGGGGCGGCGCACCGCCCCCGAGTTTGTCATGAAATCAGACGCTTATTGCGCCAACCACGCCTGGAACTTGGCGTCGATGTCGTCGCGGTAGTCAGCCCAAAACTCGTAGTTGTACAGGAACGTGTTCTTGGCGTTGTTCGGATCGGTCGGCATGTGCGGTGCCATGTCGATACCCAGATCGGCATGCTGACCCACCAGCGGAGCCGACGAGGCACGGGCCGGACCGTACGAGATGTACTTGGCCTGATCCGCAAGCCGCTGGGTGTCGGTCGCGAACATGATGTAGTCCAGTGCGCGCGCCTGACGCTCTTCGCTCAGACCGGCCGGGATGATCCAACCGTCCAGATCGAACACCTGCGCATCCCACAGCATGGCAACGGGCTGGTTCTGTTCTTCGATCACGCTGAACAGACGACCGTTGTAGGTCGAGCCCATGATGACTTCGCCATCAGCCAGCAGCTGGGGCGTGTCTGCACCTGCCGACCACCAGACAACGCTGTCCTTGATGGTGTCGAGCTTGGCCAGAGCCTGATCCTGACCCTCTGCAGTCGCCAGCACGTCATAAACGTCGTCCTTGGCAACGCCGTCACAGATCAGAGCCCATTCCATGTTGTTGATCGGACGCTTTTCCAGCGAACGCTTACCCGGATAGTTTTCCAGATCAAACACGGCGCAGACGTCTGTCGGCGGTGTGTCACCAACCAGGTCGGTGCGATAGCCGAATGTGGTCGAGTAAACGATCTGCGGGATAAAGCAGTCGCTAACCAGCAGGTCACCGAAGTCTTCGGATGCGGGCGTGCCATCAGGTGCCGGGGCCAGCATGGTGTCGGGATCGATTTCCATCGCCAGACCTTCGTCGCACAGACGGATCGCGTCCGCCGCAACAACGTCAACGACGTCCCAGGTGATGTTCCCGGCTTCATTCATAGCGCGCAGCTTGGCAACCGCTTCGGCCGAGCTGTCATCGTTCAGGATGGTGACGCCAGTCTTTTCCGAATAGGGTTCGTGATAGGCCTTAAGCTGCGATTTGGAATAGGCTCCCCCCCACGAGACGATGGTCATCTCTTCGGCGGAAACGCCACCGGCCGCTGTTGCCAGAGCCGCTGCAGTCAGCAGTGTCTTTGTTGGTTTCATGTAAAACTCCCAGTATTTCCCGTTTGTTGTGTGGTCAGCCGACGCACGGGTTTTCGCCAGCCGGTCCCTCAGTGTAACCGCGCTTGTGCCGCGCGGCTTGGTCTATGCGTCAAGCGCACGACAATCCTTGGCCAGCCAACCAATATCGATCTCTTGACCGGGTTGCAGGCGAATGGCATCGGGGGCGTTCCGTGTCTTGACGATGAACTCGTCATTGCCCGCTACAGACATGCGGAAGCGGAACACGTCGCCCATATAGATGAATTCCTTAACCGTCGCCTTCAGCGTATGCGCGTCGGCATGCAGACGATCCTTGTTGAACTCCACACGTTCCGGCCGGATCGAAACCTTGGTCCGTTCGCCCGGATTGTGCACATTGATCGGCACCGCATCAATTTCTGATCCGTCATCCAACTGCACCACACAGCCGTCTCCGTCGATGGATTTGACCACACCTTCCAGAGTGTTGTTCTCGCCGATGAACTGCGCGACGAAGCTGTTATCGGGCTCTTCATAGAGTTGATCCGGCGGGGCCAGCTGCTGAATGCGGCCATCATCGAACACGGCGACACGGTCTGACATCGTCAGCGCCTCGGTCTGGTCGTGGGTCACATAAACGGTGGTAATGCCCAACTCATGCGCCAGTCGGGTGATTTCGAACTGCATATGCTCACGCAGCTGTTTGTCCAGCGCGCCCAGCGGCTCGTCCATCAGCACCAGCTCCGGCTCGAACACCAACGCGCGGGCCAAGGCGATCCGCTGTTGCTGACCGCCGGACAGCTGCGCCGGACGACGACCGCCAAAGGCACCCATCTGCACCATGTCCAAAGCGCGCTTGACCTTTTCGTCACGCTCGGACTTGCCCAGCTTGCGAACTTCCAGAGGAAACGAAAGGTTTTCGGCCACCGTCATGTGCGGGAACAGAGCGTAGTTCTGAAACACCATGCCAATCCCACGTTTGTGCGGCGGGATATTGTTGATTGGCTTTCCATCCAGCAGGATTTCACCATGGGTAGCGGTTTCAAACCCGGCGAGCATCATAAGGCAAGTTGTCTTGCCTGAGCCTGACGGCCCAAGCATTGTTAGAAACTCGCCCTTCGGCATTGCAAGGTTGAGATCTTTAACGACGAGATTCTCGCCATCATAAGACTTCTGAACGCGTTGAAATTCGACAAACGCGGCGTCGTTCGTTGTACCGGTCACAAGACCCCCTGTTTCGTCAAATGATTACCCGAGGCTTTCGGATTTCATTGATCTGTGACCCACAGTTAAGACCAAGCGATACGCACTTGGCAACAAGTTATGGTGCTTTTGCCAAAATTGAGTTCACACTTACTTGTCAATGCACAGCGTTTAAGCGCCTCATATGCCACGCAAGACATTGATTACTCGACAAAACAGGTTTTCCGATCCGCTCTTGGATTTTCGGTATCGCGTCGAGAGTTCGCAGGTTGGTACAACTCAGGAACACCGCCTCGACCGCCGGATCTGCCCCCAATTCGGAGGCCGCCTCGACCACGGATTCCGTCGATATCCGCGCCACTTTGGCCTCTTCTGCCTGCCCGAAACTTGCAAAAACATCCATGCCTATTCCACTGGCCTGAAACGCAGTACGCAGCGGTATGTTGACCTCTTCGATGTAAGGCGACAGCAGGGCAAATTTCGAAACACCTAGGTCGGCGGCGCAAGCGGTCGCCGCGCGGAGAGGATTCGTGACTTCACGGGTATTGCATGTCTGTTTGATCAGTTCCGCGACGCGCTCTGACCCGATCACCGAACTGGCCGAGGTGCAGCCGTAGCCCACAACGTTGTAGGGTCGCGCATTGGGAAGTAACTCCGCCGCCGCCGGCAGCGCCTTCTCCATTTCGGCAAGGCTTTCGGTCGTCACCTCGATCCCGCTTGGAATGCGCGTGACGTGCAGCGGGTATTTACGGTCCGCGAAATATGCGCCGAATTCAGGCTCAAGCGTCTCATCGACCTGCAAAACGATCAGCCCCAGCGGCGAGGCGCTTGGATCGTCTTCATCCAGAGTGTAAGGGACATAGGTCATAGCTGCACCATCTCCGGCCCGATCCTTGGGCTGATAAACCGTGGGGTGCCGTCCGTGATGACGATGTTTTCCTCATGCACCAGAATTTTGTCACCGACGGCGATGCCCGGTTCCAGTGTCAAAACCATGCCCGGTTCCAGAACTGTGTTGTCCGTCGGGATCAGAGAGGGCCATTCGGTGAGGGACATTCCCAAACCATGGCCCAGACGACCCGCATCCGTACCCTCTGCATCCACCGTGAGAACGGTGTTCATAGCATGAAACAAATCCGCTGCGGTTGCGCCTGGACGAGCGGTTTCGAACGCAGCACCCGATGCCTCGATTAATCTGGCATGGGCGTTTGCCACATCAGGCCGAGGCGGGCCAACCGACCAGTTTCGGTCGAAGTCACAGAAATACCCGTCCCAGACCAAACCGGTGTCCAACATCAACACATCGCCCAGCGCCAACGGTACGTCGGAGGCTGGCGAAATCACATCCGCATAGCCACCCTGCTCCGACCCGCCTGCAAGATAGGGCACCCAATCGGCACCCTCCTCCAGGCACAGCATTTGAAAGCGGCGGAACACCTCATTCAACGGCACTCCTTCTCCGGCGATCTCGGGGACGCGGGCAAAAGCCCGACCGGCAATGCTGCAGGCGGTTTCGATCTTGGCAACCTCGGCCTCTGATTTGACCATGCGCAACTGGCGCAGGATGCCGTTGTCACCTTTCAGCGCCCTTGTTCCAAGCTGGCCTCGTAATCGTTCAAGGTCTGCCAAAGGCATACGGAGGTGCGTCTCATGCCCATCCGGTATCCCAATTCGCCCCTCTGCCGGTGTCACCTCGACCAGCGCGTCGCGCAGCAGTGAGACTCCATCATCTTCCAGATGAGGCGCGCTCCAGGTGCGGATGTCGTCAATCCATGTCTGCGCCATGAGGGCTGCCCCGATCGACGGGATCACCGCTATCGGCTTGCCCGTGGCTGGCACAATGAGGAACCACGGGCGGGTCGGGCTTTCCCAGAACCGGGTCAGAAACCCGGTGAAATAGCGTACATCCGTCTCGGTTGTCAGCAAAAGCGCCGACAGGCCCGCCGCATCCATCAACTTTTGCGCGCGTCTGGTGCGCGCTTCAAACTCGGATCGTGCGAACCCCCTCATTCCGCAGTCTCGGAGAGGATGCACAGCACGCGTGAGGCCTCAGTCATTCCCAATTCGGTCCGTGCCTGGTCATTCAGAACCGCGGCAAGCCCAGCGCCGCCCGAGGCTGTTGTCTCCAACCCCGCCGCGGCCATGGCGGGCAGTTTCTCGGACACGTCCTCATCCGAAAGTGTCAGAAACAGGTCGGCATCGCGCGCCAATCCATTCAATGCGATCAACGACGGCTCCTTGCAATCCAAACGCCCCATAATGCTATCTGGCCCATCGGCGAACACGCACGACCCGGCCTCGATACTGGCCTGCAGGGCAGGCGCGGCTTCAGGTTCGACCACGACTATCTTCGGCGCGTCGCCCCAGGCTTTGCGCGCATAGGCCGCTACAGCACCGGCAAGACCGCCAACACCTGCCTGCAACATGATGTGAGTCGGGGGCTCAGGGCATTGATCAACCGCCTCAGACGCCATTTGCAGGTACCCCTCCATCAGGGTCCAGGGCAGCTCATAATACCCGTCCCATGAGCTGTCCGAGAGCAGGATCCACCCGTTCTCTTCAGCCGCCGCGCTTGCCGCTTGCATGCTGGCCGCATAGTCAGAGCCACTGCGCACAACCTCGGCACCTTGGCCCTTCAATCGTGCGGCAAAACTCTCGGGCACCGTCTCGGCGATATAGACAACGGCCTTTGCGCCAAACATCCGCGCTCCCGCTGCAACGCTCATCCCGTGATTCCCGGCGCTGGCGGTCACGTAGGTTGACCCTGCCAACGTGTCTACACCCGGCGTATCCGAGGCTTCGGCCGCGTGGCGCGCAATCACATAAGCCGCGCCGAGGGCTTTGAACGAGCCCAGATTCATACGCGCGCGTTCATCTTTGACCCAAAGCTGCGCAACCGGAGCGAGGCCTGCGGCATTCACCAGCGGGGTATCTTTCGCCGCTGGACACATGGACAACAACGCCGAAACGCGGGCCGCATGTGTCGACGGATAAGGGGCCGAGGGCGCAAGTTTGGGACCTGCCCTGTGTGTATTCGCAACGATCTTCATGTGTCTCCCCGCCATTTTGCCTGACGTGATCCGATCGCCCTGGATCTGTCAACTCTTCTGAGCGTTAACCGACCTGACCCAACAGCCAGTCATGAAACAATCCCGCCGCCGGGTTCGCGGCGTTGGCGGATAGAAAATACCCCTCATTGCTCTCGATTGAGCCGCCATGCGCACGCTCGACCAAGCCCGTATCAAGCGCATGTTTCGCAAGAAGCTCACTCACCAATGCCACGCCACCCCCATGCGCCGCCAATTGAAGCGCCATGCCAAAGGTATCCACAAAAATAGTGGGCTGGCTTTGTAGCCCTTGGCTTTCCAACCATCGACTCCACCCGCCTGAAGTCCCCACAGCTTCAATCAGAGGCAGATCCGATATGTCCCCCAACAGAGCCGGAGATTTGAAAGGAACAAGCCGGTCCGGCATCAGACGAACAGCGCCCTGCCCCACTTGTTTCTTCGATCCGAATCGCACCTGCACATCCGCCTGGGATGCATTAAAGTCATCGGGCCATATCGCACTGAGCAGCCGTACGCGAATGTCCGAGTGCTGACGGGCAAACGCGGGCAGATGTGGGGCGATGACCCATTGCGCGATACTGACCGAGGTCGCGACGGTCAGAACGTCTCCGGACGCGTTGGTGTCGACCTGCCCGGCGGCAACAGCCAGCGCCTCAAGCGCCTTACCCACCTCGGGCAACAGCTTTCTCCCCGCATCCGTCAACGCCAGACTGCGCGGATGGCGCACGAAAAGGGATGCGCCCAACCGCAATTCAAGCGATTTCACCTGCTGGCTGACCGCCGATTGCGTCAGACCGATTTCCTCGGCCGCAGCGGTAAAGCTAAGCGTGCGGGCGGCGGCCTCGAAGGATCGGAACCAGGTCAGAGGGGGAAGTGATTTTGCCATAGGCCAAGCTGGTCATTAGTCTTGTTAATGTCAAAGCACATAATTCTATCATTTGTCAAAAATCAGCCCCGTTTCTAACGTCGGCCCGCGCGACAGGAGAAGTTTTATGCAGCCGGAAATACGCAAAATCGTAACCTATGACGAAGAGGTTCTGGTCGAGGGGTTTCGCCCCGCAAAAACCCCATGGCGAATGTTTGCAGTGGCCGCTGTAGTCACCAACCCATGGGCTGGCCGATATGTCGAAGACCTGAAGCCCGAGATTCAGGCCTACGGTCCCGTCTTGGGTGAAATGATGACCAAGCGCATGATTGCGCTGGCTGGCAGCGGGGATGCGATCGAGGCTTATGGCAAGGCCGCCGTGGTTGGTCTGAATGGCGAGGTCGAGCATGCCTCGGGCCTCATTCACACTCTGCGCTTTGGCAACCACTACCGGCAGGCCGTTGACGCAAAGTCTTATCTGGCCTTTACCAACACCCGAGGGCCCGCGAACGCTCCGATCATGGTGCCGCTGATGGACAAGAACGACGCCGGGCGGCGCTCGCACTATCTGACCATCCAATTTGCGATCCCCGATGCGCCACGAGACGATGAGATCGTTGTGGTGCTTGGTGCGGCGACCTCGGGCCGGCCGCATCACCGTATTGGCGACCGCTATCAGGACCTCAAGGATTTGGGCCATGACGTGGACAACCCGGCCGCGGTCTGAGATCGGCGGCCTCGCAGCAATCCAGACCGGCGCGGGACCGAATGTCCTGTTGCTGCATGGCGTCGGTTTGCGCGCCGAGGCCTGGGGCGCCCAATTTGACGCGCTGGCATCGGTGGCGTGTCTGACCGCACCGGACATGCCCGGTCACGGCGAAAGCCCTTTGGGCGACCCGCGTGAGGATATTTCGGAATATACCGAGGCCGCGTTGCGCGTTCTGGATCGGCTGGACGGGCCAACACTCGTCGTCGGTCATTCCATGGGCGCAATGATTGCGCTGGATCTGGCGGCCAAAGCACCTCAGCGGATCGCGGGCGTTGTTGCTCTGAACGCGATTTTCGAACGCGATTCTGAGGCTACACGGGCCATACAAACCCGCGCCGCCGCGCTTGATGGCAAGACACCGAGCGACCCGACGGGGACCCTCTTCCGTTGGTTCGGCGACACGGAATCGCCCGAGCGTACAGCCTGTCAAAACTGGCTGACGGCAACGAACCCAGCTGGGTACAAACAGGCCTATACCGTCTTTTCCAACAGCAAAAACCCGCGCAGTAATGAGTTGAAAAAGATCCTCTGCCCAGCGCTGTTTATGACCGGTGAACTTGAGCCCAACTCGACCCCCGCCATGTCACGCGCCATGGCGAAGCTTGTTCCAAACGGGCGGGCGCAGATCGTCAAGGGTGCCGCGCATATGATGCCGATGACCCACGCCGCAGAGGTTAACGCCGCCCTTTCGACCTTTCTGAACGAGGTGCAACAATGACCAGTCTCGACCCTCGCGACCTGCGGCGTGCCTTTGGCAGCTTTATGACCGGCGTCACTGTCGTGACGACGCGCGACACCTCAGGCACGCCGTTGGGGTTTACTGCCAATTCCTTCTCATCCGTTTCTCTGGACCCGCCGCTTTTGCTGGTTTGTCCGGGCAAGAACCTGTCCTCCTACGATGCCTTCGCGAGCTGCGAGTATTTCGCAGTGAACATTCTGGCTGAGGGGCAAGAGGATGTCTCAAACACGTTCGCCGGGTTCAAAGGCGATCGGTTTGCCAAAACCGCGCACCAGTTGGACGCCAATGGCGTCCCTCTTCTGGATGGCGCAGTTGCAACGTTTTCCTGCCGGGCGCATCAGGCCATTGACGCCGGAGATCACTGTATTCTGATCGGAGAGGTTGGGGCGTATTCCTATGCCGAAACCCGAGGCCTCGGATACGCCAACGGGCAGTATTTCAGCCTCGGCCTGGAACGCGGCGCATTCGAGGCCGCAGACCGATCCGTTGTCTGCGGCGCGATCATCGAATGCAACGGAAAGGTGCTGTTGGAGAAAACCGCATCCGGATACCGCCCGCCGCAGATCAGCTTGTCGGATCATCAAGCCCTGCGCGAAAGCCTGCAGCAAGACTTGGCAACGCGCGGGATCACAGCGCAGTTGGGTGCGGTCTATTCTGTCTACGACGACGCCACGACGCACCATGTCTACACGCTCGCATCGGTACCGGCTTTGCCGCTCAACAGCACCCTTGAAGCGGTTGCCATCAAGCAGCTTACAGACCTGACATTCGCAACCCCGGCCATCGCCACCATGATGTCCCGCTTTGCGTTTGAAAGCCTGACCCGCGACTTTTCTCTATACCTCGGCGATGCGCAGCGGGGCGATGTACATACCCTCTCGGAAAGGACTGAATGATGGAGTTTTCCCTCTTTGCTCATATGGAGCGGCTCAACCCCGAACAGCCTCATGAGAAACTGTATGAAGAGTTTATTGAGCTGTGCAAAATGGCGGATGACGCCGGTATGCGCGCGGTTTGGACGGGCGAGCATCACGGGATGGATTTCACCATCGCGCCAAATCCATTGATGACCCTCGTCGATATTGCGCATCACACCAAAAACATCCGCCTAGGTACCGGCACGGTCATCGCGCCTTTCTGGCATCCGATCAAGCTAGCGGGCGAAACGGCCGCCGCCGACCTGATGACCGGGGGACGTATCGAGTTGGGTATCGCGCGCGGAGCCTATTCCTATGAATATGAACGATTGATCCCCGGCATGGATGCCTGGGACGCGGGCCAGCGCATGCGGGAAATCGCGCCCCTGTTGCCCAAATTGTGGGAAGGCGATTGCGCCCATGAGGGAGAGTATTTCCAATTCCCTGCCACCACCTCTGCGCCGAAACCCGTTCAGGACGGAGGGCCGCCGATCTGGATCGCTGCCCGCGACCCCAACAGCCACGAATTCGGCGTCCAAAATGGCTTCAACATTCAGGTCACGCCTCTCTGGCAAGGTAACGCAGAGATTGAGAGTTTGATGGGCCGCTTCAATGATGCCTGCGCCAACTATGACGGGCCGCGACCGAAGATCATGCTTCTTCACCACACTTATGTCGGGCAGGACGCCGCTGATGTGGATCAGGCCACGCGTGAGCTTTCGCGCTTTTACAACTATTTCGGCGCGTGGTTTCAGAACAAGCGACCCGTACATCAGGGGCTGATCCAAACCCTGACGGATGAAGAAATGGCGGCCAACGCCATGATGGCCCCCGAGAACATGGGCCGCGATCTGACAGTTGGCACGGCTGAGCAGGTCACGGATCGCCTGAAGCACTATGAAGACCTTGGCTATGATGAATATTCGTTCTGGATCGACAGCGGCATGAGCTTTGAGCGCAAGCGCGCTTCGCTGGCCCGGTTTATCGACGACGTGATGCCAAAGTTTCAGTGAGGACCCGTGATGCAACAGAACCCACACTATCAGCTTTTCATCGACGGAACCTGGACCGAGGGCGCCAACGGGCAGGTCATGACCTCGCAAAACCCTGCTACGGGCGAGGCATGGTCCAGTTTCGCCTGCGCCGCGCCCGAGGATGTGGATCGTGCCATCTCGGCGGCGCGTCGATCCCTGAATAACCCGGCTTGGCGGGATTTGACGCAGACCGCGCGTGGCAAATTGTTGTTCAGGCTTGCAGAGCTGATTGAACAAAATGCCGAACGCCTCGGCGAGATTGAGACGAAAGACAGCGGAAAGCTTCTGGCCGAAACAGCAAGCCAGACGGCCTATGTCGGCGACTACTATCGTTACTACGCTGGTTTGGCCGACAAGATCGAAGGTGCGGTGCTTCCGATCGACAAGCCCAACCTGCATGTCTTTACCCGCCGCGAACCAATCGGTGTGGTCGTCGCAATTGTGCCTTGGAACGCGCAGATGTTCCTGACGGCAACCAAGCTGGGTCCAGCCCTTGCCGCCGGGTGTTCGGTGGTGCTGAAGGCCTCTGAGATTGCGCCAGCGCCAATGCTGGAATTCGCGCGTCTGGTAGAGCAGGCGGGCTTCCCGCCCGGCGTCGTCTCGGTTATCACGGGCGATGCAGAAAACTGCGCGATCCCCCTGACCCGACACCCCGACGTGGATCGCATCGCCTTTACCGGCGGCCCGGAAACAGCGCGCCATGTGGTTCGCAACTCGGCCGAAAACTTCGCCGTAACCACGCTGGAGCTTGGCGGAAAATCCCCGATTTTGGTATTTGACGATGCCAATCTGGACGGGGCCGCCAATGGCCTGATCGCAGGCAACTTCGGGGCCTCCGGCCAAAGCTGCGTCGCGGGATCTCGCGGTTTGGTACATCGCCCAATTCTGGAGGCCTTGGCAGTCAGGATCGAAGAGAAAATGAAAGACGTCGTCGTGGGTGACCCTTTGAACGCCTCGACCCATATCGGGCCGCTTTGCACCAATGCGCAGATCGCCAATATCAAGACGGTACTGGCAAAATCCACCGATCAGGGCGCGCGCATCCGGTTTGGCGGCGCGCCGCTTGACCGACCCGGAAACTTCATGGCGCCCACTCTGGTCGAATGTGCATCGCCCGAGACCGAGACCCTGCAGGTCGAGATGTTCGGGCCCGTCATGTCCCTGTTGCCCTTCGACACCGAGGAAGAAGCAATCGCTCTGGCCAACGAAACCCCGTTCGGGTTGGGATCGGGCGTGTTCACCGAAAATGTCGCCCGCGCGCACCGGGTGTCGTCCCGATTGAAGGCCGGTATTTGTTGGATCAACACGTATCGAGCGGTGTCGCCCATCGCGCCGTTTGGCGGCTACAACCAATCCGGCTATGGCCGCGAAGCGGGGATCGAGGCCATTCAGGACTACACACGCACCAAGACCGTATGGCTGAACACCTCTGATCAACCCATGTCGAACCCGTTTGTGATGCGCTGAGCGTGGCGATAGATTTCGCCCTCTTCTCCACAACCCTATGGCCCTTCTGAAAATTATCCCACACTATGGCGCAAGAATAGCGGTTGGAGGCTGAAGAATGAGCGCACATGGATATGAAAGCGGTCGGTTAAACTTGCCCTTTGTCGGGATCTCGACCTTTGGCAAATATCCCTATGTCAGCGACTGGGATGCGATCGACGCTGATGTCGCGATCCTTGGCGCTCCGTTTGATTTTGGCACTCAGTTCCGGCCCGGCGCGCGGTTCGGGCCACGCGCCATCCGCGAAGCCTCGACCTTGTTTTCCTTTGGGCATGGCGGCGCATACGACCATGAAGATGACATCACCTACCTGCCGTCGGAAACCACCCGGATCGTGGATCTGGGCGACGCCGATATCGTGCATACCAGCACCGAAAAAAGCCACCAGAACATAAAGCTCGGTGTCGAAAAATGCCTTGAGGCCGGGGCTCTGCCTGTGGTTCTGGGCGGAGATCATTCGGTCAACATCCCTTGCATTGATGCCTTTGCTGCCGATTGCGAAAAGAACGGCCCCATTCACCTTGTTCAGATCGACGCGCATCTGGATTTCGTGGATGAACGGCACGGGGTTCGGTTCGGGCACGGAAACCCGATGCGGCGTGCGGCGGAGAAATCATATGTTTCGGGCCTGACGCAAATTGGCATTCGCAACGTCTCGTCGACCGCAAAAGAGGGCTATGAGGACGCCCGTCGCATGGGGTCAGACATCCTGTCGGTCCGGCAGTTGCGCAAGCTGGGGACCGAGGCTGTTTTGGACCGGATACCGGTAGGCGCTAGGTACTATGTCACAATAGACATTGACGGGTTCGACCCCTCCATCGCGCCTGGTACCGGCACGCCCAGCCACGGTGGTTTCCTGTATTACGAAGTGCTGGAACTGCTCGACGGTCTGACCCAGCGCGGTGATGTGGTGGGGTTGGATCTGGTCGAAGTGGCCCCGGATTATGATCACACGGGCAGCACCGCCATTCTGGCGGCACAAATCCTCATGAACACAATTGGGCGTATTCTGCACCACAAAGGTTCGCCCAGCGCGGGGTAAGAGCAGGTTTTCGGACTAAAGCTCGGTCTTTCAGACCGACTTCTGCTGCATATGCGGAGAGGTTCCAAAATACCGGCGGAAGCATTTGGAGAAATAGCTGGCTGAGCCAAAGCCGCAGGCGATGGCCACATCCAGCACCCGCATATCGGTTTGCTGCAACAGGGTGCGCGCACGCTCGAGCCTCAGGCGCGTCATATAGTTCTTTGGGCTTGTGCCGACGTACCGTTGAAACAAGCGCTCAAGCTGTCGGGTCGAGAGGCCCGCGCTTTCGGCCACGACACTTGGCGACAATGGGCTTTCAAGATTTTCGCGCATGATCATGATGGCGGTCGCCAGTTTCTCATGACGGCGGCCAAAGCGGAACAGATCCGTCTGCGTCTGCCTGCCGTCCTTTGGACGCACCGACGCATATAGCAATTGATCCGCCACGCGAGAGGCAACGGTCTGACCACAGGCCTGACCGATCAACGATGAGAACAGGTCGAGCGTGGTGACACCTCCGCCGCAGGTCGCAATCGGACCTTCATCCACAAAGACCGAGCAGTTGGATTCCACGGTCGGAAACAGCTCGACCATCACGGGTTGCTGTTTCCAATGCGCGCTCAGGCTCTGGCCGCTGGCCACTCCGGCCATGGCCAGAATGCCGGACCCACCCCCGATGCCGCAAAGCTGAACGCCGAACCGACGCCCCTGACGCAACCAGGATTTCAACTCATTCGAGACCGACCGATCCACGGTCGTCGGCCCGCAAATGACAATACAATCGCCCCGGCGGGTCTTGTTCAAACCGCCATCGACAGCAACCGTCATCCCCGAGGATGAGGTCACCGCCTCGCCGGTTTCGCTGACGATACTCCATTCGAAAACAGCCTGCTCGGAGGCGGCATTGGCCGCCCCCAATGAGTCGATCCCGGCCCCAAGGTCCAAAGCAGAGAACCCCGGCGTCAGCAGGAAAATGAAGCGGTTCAGCTCATTCACCCGTGTGCTTGCATCTGCAAAATTGATCTCGGGACGACCCATTCCGGCTTTCCTTTCTTACGTCCGCATATTGGCGCCGTTGGCGTCATAGGCGGGCGCGCCCAGAACTTCCGCATCGTAGAACGCGCCCAGGATTTCGACCTGAAGCCTGGTTCCCGGAGCGGCACTCTCGGTTGCGACATAGCCCATCGCCATCGACTTGCCGACGCGGTGGCCATAGCCGCCGGACGAGACATAACCAACCGCTTCGCCATCTTTCAGGATCGCTTCGTCATTCGAGACGTCGATGCCGTCCACGTCGATGGTCATGGTGACCAGCTTGCGGGCAACGCCATCTTCCTTGAACTTCAGCGTCGCTTCCTTGCCGACAAAGTCTTTCTTCCAGTTGATGAAGACATCCATGCCGGATTCGACCGCGTTGAAATCAGGACGGAAATCGGTGGTCCAGACGCCCCAGCCTTTTTCAAGACGCAGCGACATCAGCGCGCGCGCGCCGTACCAGCGATAACCCAGATCGGCCCCGGCCTCTTCGATCGCCTCGGCCAGACGCAGCAGGTACATCGGCTTGCAGTAGATCTCAAAGCCCAGCTCGCCCGAGAACGAGATACGGTTCAGGATCACCGGCACGCCGCCCACGAAGGTCTGGCGTAGATCGCGGAACTTCAGCGCATCGGCGCTGACGTCGTCGCGGGTGATACGGGCCAGCAGTTCGCGCGACTTGGGACCCGACAGAGCGATCCCATGCCAGTCATCCGAGACATTCGCATAGCTCACATCCGCAGGCAGGTCCTTTTCGAACCAACGGCTGTGTGCGTCCTGCATCGTGCCGGAACCGAACAGCATGAAGTGATCGTCACCCAGGCATGCCACGGTCAGGTCTCCGTACAGGCGGCCTTTTTCGGTCAGCATTGGGGTCAGCGCCAGACGGCCCGGTTTCGGGACGTAGCCGGCCAGAGTGCGGTTCAGATATTCACGCGCGCCAGCGCCCTTGAACTCGTGCTTGGCAAAGTTGGCAATTTCGATACCGCCCACGGCCTCTTGCACGGCTTTGACTTCGCGCGCGACATAGTCGTGGCTGCGGTTCCGCTCGAAAGTCGGCGTTTCATGCGCGTCTTCGGCACTGTCGGCAAACCACAGAGCGTTTTCCAGACCAAAGCCTTGCCCCATCACGGCGCCTTTTTCGACCAGACGGTCATAGAGCGCGGTGGTTTTCTGCATCCGGCCTTTGGGCAGCGTTTCGTTCGGGAAGGTCATCACGAAACGACGCTCGTAGTTTTCCGAGGACTTGATGGTGCCCCAGTCCGGCGTTGCGAACTCGCCAAAGCGCGCCACGTCCATCGCCCAGACGTCGATCGAGGGCTCGCCGTCGATCATCCATTCGGCCATGGTCAGACCAACGCCGCCGCCCTGACAGAAGCCTGCCATGACGCCCACGGCGACCCAGTAGTTCTTCATGCCCGGAACCGGACCGATCATCGGGTTGCCATCGGGGCCGAAGGTGAACGGGCCGTTGATGGTGTCCTTGATACCGGATTCGCCAATGGCGGGGATACGCTCGAACGACATTTCTAGACGGTCGGCGATACGGTCGAGATCGGGTTGCAGCAACTCGTGGCCGAAATCCCATGGTGTGCCATCGACCTTCCACGGGGTCGATTTCGGCTCATAGGTGCCCAGAAGCATGCCGTGGCGTTCCTGACGGAAATAGATGTTGGCCTCATAGTCGATGCCCGCGGGTAAACGACCGGCTTCGCCCATGCTCTCCATGCGGTCCTTGATCATCGGGATCGCGTCGGTGATCAGATAGTGGTGCTCCATCGGCTGTACCGGCAGATGGATGCCCGACATATGGCCCACTTCGCGCGCCCAGAGGCCGCCGCAGTTCACAACCTGCTCGGCGTTTATGACGCCTTTGGGGGTGGTCAAATCCCAGCTTCCATCGGGGCGCTGGCTCATCGAGGTTACACCGCAATGGGTGAAATACTGCGCGCCGTGGTGACGGGCGGATTTGGCGAAGGCGTAAGTTGCGCCCGAGGGATCGACATCGCCATCCTGCTCGTCCCAGAGGGCGGCGTGATAGTGTTTGGGGTCGATCAGCGGGTGACGCTCGGCCAGTTCCTGCGGGCTGATGAATTCCTGATGCAGGCCCATGTAGCGCGCTTTCGAGCGTTCACGCTTGAGGTAGTCGTACCACTCCTTGGTCGACGCCGCGTAGAAACCGCCGGTGATATGCATGCCGACCGAGTGGCCCGAGGTTTCCTCAATCTCTTTATAGAGATCGATGGTATAGCTCTGCAGGCGCGAGATGTTGGGATCCGAACTGATCGTGTGGATCTGACCCGCCGCGTGCCAGCTGGATCCGGATGTCAACTCGTCACGCTCCAGCAAGACAACGTCTTTCCAACCGAACTTGGCCAGGTGGAAGAGGATCGAACAGCCGACGACGCCGCCGCCAATGACAACGACCTTGGCGTGGGAGGGCAGCTTTTTACCAGACGTGGTTTCGTCTTTTTGAATCTCAGGCATGGGAATTTCCTGTGTCGTTTTCTTGTGGTGATGGGGAAAGGGGGCTGTCTGCCCCCTCTTGAGCCTGCGGCTCAATTCACCCCTGAAGGTATTTCTGGCCAGATGAAGGGATCCCGGTTTTAGTACCAGGCGTCCGGGATCTCTTCTTTGCGTTTGGCCACATAGGCGGCCAGTTCGTCTTTCTTGGCCTCGTCCATTGCGGGGGGTTGGTATTCGCTCAGCATCTGGTTCCAGCGCTCATAGGCGCGGCGGCGCATGTCCTTGGAGCCGCCCTCTTCCCAGCTTTCGACGTTTTCGCTGTCGCTGAGCTTGGGTTCGTAGAATGCAGTCTGGTAGTTGCGCATGGTGTGGGCGCAGCCGAGGAAGTGACCGCCTGCGTCGACCTCGTCATAGGCGTCACGGGCGAAGGCGTCGTCACTGGTGTCCAGCCCTTGACTGAGGACTTTTTGGTATGAGCCAAGACGGTCTGCATCCATGATTAGCTTTTCAAAACCGGTACACAGGCCACCTTCGAGCCAACCGGCCGAGTGCAGAACGAAGTTTGCACCGGCCAGCATGGTCGAATGCATCGAATCCGCCGATTCATAGGCGGCCTGCGCGTCTTCGATCTTGGAGGCCGTCAAAGAGCCACCGCAGCGCAGCGGCAGACCGGCACGGCGGGCCAGTTGGCCGATGGCGTAGTTCGAAATCACAGGTTCCGGCATACCAAAGGTCGGTGCACCGGATTTCAGCGACATGGACGACAGGAAGTTGCCCAGAACAAAGGGCGCGCCGGGGCGCAGAAGTTGGACGTAGGCACAGACCATCATCGCCTCGGCCATGGCCTGTGCGACGCTGGCGGCGGTGCTGACCGGACCCATTGCGCCGGACAAGATGAACGGAACCACGATCATGCCTTGTCCGCGCGTCGAATAGACCCGTGCCGCTTCGGTGACAACGCGGTCGACCAGCAATGGAGAATTCGTGTTCACGTTGCCCATAATGACGCAATTGTCTTCCATGAAATCCGCGCCGAAGATGATCTCGGCCATGTCGACACTGTCTTGCGCGCGGCTCATCTCGGTGATGGCACCCAGATGCGGTTTGTCACTGAGGGTCATATGCGCCAACATCATGTCGAGGTGACGCTTGCTGACCGGCACGTCGCAGGGTTCGCAGGTCACGAAACCGCCATGGTGCAGGTTCGGATGCAGGTAAGTCAGTTTCACCAGCTTTTCGAACGCCTCGATATCGCCGTAGCGGCGACCGCCTTCCAGATCACGCACGAAAGGTGCGCCGTAGACCGGCGCGAAAACCTGATTTCCGTCACCTATGACCACCGAACGCTCGGGGTTGCGTGCGACTTGTTTGAAGCTTTTGGGCGCCTTGGCACACAGGCTGCGAATCCATTGCGCGTCGGCCCGTACGATATCGCCTTCGACCCGCGCCCCTTCACGGCGCCACAGCTCCAGCGCTTCGGGGTCGTCGCGGAAGGCGATTCCCACATCCTGGAAAATCCAGTCGACCTGAGCCTCAAGGCGGGCCAGATCTTCCTCGTTCAGGGGGTCAAAGAACGCCAACTTTCGTTGGATATAAGGGGAGGCCGGGACAGAACCAGCCTCGGAACCGCGGGAACGGGATTGACGTGCGCGCCGAGCCATTAATAGCACTCCATTTTTTGGGTGCATATTAACTGCCAAGAAAACGCATGTGACGCTTGAAAATTTGAATGCTTAGCATAAACACAGATTATGCTAGAACTCTGGAAACAGCTTGGATCCCCTCGTAATCTGGTCGTATTCGAGGCCGCCGCCCGCCTTCAGTCCTTTACCCGCGCCGCGCAGGAGCTGAACGTGCAACAACCCGCCGTCAGCGTTGCCATTCGCAGGCTGGAAGAAGGCCTGGGAACACCTCTGTTCACCCGCGGTCACCGTCAGGTCGTCCTGACCGGAGCCGGCGAGCGACTGCTGGCGGATGTCTCGCGCGCGTTCGAGCAATTGGCCCTGTCGGTTGAGTCCATTCAGCAGACCAAACAGGCGGGCTACGTCACCCTCAGCGCATCGACAGCCTTCAACAACTATTGGATCATGCCGCGACTGGTCGATCTGCAAAGCCAGCATCCGAAAATCGACTTGCGCCTGCAATCCAGTGACCGGGAACCGGATATCGACGCGGAAAACATCAGCCTGGCGGTGCGTCTGGGGGATGGAAACTGGGCGGATTGCGAAAGCGCCCTGATCGCGCCCGAGGCGATCTATCCTGTCGCCTCGCCCCGCGTCATGGCCGCCGCAGTTGATCTGAGAAGCCTGCCCAATCTCCTGTCCCAACGCCTCATTCATCTGGAAGAACCCATTCGTCAGCGTCCGAGTTGGAGCGATTGGTTCGCCAATTTCTCGATCAGGACAGCGGTTCCGAACACGGGGTTGCGATTGAATGACTATGCGCTTGTCCTGCAGGCGGCGATGGCCGGTGAGGGCTTTGCCTTCGGCTGGAAACACCTGACCGACCGTCTTGTCGATCAGGGTCTGCTGGCTGCCCGATCCGATTGGCAATGGACGACCGGCAAAGGGTTCTATTTGGTCTGGTCCAAGAAAACCCCTCTGTCCGATGATGCGCGAAAGGTAAGAGATTGGATTTTGCGCACTCTGGACGAGGCTGCCTGAGCACGACACGCCATCGAGAGGCGCGCGCTCTCGCCCCAAATATGCGTCAGGACGCTGCCCGCGGATTCCCACGTCAGTCTAGGGCAAAACCAAAACAAATGGACCTGACGTCAGGGGCGAATTTTTCACAAAATGAACGAATTTCTGTCTTGAAGAAGCAAGGGTTTACGCGTCTACGGAAGGAAAACAGGTTACAGGTTGAAACGAGACTTGAATGCCAGATTTCAGCATCGTCGGCGGCGCATCTACCACATTTACGGACACAACCCCCGGCGGGGGGTTTGTCATCGACTTCAGGCTGCTCGACAACAGCTTCAGCGTGCAGATCAACGGTGTTGATCTTTTTGTCGGCGGCCCCGCCGGAGCACCCAATGAGCTACAGTTCCAGATTAGCGGGACCTCCGGTCAAACCGTGCGATTTGCAGATGGTGATCGATACGAGGTGAATACGCCTGCCGTATGGCAGCTTCAAAACTCGGACACTGATCCTGTTGTCCGGCTCGAGGTGAACCCGGACGGGACCATTGCCCTGTTCGGTGTGAAGTCCGACGATGGCGCGCTTGTTCCACTTGAATTGTTCAACGGCCTGACCGTCAACACCGACGCAATCGCGGCAGCTTGGAACGAGGATGGTGACAACACCATCGAAATCGATCAGGTCGTGACCGGCCCGACCAATGCGAGCGGTGAATTCGAGGATGTACCCTGTTTTGCATCAGGAACACTGATCGAAACATCAGAGGGGCTTGTTCGGGTCGAGGACCTAAAGGTCGGCGATCAGGTCCTGACATATGACAACGGGCTGCGGCCGGTTTGCTGGATTGGCTCTCGTGGCCTGAGCCAAAACCAACTTGAGGACAAACCGCATCTCAAGCCCATTGTGATCCGGGCGGATGCGTTGGGTCCCGGCTATCCGCGGCGCGATCTGATCGTGTCGCCTCAGCACCGGATTTTGGTCTCCTCAGCCATCGCCAAGCGGATGTTCGACTGTCAGGATATCCTGCTGCCCGCGAAGAAACTGCTGCCGTTGAGCGGTGTCGATGTTTTGGACGAACTGTCTGGCGGAGTTCAGTATCACCACATCCTGTTCGATCAGCATGAGATCATCTGGTCCAACGGCACGCCTACGGAAAGCCTCTATCTGGGGCCACTGACCATGCAGGCGATCTCACCCGAAGCGCGGCAAGAGGTCAAAGCGCTTTTCCCAGAATGCGCGGCGCTTGATTTTCGACCGCTAACGGCAAGGTTGGTGCCTGAAAAGGGCAAGTGGATTTCGAAACTTGTTGAACGTCACCGTGGGAACCGCAAACCCTTGTTCGACGGTCAGGCTGCCCATAACTGAGCAGGGACCCCTGCCCCGGCAACCACGCGCTTGGCCCAGGCCGGGGTTGCTGGCAGAAAAGGGTTGCTATCACCCCAATCATCAAGCAAGCCTGCAGACGCCGAGCATCCAATTTCGTTGGATGCAGTCGATAACAGACCCTTTGATCTGGGCAGATATGAGCCAAGTGACAATTTCGCCGAACCCCAGAATAAAAACCGCCCAAGACGAACTCGGCGGGTCCTTGTGAACGGCGGAAATCCGGTGCAGGTCCTCAACATTCCGACCGCCGACGGAAACCCCTATCAGCGCAATCTGATGTATCGCTGCGCGACAGACAGGGTCGAGTTCGTCGGCGGCGGCAAAGGCGCACTTCTGAATTTGGATGCGGCCAAACACCCAGTAACCCATCTACGTTGGGATGACCGGATCTTTGGCCGTGACGCAGATGCGCAAAACAATAGGGACCTTTTGCACACGGCGGAACTGTCGGTTGACAGCTACCGCGCGCAGGGCGGTCGGTTGGTCTGGACCATTCGCAACGCCCGCCCGCACAAGGTGATCAGCCTTGACGGTTTTCGTCAAGCCCGCCAATCGCTGGTCAAACGGGCCGACGCCATCCACGTTCACGCCCCCCATGCCCGCGATCACATGATCTCGGAATACGGGGCGGACCCGAGCCGTATTCATGTGATTTCCCATCCAAGCTACCTCGGGTCGTACGAGCCGCAAGACATCACGCTGGCGCGCCCTATGCCGGATCGCAGACCAACCACGTTTTTGTTCTTCGGAATGTTTCGAGGAGAAAAAGGGGCAGAGCGCATCCGGGACGCCGCCGCTAAGCTGACAAAGCGGGACTATGACTATAGTCTGAACATGTACGGCAAGGCTTTCGGCAGCCAAAGACGGTTGCTGAGGCGCCTAGGCTGGAATAAGAACATTTCGCTCAGAACCGACCGTATCCCGGATGAAGAGATCCCCGAAATCTTCTCGAACGCGCATTTCTTTCTAGCCCCCTATTCCGAGCTGTTCAGCTCGGGCACTGTTTCACTGGCCATAAGTTTCGGATTACCGATCATCGGCCCTGCCCTGCGCGAAATGAAGGAAATCACGCCGCCGGAACTGCATGAGACAACACTCTATGACCCAAGCTTGCACCGAGGGTTGATCCGCGCCATGATCCGATCGCTGCAGATGGAAACCTCAGAGTATCAGAGGCTGCGACAGGCCTGTTTGAACCATGCGCAAATGCACTCGCCCGAGGTGATAAGCCACAAGCTGATGAACATCCTTCTTGAACACCAACCAGACCGGCCCATGACATGATCGATACCTCGTCTGATCCTTCGCCAACTGTGCGGGCTGAGGGTAGATCTCGCGCAAAAAGAGCTATCTTTGTGTTGGCCGAAGCGAATGTAAAACGGCGTTGTGTGGGTGGATACAGGTTCTCAGAGCTCGTCTCTTTCATGGGTAAGAACGGGTTTGAAATTCTGGATTTCCCCAGACCCATTCGTCAGGAGTCTGATGACTGCGATGTTCTTTTCGCCCGCTATGACAGCGCGCGTTTTGACTTTTGATGCTTTTGAGAACCCCATTGATCCAACACTGCCGAAGGCATGGCAGGTAAATGGTGTGTCAGGACAAGCTTAAGGTTTGAAACCGGCACAACGCATCGCATGATCGGTGCGGTCTTCGCGAAAGGCTAGACAACATATACAATTCCGATTTCATGATTGTATGGTTCAACAAACCGTCCAACGCGACCAGAGGTTAACACCCGGAGGGACCCCGTGCTGAATTTGTCGATCCCCATACCCTTGATATTGGCGGCAATGCTGCCTGCGGTTCTGGACCGATGCTCTGCCTCGGATACGAGCGTGGCCCTAGGTGTTCTGGCACGCGACCGCGTCGCATTGACTGCGACGGCCAGCGAAATCATCGTCGATTTGCCAGTTGCCGAAGGCTCGGTCGTCATGGCCGGAGATACGCTGGTTCAACTTGATCCCACATTGCAGACCGCAAAGCTAAACCTGGCTCAGGCGGAACTGGAAAAAGCAAAAGCCACCCTTTTGAAGCTGCAGGTCGGGCCGCGCGAGGAAGAGATCGCAATTGCCCAAGCCAAGGTCGCCGGGGCTACCGCGCGATTGGCCGATGCTGAAGCAATCTATGAACGCAATGCCCGTTTGGTTGAAAACTCGGTCGTGACCGAGGCGCAGGTCGCAAATGATCTGGCCTTGCGGGACTCTGCGCGTGCCGAATTGGTCGGTGCTCAGGAAACGTTGAAAGAGCTTCAGAACGGCACCCGCCCCGAAGATCTCGCCGTCGCCGAAGCCAACGTCCGCGCAGCCGAAGCGTCGGTTGACGCGGAACAGACCGTATTGGAGGATCTGACCGTTGTCGCAACACGCGACGGCGTCTTGGACTCGTTGCCTTGGAACCTTGGTGAACGGGTGACGACCGGCAGCCCCGTGGCCGTTCTGGTCACGGGGCAGACACCCTATGCCCGCGTCTATGTACCCGAACCGCATCGCGTGAAACTGAAACCCGGCGATACGCTGGAGGTGAATGTCGATGGGCTGGATGCCCCGCTGGACGGCGTGGTCCGGTGGATCAGCGACGACGCGTCCTTCACCCCTTACTATGGTTTGAACCAAGATGACCGGACGCGGCTTGTCTATCTAGCCGAAATTGATCTGCCCACCGCGTCGCCGGACCTGCCTGCCGGCGTTCCAGTGCAGGTTCCCATGCCATGACAGATGTCGTTGTGTCGACACGCGGCCTGACCCGGCAATTCGGAACAAACACCGCCGTCAACGATCTGGATCTTGAGATCAGAACAGGCCAGATCTACGGGTTTCTTGGCCCTAACGGCTGCGGCAAGACAACGACCATGCGTATGCTGACCGGGCTACTGACGCCGACCAGCGGATCCATCTCGGTTCTGGGTCGATCCATGCCCGAAGCGGCAGAACCGCTCAAGAATGAGATCGGGTACATGACCCAGATCTTCTCCTACTACCGCGACCTGACCGTGCTGGAAAACCTCAGGTTCGCGGCGGAAATCTACGGTATCCCTGCAAAAGCAGCGAAAGATCGGATCGACGAGCTGCTACACACATACGACCTGACGACCAACGTAAATCAACTCAGCGGCAGCATGAGCGGAGGTCAGCGGCAAAAGCTGGCCCTTGCGGCCACGATCCTGCACCGGCCTAAACTGCTGTTTCTGGACGAGCCGACCTCGGCCGTTGATCCCGAAACACGCCGCACGTTCTGGGAGCAATTGTTCGATCTGGTCGATCAGGGTGCGACCATGATCGTTTCTACCCACTTCATGGATGAGGCCGAGCGCTGCCACCGCCTGGCCATCCTCCAGCATGGTGTCAAGAAAGCGGACGGATCACCGCGCCAGCTTATGAATGATCTTCAAGCCGACGTTGTGGAGGTCGAAGGCCCGGATCTGCGTAGGGTCAAACATGAGCTGGACGGCACGCCAAAGATATTGTCGACCGCTCAGGTCGGCTCTCGCTTGCGGGTTCTGGTGGACAAGTCCGAACCTCAGCCGGTGGACATGCTGCGCGCCCAGCTTGAGGGGTTCTCTGATCTGTCTCTGACACCCCAGAGGCCAAATCTTGAGGACGTCTTTGTCAGCGCTACGCGGGGGGAAGACCCATGATCTCGGCCCGCCGGATCGCAGCCGTCCTCAGGAAAGAACTGTTGCAACTGCGGCGGGACAGGATGACCTTCGCCATGGTCATCATGATCCCGCTGATCCAGCTATTATTGTTCGGATATGCGATCAACACCAACCTGCGCCACGTGCCTGTGGCTGTTGTTGATCAATCCCAAACCGAGCTGTCCCGCATGTTGACGCAGATGGTTCAGGCCACGCAGGTCGTGACAGTCACCGAGCAACTGACAACCCCACAAGAGGCCGAGCGCGCGATCACGCAATCCCGCGTGCGGGCCGCGCTAATCATCCCTCCGGACGTTAGCCAGCGCCTTGCCCGCAGCCCGTCTGTTGGGCTTGGCTTGCCCAATTCAACAGATCAAACCAGTAGTCGACCTGTTGCGCATTGGATCGTCGATGGCTCGGACACCATGGTGGCAAGCGCAATCAAATCCCTGCGGACAATGCCCTTGACCGAACTGCTAAGGCTGCCTGCTAACCGGCAGGTTCCGACATTTGAAGTGACACTGTATTTCAACCCTGAACAGCGATCCGCAGTCAATATCGTGCCAGGTCTTGTGGGGGTGATCTTGACGATGACGATGATCCTGTTCACCTCCGCCGCGATCGTTCGGGAGCGCGAACGCGGGAATATGGAGATGCTGATCAACACACCGATCAAGTCGATCGAATTGATGCTGGGCAAGATCATCCCCTACATCTTTCTGGGCCTGATCCAGGTCGCGATCATTCTGGGGCTTGGGCATCTTCTGTTTGACGTCCCAATTAACGGAGGGCTGGGCACATTGCTGGTGGTGACGCTGCTGTTCATCATTGCCAGCCTTTCGCTGGGGCTGGTGATTTCCACGCTGGCCCAGAACCAGCTTCAGTCGATGCAGATGACCCTCTTTATCCTGCTGCCGTCCATCCTGATGTCCGGGTTCATGTTCCCGTTCGACGGCATGCCTCAACCGGTACAGATCATCGCACAGGTGCTGCCAGCCACGCATTTTATGGAAATGATCCGAGGCGTGGTTCTGCGCGACGCCTCGCTTTATGATCTGCGCTCGGAGATCCTGTGGATGATCGGCTTTGCCATTTTCGGATTGCTGGCAGCAACATTGAGGTTCAAGAAGCGCCTGGGCTAGCGAACCATCTGGCGCTTGGACTGCGTGTCAGGCGAATCGCCACCCTACCTCGGTTTGCTTTGCAAGCGCTCTGCCGAGAGGCCTCGAAATCGCAGGCGTGTTGTTCAATCCAGAGCCCGAAGCCTTTTTAGCAAAGACGAGGTATCCCAGCGGCCGCCGCCGAGTTTCTGAACATCTTTGTAAAACTGATCGACCAGCGCAGTCACCGGAAGGCTTGCCCCTGTTTCATTTGCAGTATCAAGACAAATCCCCAGATCTTTGCGCATCCAGTCCACGGCAAACCCGTGGTCAAAGTGGTCGTCCAGCATCGTCTCGTACCTGTTGGCCATCTGCCAGCTTCCGGCTGCGCCCTGGCTGATAACCTCGACGACCGCGCGCCCGTCCAGACCGGCTTTCTCGGCAAAGTGCAGGGCCTCGCTCAAGCCCTGAACCAGACCGGCGATCGCAATCTGGTTGCTCATCTTTGTCATCTGACCCGCACCGCTTTCGCCAATCCTACGGCAGATCTTCGAATAGACCTGCATGATTGGCTCGGCCGCGTCGTAAACAGACTGATCCCCGCCGCACATGATCGAAAGGACACCGTTTTCGGCCCCAGCCTGACCGCCCGAAATCGGCGCGTCTACAAAGCCCAAGCCCTGATCCTTCGCCGCCGCATACAACTCGCGTGTGACTTTCGCCGAAACGGTCGTGTGGTCCACGAGCGTAGTGCTTTGCGACATCCCCGAGAACGCTCCGTCTGCCCCCGTGCAAACGCTGCGCAGGTCATCGTCATTCCCCACACAGGTCATGACAAATTCTGCCCCCTCGGCCGCCTTTCGCGGGGTTGCGGCCATTGAGCCACCATGTTCGGCAACCCAGGCTTCGGCTTTGGCTGCCGTCCGGTTGAAAACCGTCACGTCGTGGCCTGCAGCCTGCAAGTGGCCGGCCATCGGATAGCCCATCACTCCCAAGCCAAGAAAAGCAAGTTTAGCCATTAGTTAAATCCTCTACTACACAAGGTCTCGCGGTATTTGACCCGCAAAAAAGGCGTCCAGATTGTCCAAAGCACGAAAGCCCATAGCGTCTCGGGTTTTGGTTGTGGCGCTGCCAATATGCGGCAGCATGAAGATGTTTTCATGCGCGGCGAATTTTGGGTTTCCACCCGGTTCGGTCTTGAAACAATCAAGACCGGCGGCCGCCAGCTTGCCGCTTTCGATTGCGCCCAGCACAGCGTCTTCGTCAACCAGCGCGCCCCTCGCAGAGTTCACCAGAACCGCGCCGCCAGGCAGTTTTGCCAGATTTTGGGCATCCATAAGGTTCACAGTTTCAGGTGTTGCAGGACAATGAAGCGACAGGAAATCCGCGACCGTCAACAACGTGTCGATGTTGTCGTGATATGTCGCGCCTTGCTCTTGTTCAGGCGACAGGCGGCTGCGGTTGAAATAGTGAACCTCCATATCAAAACCGCGCGCCTTTTCTGCGAACGCGCGGCCCACACGACCCATACCGACAATCCCAAGCCGAGCGCCGGTGACCTGTTTGCCGACCATGAAAGACGGGCTCCAGCTGTCCCAGGCACCGGTGCGCATCAGGCGATCCCCTCGGACCGCGTGCCGCGCCGCGCCCAGCATCAGCAATATCGCAAGCTCAGCCGTGGCATCCGACAGGACGTCAGGCGTGTTTGTCACAACAATCCCTTTCGCCGCCAGCGCCGGAAGGTCGCAGTGATCTACGCCCACTGAATGGTTCGCCAAAATCTTCAGCCTTGGATTGAGCTTTGAAACGACCTCGGCCGAGAAATGTTCCGAGTGACAGGGCATCATCGCGTCGACCTTCGCGCTCATGGCGATGATCTCGTCTGCAGTGCCTGGCGTGTCGGCCTCGTTCAGGATCACGTCATAGCCTTGTCGTGCGCGCGCAATCGTGGCATCGGACACCCGACGCGGTAGCCAGAGAACAGGTCTATCGCTCATGGGGTCAGTCCTTTTTGATCGCGTCTTCCCAGAAATTGTACAGCGCAAGGGCTATCACGAAGACCGCAATACACAAGAATGGAAAACCGCCCCAGAACCCGGCGAACCCGGTCGAGATACTGTGGGCAAGCCCGAGAACGAACACCATCATCAGGCCGGTGCCGATGAGGCCCATGAGAATATTTGTCAGTCGTGACATAGGATTACTCTCCCTTTTATTCTTGCGTTCTGAGGGTTCTTTGAACCCAAGAAGCAGTGCGAAGAAGCCGATCGTCTTCTTCGACCGCGCCGATCAGCTGGACACCAATGGGCAGGTCATTCTGCCCCACCAACAAAGGCAGCGTGAGGCAGGGCAAACCCGCCAGCGTCCAAGTGAGGCAGAAAACGGAATCTCCGGTATGGCCCGCGCTCAGCGGCACGGCTTCACCGGTTGCTGCCGGGGCCAGGATTGCGTCGAATTCATTGAAATACTCGGCAAAGAAGCCCTGAGCGGACGCCATGACGGCCAAGGCGTCTTCATACTGGGCCTCGCTGATATCTCCGCCGCGGGTGATTGCGGATTGCATCTCGGGGCTGAGCTCCGGCCAATGCGCATTCGAGATTTCGGCCATGTTCTGGCGAATCTCAAAGTCATAGATTGTTTTGTGAACGGTGATCAGATCGGCCAGTTGCGGCGATACCGAGAAACGCTCGACCCTTCCACCAAGCCCCTCGATAACGGCGTTCAGCCCCTCAAGCGCATCTGCATCAAGGCGGTCGTTGAACGGAAAATCGAGCCAGGCAATGTTCGGTTCGACCAGAACCTCGGCCTGCGCGCCGGACAGCATATCCGCTCGCGGCCGGGCAAAGCTGGCGGGGTCGCGCTGGTCATATCCGGCGACCACGTCTGTCAGCAGAGCGATATCTTCCAGCGTGTTGGCGAACCCCCCAACGTGGTCCAAAGAGACCGACGTCCTGAAAACCCCATGTCGCGAGATCATTCCGCGCGTGGGTTTGAAACCATAGACGCCGCAGTATGAGGCCGGACGGATGACCGAGCCCCCGGTCTGAGTGCCGATGGCCAGAGGCACATGTCTGGCCGCAACGGCCGCCGCTGATCCGCTGGACGAGCCGCCCGGTGTTCTGGTCGCATCAAAAGGGTTGGTGGTGTCGGTCGGATGCATGAAAGCAAGCTCGGTCGTCTTGGTCTTGCCCATGATAACGGCGCCGGCCTCGCGCAAGCACTCTACGAGCCTAGCATCTGCCTCCGGCTGCCGACCCGAAAAGATCGGTGTGCCCCGCTGCGTGGGCATGTCTTTTGTATCGACAATGTCCTTTAGCCCGATGGGCACGCCGTGCAAGGGGCCTGTCGCCCGTCCGGCCTTGCGAATGCGATCCAGCTCACGCGCCTGATCCAGCGCTACGCCTGCATCCAGATAAGCCCAAGCGCGGATGGTGCTGTCGGTCTCTTCGATGCGTTTGAGACAGTCCTCAACCAATGCTTCGGACAAGATACGCCCGTCCCGAATGCCCTCGGCGGATTCAACCGCCGGGAACAATGACAGATCATGTTTGGTCATGGCACCCAGACCCCGAAGAGGTAGTCAGGCAGCCACAGCGCGATACCGGGGAACTGATACATCAGCACCATGCACAGGATCACGATGGCCAGATAGGGCATCAGACCTCGGAAGATCTCCATCAGCTGGATCTGGTTCTTAAGGACCCCCTTCAAATAGTAGGCCGACATAGCCATCGGTGGTGTCAGGAATGAGGTCTGCAAGTTCAGAGCCACCAGCATCGCGAAGAAATACGGGTTGACGCCAAACGTTTCGAGCATGGGCAGGAAGATCGGCACGAAGATGATCAGAATTTCAGACCATTCAAGCGGCCAGCCCAGCAGGAAAATAATCAGCTGCGCGAGCACCAGGAACTGCCAGGGCTGAAGGTTCATACCAACAACCCAATGCTCGATCACGTCATGCCCGCCGAGATATGAAAAGATCGACGCAAAGGTCCACGAGCCCACGAATAACCAGCACACCATGGCAGTGGCCTTGGCCGTGAGGAAGACACTTTGCTTGACCTTGTCCCAGGTGAGCGACCGGTAGAGCATTGCCAGCACAAGCCCGCCCAAGGCACCCATCGCTGCCGCTTCGGCCGGTGTTGCAAGACCGCCGAGGATTGAGCCAAGCACCAGCAAGATCAAAACCGTCAACGGCACGAACGAGATCAGCAGGTCCATATAGATCTGCCGTTTTGGCGGAACATCGTCCTCCTGCGGCTTGGGGGCCAGCGACGGGTTCAGCCAGACGCGCACCATGACGTAGACGATGTAGAGACCCGCCAGCATGAGGCCCGGAAAGACCGCCGCTGCATAGAGGCGCAGCGGAGAAAGCTCGGCAATGGCGGCGTAGACGATCAACATGATCGACGGCGGGATCAGGATGCCCAAGGTGCCACCGGCGCAGATCACGCCCGAGGCAAAACTGCGCTGATATCCCGCGTTGGCCATTGCCGGATAGGCCAGCAACCCCATCAGGGTGACAACCGCGCCCACGATGCCCGACGCCGTCGAGAACACCGCGCAGGTCAGCAGAGCCGCAATCGCCAGAGATCCGGGTAGGTTACGGGCTGCCATGTAGAGCGAAAAGAACAGCCGGTCGACGATATTCGCCCTTTCGACCACGTAGCCCATGAACAGGAACAAGGGGATGGCAACAAGCGTGTCATTCTCCATCACCGAATAGGTGTTCTGGTTCAGCAGGTAGAAGATGTTGTTGTTGAAGATGTCCGCAATGCTCTCGGGCGCGGACTGGTAATAGGCGTAATACCCGAACGCGACGCCCATGGCGAGCAGTGTGAACGCAATCGGAAAGCCCAACAGCACCAGCACAATAAAGAGGCTGAGCATCAGGATGGCGACTTGTGGGTCAGTCATCGCTGCGACCTCCTTGCTTGGTGCCTGTTGTATGAATTCGGTCGACGGTTGATTCCATCAGCATGTCTTCGGTCTCACGTACGTCATCCAGACGGTCGAGCCAGACGCCATTTCGCATCGCCAGCCAGCATCTTGCCATCTCGGCAAGCCCTTGCAGCATCAGCAAAACACCGGCGACGGGGATCAGAGTTTTGAAGAAATAAATCTGAATTCTGGCGGGGCTGTTCCAGCTAACTTCTTCATAGCGCCAGCTGTCCTTGGCGATTTCCCAGCCGTACCAGAACAGGGCAAACATGCCGGGGAAGAAAAAGATAATATACAGAACGAAATCGACCCGCGCCTGCCAGCGGACCGAGAAAAGGCGGTACAGCACGTCACCGCGCACATGCGCGTCTTGCGCCAGCGCATAGGCCCCGGCCATCAGGAACAGGGCGCCATACATCTGTACCATCATATCGAACGCCCAGACGGTCGGCTTGTTCAGCACGTACCGGACGAACACTTCGTAGGACACCGAAAGTGTCAGAATTAGGATGCACCAACCGAAGGCTTTGCCGACCCATTGGCTTAGCCCTTCGATGGCGTGGATTGTCTTGATCAAGGTCAGTTCCTCGCCTGTTCCGCCCGCAGTTCAGAAAGCCGCGCACCAGCGCGACCTTCCGTTTTCAAAGAGTTGTCAGGCCTCAGCCGAAATAGTGCTTGTACGCCAGCTTGTAGTCCGGCTGGTTGAGGTTGAGGTAGTTCATGACAGTCTTCGCATAGGCCTTCTGGCTGTCGACGACCTTGGCAAAGAACGGATCTTCGTTCGAGATCCTTTCGACCACAACGTCCCAAGCTTCAAGCTGGGCCTGCATGACGCTGTCAGGCGTCCGATACACGTTGACGCCCTGCTCTTCGGCCAGCGTCACCAGATCGTCGGCGTAGCGCTTGGTGTTGTTCCAGTAGAAATTCGAGTTCTCGGCCTCGGACGCGTATTTTAGGATCGCCTGAAGCTCGGGCGCAAGCGCGTTGAACTTGTCCTTGTTGAACGTGACCTCGAAGAACTCCTGGCTCTGGTGGAACGAGGCCAGATGATAGTGTTTGGACACGTCCTGCATACCAAAATCGCGGTCGGATGTGGGGTTGTTGAACTCGGCCGCATCAATCAGGCCGGACTTCATCGCGGGCTGGATCTCGCCCCCGGGCAGCTGCACAACGGACATGCCCATCTCAAGCAGAACATCTGCCGCAAGACCAACTGTACGGTATTTCAGACCGTTCATCTGATCCGAGCTTGTGATTTCCTCTTTGAACCAACCCAGTGGCTGTGCGGGCATGGGCGAGTTGAAGAAGGACACAACGTTCAGGCCAAGGATGCCCATCAGCTCGTCAAACAGTTCCTGACCGCCGCCATAGTTCACCCAGCCCAGAACCTCTTGGCTGGACCAGCCAAAGCACGGACCCGTTCCGAACAGCGATGCCGTCTTGGATTTCGAGTACCAGTAGGCCGGAACGTAATGCGCCGCGTCCAGAACGCCGCGGTGGACCGCGTCCTGCATCTGGCTGGTTTTTACGACCGAATTCACAGGCAGAAGTTCGATCGTCAGTTTGCCACCGGACATTTCATTGACGCGGTTGACGTAGGATTGCGCGTTCTCAAGAAAGATGCCGCCGCCCCAGGCTGCCTGCATCTTCATTGTCGTTCCTTCCTGCGCATGGACAGCCGGAGCAGCAAGCGCACCAGCACCTACAACAGCGGAGCCGCGCAGAAAGTTTCTGCGGTTCAAAGATTTTGTCATGTTTCCTCCCTAGACTGGGCCGTCGCCGATATCCCTTCGGCATTGGCACCAAACCCGCCCTCCAGCGGATAGAATCTACGATAAGCCAGATTCGCGATTTTTCAAAATATTTTGGAAACTCTTTCATTTTGAGCGTCAAAATAGGCGCAATTTATTGTTTTTAATCCATTTATTATTTTCATTTTTTTGCACTTGCGAACAAGCTAGACTCTTTTCACAACAAGCCAGATGACAAACGCGCCAAAAATGAACGAACCAAAAACAGTTGCAAGACGCGGGCGCCCACGCCTGAAAGCGAATGAAGAAAAGCCCGCAGGTTCTCTGGTCGGGGCGCTGGATCGTGGGATTCGTGTCCTGATTGCCATTGCAGATGCCGGGGGCGCGACGCTTGTCGACATCGCAAGAACGACAGGCATTCCAACGGCGACGGCGCACCGGCTTCTGACCACGCTTCAACAGCGAGGAATGGTGGTTAACGATGCCGAACATGGTAAGTGGCGCGTCGGACCGCAGGCTTATCGGATCGGCAATACGTTTGAGGAAGCCTCGAATTTGCTGGAAGTCGCGCCAGCCGCGATGCGCAAGCTGTCCAAGGAAACCGGAGAGACCGTGAACCTCGCCATCGAGGAAGGTGGGCAGTTGCTGTATCTGATTCAGGTGGAATCCGAAAACCCGATCCGCGCCTCGATCAAGAACGGAACCGCAGCTTACTTTCACACATCCGGCGTCGGCAAAGCCATCATGGCGTACATGGACGAGGCGGCACTTGAAAAGCTGTTGGCCCCGCTGACACTGGTTCAGCAGACGCCCAACTCGATTACGGACAAACAACAGCTCAAAGACGAGCTGCAGACTTCCCGGCAAAGGGGATGGGCGATCGACGATGAAGAGCGTTTTCCGGGCCTGCGCTGTATCGCAGCGCCTGTCTTCGACTCGTTGGAGAATGTTGTCGCTGGCGTTTCAGTATCTGGGCCCATCACCAGATTCCCCGACAACAAGCTTGAAACCTTGGCCGCGTCGGTTGTTGAGACTGCGGCAAGCATTTCTGAAAAGCTCCGAAATTCCCCACCTCAGAGCTAATTTCTTTGCTTTTTCAACCGTTTTAAGCTTTGGGGGTCAGGACCCGAGGTCACCTCAGACCGAGCCTTTTCTCATTCTGTGTGACAGCGCCTCAGCCCGAAGGTGATGCAGTCGGGGCAGATCTTCCCGCGCGAGATTCCGGGTGCAATCGGGATCATTTTCGACATCAAACAGCATCGGCGCGATATCCGTTGCGAAATGCGCAAGCCGATACCCGTCTTTCTCAAACGCGAGGGCGCGGCAATGATCAGGTGGGCATTGCCATGCGGTTTCAAAGCGCCCTTGGCCGGTTTCTGATCCAAGCTCAAGCTCGACCATGGCCCCTTGCCCGACGGGTCGGTCGGGCGCCAAGAGGTTGCTGCCCTGCATCTCGGGCGGCGTTGTCGCCCCAAGCGCCGACAGAACCGTCGGGGCAACGTCAATTGACTGGGTCAACACGTCGATATCTTCGGGCGCAAGATCCGGATGCCCGATCATCAGGGGCACGTGCGAGGCGGCGCGGAACGGGGTCTGCTTTCCCCACAGACCAAGATCGCCCAGCATCTCTCCGTGATCGGCGGTCAACACGATCAGTGTGTCGTCCAACTGCCCCACGTTTCGCAACCATTCAAAAATCCGACCGATATGGTGATCGACCTCGGCGGCCAGCCCCAGATATGTGGACCGGCAGAGAGCGATCTGCTCGGGCGTCATGGCATCTTGCTTTCCGTCAAAACCCCAGAACATATCCGCACCGCTTGGGCGGGAATGATAGGCTTCGAAAAAAGGATGCTCAAAAGTGGCCCCAACCGGTGGCGAGATGCCCTGAGGGTTGATCAAGTCGTTATACGGCGCAGGGGCAACAAACGGAGGATGAGGCCGGATATAGGTGACCATGGCAGACCATGGCTGTGATTTGCGCACGTCAAGATGTGCCAAAACCCGGTCGGTCAGATACGCGGTATCACTGTCCTGCGCGTCATAGAGTGCTGGCCCTCCGAAGGTATCGTTCTTAGGTCTGTAGAGCGCGGTCAGGTCGCCCGCATCCGGCACGTCATATCCACGCGATCTGAGATGGGCGAGCCACTCCCACGCTTCCTCGCGCATCTCGGTAACCTCGGTGATCCCTGGGATCGGCCCCGTGTAGGACAGATGCGCCGGGTCATTCGGGTGCAAGCCTTTGGGATCAGGCTGCGTATCTGTATAGCCGAACAGCAACAGCTCTCGCCCAATGGTGCGCAGCGCCGTTGCAAGGTTGGGGATATCGCGCCGCAGCGGAACGCCATTCTGAACCGATCCGTGGTTCATGGCGTATTGGCCCGTTAGCAGGCTTGCACGCGCCGGGCCGCAAGGCACCACAACCGTATGATGGTTGCGGAAATGCACCGATCGTTCTGCGAGAGCGCGAATGTTGGGCAGCGGCACATGCTGACCCAAAGCGCCGGTAAGAAGGTCCGCGCGGAACTGATCGATGACGATGAACAGAAAATTGCGCGGAGCCTTCTTCAACATGGCGTCAGGCCTCTGCGCCGTCCAGTTCGCGGATCAGCGCGGGCAGATCGGCAACCGTGTCGATCACATAGTCCGCGCCCGCGTCCTTCAGGATCTTGGTCGCGTGCTGGCGCAGCGCGTCAACCTCTTCTGCGGACAGAGCAGCCAGTTCCTCCGGTGTCTTGCCCACTGCGTTGCCAGACAAAGACACGCCAACTGTCAGACAGCCCGCGGCGACGCCCTCTTTGATGCCCGGCTCGGTGTCATCGACCTTGATGATCGCCGCAGGCGGATAAGCCACCAGATCGACCATGCACTTATACATGCCCAGCGGGCCGGGGCGGCCTTCGGGCAGGTCGTCGGAACAGACCAGATTGTCCGGCTCATAGCCTTGAGCGGCGGCAACCGGCAGAACGTTCTCCATGATTGACCGGGTATATCCTGTGGTCGATCCGATCTTGAGGCCCATGGACCGCAGATCATCAATCGCAGCTTTGCCACCCGGAACCAGATCCGCGTAGTCGGCGGCGACTTTTTCGTTCATCGGCACAAATATCTCATAGACTTTGTCGACATCCTGATCGGTGGGCGCGTTGCCGTATTTTGCCTCCCACTGGGCGGCGATTTCGGGCATATCCATCATGGAGCGGATGTGATCCCATTTGGGCGCGCCCATCGGTGCGCGGGCCTGCTCGATCGTGGCTTCGATATCGAACTTGGCAAAGGCCTTCACAAACACTCCCATCGGCGCGAATGATCCGAAATCGACCATTGTCCCCGCCCAATCAAACACGGCGGCTTTGAATTTGCTCATTGTCTTTCCTTTCGTCAGGCAGGTTCAACCTGTTTCTGTTTGAGTGTTTCGTCCGAGGGTCTGGCACTGTCGACCCCCATGTCACGCAGCTCCTCGGCTGCGGTGTCAACGACCGCTTGCATCACATGCGCATCGACCTGTCCGATGTGGCCTATCCGGAAGCTTTCCGCCGCCGTCAGTTTGCCGGGATACAGGATAAATCCGCGCGCTTTCATGCGGTTATAGAAATCCGGAAACGCAAAACGCGGGTGATCTGGGCAGAAGAAGGTGGTGATGATCGGCGACAGCCATTCATCGTCCAGCAATGTGACAAAGCCCAGCGCGCGCATCCCTTTGACCAGCGTCTTGCGGTTCTCAAGATACCGCGCGCCCCTTGCAGCGACGCCGCCCTCGGCCTCATGCGCGCGCAGCGCTTCGATGAAGGACGCGACCACATGCGTCGGCGGGGTAAAGCGCCACTGGCCTGTTTTCTCCATCGCGGCCCATTGGGCATAAACATCCAGGCTAAGCGAATGGCTGTTGCCTTCCGCCGCCTTGATCGCACCTGTTTCGGCGATCACAAAACCAAAGCCCGGTACGCCCTCGATGCATTTATTGGCCGAGCTGACCATGGCCTGAAACGGGATCACATGCGGCTCGAGCGGAACGGCACCGAAGGCCGACATGGAATCGACCAGAAGCTTGCGGCCCGCCGCTTGCGTCGCGTCCGAGATCTCTTGCAGCGGGTTGAGGATGCCCGAGCTGGTCTCGCAATGGATGGCCAGCACATGCGTGATCGCGGGGTCGGCCTGCAGCGCCTCTGCCACCTGATCCCCGCGCGGCGGCAGATAGTCCCCCATATCGATCACGGCGTAGTCACGGCCAAGATAACCCAGAGTCTGTACCGCTCGTTTGCCATAGGCGCCGTTGCACAACACCAGCACCTTGCCGTCCTTGGGTACAAAGCTGCCCAGCATCGCCTCGACCACGTAAGAGCCGCTGCCCTGCAAAGGCACACAGCCATAGCGGGCTTTGTCCTGCCCCAGAATATCCAGCAGGCGGCTACGCAACTCAGCCGTAATGGCGCGGAAATCGGCGTCCCAGCTGCCCCAGTCGCGCAGCATCGCCTCTTTCACCGGCAGCGACGTGGTCAACGGGCCCGGAGTCAACAGATACGGTTCGCCGAAATGGGGCGATGGCAGTCTTTGGGTGTGATCAATCATGTCATTCATCTTCTATATGAAGGTTGCCATAACATAGGTTTGAGCTATGGTGTGGCTACAGTTTTCCAGTGACCTCCGCAAGGGTGGTTCGACCGGCTAAGCGGGTTCCAGCGCCTTGGTCCTTTTCGTGGTCACGTGCTGGTCTAGATGACAGGCAACAAAATGCCCCTCCTCCACTTTCACCAGTTGGATCGGCTCGTTCGAGGGTTGGTCCGGGATACGCAGCGACACACCGTCTGGACCATTCGAGGCAACGGGATGGATCATATCGCCCTCAAAGCGGATCGGTTTGAATTCGGCGTCAGGATCAGGATGCGGTACGGCGGACAGCAACGCCTTGGTGTAAGGGTGCTGCGGGTTGAAAAAGATCTTGTCGGTCGGGCCATATTCCATGAACCGCCCCCGATACATCACCGCCACCCGGTGCGAGATCTGCGCAACCACCGCCAGATCATGCGCGATGAACAGAAAGCTGACACCAAGTTCGGCCTGTACGTCCTTCAAAAGCGCGACAATCTCGGCCTGAATCGACACGTCCAGTGCCGAGACGCATTCGTCGCAGACAACAAATTTGGGCTTGGACACCAGGGCGCGCGCAATGCAGATCCGCTGCCGTTGACCGCCGGAGAACGCATGCGGGAAACGACGCAAATGTTCTAGGTCGATCTTGCAACGTGATGCTATCTCGCGCACCCGCTCGTCGATCTGGTCCCGGTCCGTCATCAGGCCTGAGGCCACGAGCGGTTCGGCGATGATATCGCGCACCGTCATGCGCGGGTTCAGTGAGGAATACGGGTCCTGAAAGACAAGGCTCATTTCCGGGCGGAAGCTGCGTAGCAGGTTCCCACCGAGGTTGTGCAACTGAACCGGGCCTTCATGGAACGCCATGTTGATCTTGCTGCGCACCGCACGAAGCTCGGCCTCGGAGGCGTGGGCAAGGTCGATATCGCCCTTTTTCTTGCGGTGAAAGATCACCTCGCCTTCGCTGGGATCAATGGCGCGCAACATCGCGCGTCCAACGGTGGTTTTACCCGATCCGCTTTCACCGACGAGGCCCACGGTTTCGCCCTTGAGGATGTCGAAAGTGATGTCACTGACCGCGCGGACCGTTTCAACCTCGGTTCGGAACAGCTTCTTCTTTCGCACCTCGAATTCGACGCCCAGATTGTGGACGTCAATCAGCTTGCGGGCCTTCTTCAGTGGCGCGGGCGGGACGACCTTGTCCAACCTCGGAACCGCGTCCAGCAAGCGCTGGGTATAGGCCTGTTGCGGGTTGTTGATGACCTCGCGCACGGTGCCACGCTCGACAATCTCGCCCTTATACATCACTGCAATGTCGTCCGCGACCTGAGCGACCACACCCAGATCGTGGGTGATGAAAATCATGCTCATGCCCAGCTCAGCCTGCAGATCACGCATCAGTTGCAGAACCTGCGCCTGAATGGTCACGTCCAAAGCGGTTGTCGGCTCATCCGCGATCAGCAGTTGCGGGCCCGCCGAGAGGGCCAGAGCGATCATGGCCCTCTGGCGCATGCCACCCGACATCTCATGCGGGAACTGATCGACGCGGGCGGAGGGGTTGGTGATGCCGACCTTGTCCAGCATCTCTATCGCCAGCTCACGCGCCAGCCGTTTGTTGAGCCCGCGATGCAGCTGGATCGCCTCCATGATCTGGTTGCCGATGGTGTAGATCGGCGAAAAGCTGGCCATCGGCTCCTGAAAGATCATCCCGATCTCACCGCCGCGGATCACGCCCATCCGCGGGTCATGGGGGCGCACCTTGGCCAGATCGACGGATTTTCCGCCCTTCATGACGTAGTTGATCTCGGACCCCTGATCGATGCTGGCAATACCGGGCAGCAGCTGCATCACCGCCTTGGTCGACGCGGATTTGCCCGAGCCACTTTCACCCACGATGCCCAGCGTCTTGCCCTTCTCCAGCGAGAATGAGACATCGCGCACCGGCTGGATCAGCCCTTCATCGGTGCGGAAAGACAGGGTCAGGTTTTTGACGTCGAGGATGTTTGCCATCACTTCGCCTCCGCATAAGGGTCAGCAGCGTCGCGCAGCCCGTCGCCGATCACGGTGAAGGCCAGAACGGCCACCACCACGAATACGGCGGGAATGAACAGCCATGGGGTTTGCTCGATCGCGCGCACCGATTGCGCCTGTTGCAGCAGAACACCCCACGAGACCGATGGCGGGCGCAGGCCGAGGCCAACAAAGGACAGCGCGGTTTCCGACAGGATCATGTAGGGGAACGAGATCACCAGATCGACGATGATGAAGCTGGTGAAGCTGGGCAGCATGTGCTGACCGATGATGCGCTTGGGGCGCGCGCCGGCCAGTCGGGCCGCGACAACGTAGTCTTCATTCCGGATCGACAAAAGCTGCGACCGGATGCGCCGCGCCAGTGTCGGCCAGCCAAAGAGGCCAAGGATCAGTGTCATCGCAAAATAGACCTGCGTGGTCGACCATTCCTTGGGCATGGCGGCCGCCAGTCCCATGTAAAGCGGGATGATGGGCACCACCCGGATCACCTCGGTCACGCGCTGGATGACGTTGTCGATGAGGCCGCTGAAATACCCGGCAATCCCGCCGATGATCAGCGCCAGTACGAAGGAAATCAGCACGCCGATCACACCAATCGAAAGAGAGGTGCGTGTGGCATAGATGGTGCGTGAGAACACATCCCGTCCCAGATCATCCGTGCCCCAGAAATGGATCTTGGCGTCGGGGATCTGCAAGCCGATCAGGTGGCGGTCGGTTGGGATAAAGCCCAGAACCTTGACCGGTTCTCCTTTTACGAAGAGCCCTAAATAGTTGCGCACCTCGGGATCGGGCACCGAGACAGCCCGCAGGGTAACCGGATCACGCTCGGTCTTGGTGCCGTTGATAAAGGGCACGACCGAGCATCCGTTGTCATCGCAAAAACGCGGGATTTGCGGCGGTCCTTCGATATAGGACGTATCGCGCGTGACCGGGCCATAGGGGGCCACGATCTCGGCAAACAAGCCGGCCAGCGCCATCAGCCCCAGCACGATCGAGGCATACATCGCGGCGCGATGTTTTTTGAAACGCCACCAGATCAGGGTCCATTGCGAGGCCGAGTAGTATTTCAGCAGCTGCTGACGTTCTTTTTCCGCAGCCCGACGCTGGGCCGGGGTCATTTCGGGATCTGTCATATCGGTCATTTCACGCCCCCAGCTTGATGCGCGGGTCGAGCCACGCCAACAGCAGATCGGAAAGGAAATTCATGAAGACGATGGCAAAGGTCAGCATCAGCAGGATCGCACCCGCCACGTTCATGTCGAGGTCGAGATACGCTTTCAGCAGCAGCTCACCCAGCTCGGTCAGGCCCAGAACCACGGCCACGATCGGCAGCTCGGAAAAGATACGGTTCACGTCAAACCCGATGGTCGAGACGACCGGGTTGATCGCCAGCCGGGCCGGGTATTTGATCAGCAGCTTCCGCTCAGGCACACCGCGCGCGCGGGCTGCGGTAACGGATAGCTTGTTCAACTCATCCGACATGGTCGCGCGCACGGTCTGGATTTGATAGGCCACTGCCGACCACGCCAAAACCACTGCGGGCAACCACAGATGTTTCAGCATATCCCAGACCTTGGCCACGCTCCACGGAGCGTCCTGATACTGGGCCGAGAACAACCCGCCGATATCCGCACCGAACCAGCGGTTGGCGAAATAAAGCATAACCAGCGCCAGCAGAAAGTTCGGCAGCGCGAGGCCCAGATACGAGAAAATCGTCAGACCGTAGTCAATGGCCGAGCCGCGCCGGACGGCCGCGTAGATCCCAACGGGGATTGAGATCAGATAGGTCAGGATCAGCGTCGCGAACAGGATGCCCGCGGTCAGCCAGACCTTGTCACCGATCACCTTGGTGACCGAGGTTTCAAAGGCAAATGCCTGCCCGAAATCCCAGCGCAGAACGATACCGCCGATCCAGTCGAAATACCGAAGCAGCATGGGCTTGTCCAAACCCAGCTCCTGACGGATGGCCTGCACATCGGCCTCGGTTACGTTGACCCCGGTGCCCGAGTATTTCCGGAACGCGTAGCGGTCGGCGTAGTCTCCGGGCGGGATTTCCATGATCAGGAATACCATCATCGACACCAGAAGCATCGTGATGGCCATCCCTACTAGTCGTTCTGCAGTGAATCTGAGCATGCGTCTGTCCCGAGATTGCAGCTTGGACTGCAAACTCCGGGGCGTCTGCTGCAAACGCCCCGGAGGAAAATGTCAAACCCGTATGGGGGTTACTGTTCCAGCCACCACTGCGAGGGGCGGTAGGGGTAGGTCCAGTAGAAGTCGTAGGTTTTCGACTTGATGGGTTTGACGTTCTGCAGATCGTTGCGCCACAGGAAGGGGGCAACGATGTCACCGACGGTGCCGATCTTCAGCATGTTGTCAGTGTGTATCTTGACGATTTCCGCACCGATTTCATTGCTGGTGTCCGAGCCGAACTCAGCCTGGATGAACCGCTCGCTCAGGTCCCACAGCTTCTGGATATCGGCCGGGGGTTCAACACCTTCAGCACCATCGGTCTGTTTCCATGTGGCCCATTTGGCACCGGTGCCTGGGTTGAAGAAGTCACCAAAGGGCGGCACGAAAACGGTGGTATCCTGCGAGATGGTCGGGCCAGCATTGCCATCATACTTCCAGGTCGTCAGGTCCAGATCGTTGTTGTTGCCCGAGGCGCGGTATTCGTCCGAGGTAACCTCTTTCAGGTCAACGCGCACGCCCACGGCGGTCCAGTAGTCCCGCACCAGCTCCATCATTTTCACCGGTACACCTTGCGAGGAATAGACCAGGCGAATGACCAGAGGCTTGCCGTCCGCGCGCTCCAACGTGCCGTCGCCGTCGCTGTCGCTCAGGCCCATTTCGGCCAGAAGGGCCTTGGCGCCTTCGACATCATAGGCGATGTCCTTGTTCAGCACGTCATCCGAGATAAACGACACGGTCTTGGGCTCCGCCGGCACACCCTGCATCGGAGTGCCCTGACCCAGATAGACGATCTCGTTGATTTCATCACGGTTCATCGCCAACGACATGGCGCGGTTGAAGCGTACATCGTTGAAGATTTCGCGCAGCACTTCGTCGTTATGGGTGCGGTTGAACGAGAAGAACACGTTTTCACCCAGGGTCGGCGCGAACTGGATTGTGTAGCCGCCCTTGGCTTCGTTCTCTTTCAGCAGCGGGAAGTCTTCCAGGAAGATCGCCTGCTGTTTCCAGACAACCTCTCCATTCATGACCTTGAGGTTCTGAACTTCCTTGTCGCTGACATAGCTCTCAACGATTTCATTGATATAGGGCAGCTGATTGCCTGCAGTGTCGACCTGGTGGAAATAGGGGTTCGCTACCAGTTTACGGCCTTCCGAAGTCTCTTCGACAACGATGTGGCTTTCCAGTGTCGGCACTACTGCGCGGCCGATGGCGGCTGCTTTGTCGGCGTCTTTCAGCAGCGGAGATGGAACGTCTTTCCAATCTGAGCCGCCGTAGTAGAAATCAACTGCCTCGGCCCCGTTGGCGAAACCGTATTCCTGCGCCAGCGCATCGGCGTTTTCGTTGTATTTGGGCATGAACTGGCCCAGGAAATGCTTGGGTTGGAACGGCTGGCCATAGTCGACGGCAAAGCGGTTCAGAATGCCCGGCGTCGGCACCGGGAAGGTCATGCGGACGGTCACGTCGTCGACCGCCTCAACCTTGATCGGCTCGCCTGCAAACAGCCAGCGATCCGGGGTTTTTTCCAGAATGTCAGTGTTCAGCAGCAGATCATTGTACCAGAAGGCAACGTCTTCGGCGCTGAAGGGTTCGCCGTCAGACCATTTGTGGCCTTCACGCAGCGTGATCGTCAGAACGGTTTTGTCTTCGTTCCAGTCCCAAGCCTTGGCGACGTTGGGCACAACCGTCTGCAAGTCATCCGCATAGCGCACAAAGTTCACATGACGCACGGATAGAAGGTCCGACGTGCCCGACTCCGTCGCTTTCGAGATGCCGGTGATCGCGCCGCCATACTGGCCGATGCTCTCATAGGGCATCACGACCAGAGGCTCGGCCGGCAGGCGGTCTGCAACAGCGGCCAGGTCGGCGTTGCCAAGGATTTTGCTGTTCAGTTCGGTAATCGCGGGATTTTCCGAGAATTCCAGGTTGCAGGATGCGGTCGATTGCAGCTCGGCCAGTTCCAGCTGCTGCGGGAACGCGGGCTCTAGCCCCATTGGATCAGCGACGGTGGCGACAGGGCAATTTGCCAACGCGGGAACCGCAATCATCGTCGCGGCAGTGGACATCAGGATATGACGGATCGTCATGACAACCTCCAGGTTTGTTCGACGACCCGGTTAAGGGGCTATTGTAACAATTTAATAATGAGTGAGCGTTTATAGCTTTTAACTATATTACTCCTATTCGTTAACGCTCGCCAAAGTTTCTTGAGTAATTTCATAGAATTGCCGGACGGTGGCTGACGCAGCCATCGCAGGCATCGAAACCAAAAACTGATGAGCGCTTAGCTTTTGATCGTAAATCGGGATAAATTTCAGATCCTTGTCGGAAGCCACCAATTCCGATTCGAAGCCTACCCCCTCGCCCACGCCAGCCCGAACCAGAGAGGTGATCGACCCCCAGGAGCCGAGGCCCAGAATGGTATCCGGCGCGATACCAGCTTCTGAGGCTGCGCGTTCGAAGATCTGACGCGTACCGGCATTCGGCTCCCGCTGTATCAGTCTCAGTTTCCCGACATCCGCCCAACTAAGGGTCTCGACGTCTCGCAATGCACCTTCGCTTTGGGCGACGACGCCGATCCGGAACGAGGCGACCTTTTGGCAATGCATCGTCTCCAGCGGTTCGAGTGCGGTGACAAAGGCGACATCCAGATCACCCGTGCGCAGCAAGGGCAGCAGGTCGAGGCTGGCCATGGCACGTGCATTCAGGGTGACACGCGGATGGGTCTGAATAAATCGGGCAATTGGAGGCATGGCGATTTGATAGGTCGAATAGCCCACCCAAAAGCTGCCCGACTTCAGGTCTTTCCGCGCGCCAATCGCCAGATCGACCTCGGACTTCAACGCCAGCAGAGCCTTGATCTGTGGACGCAGTGTTTCGAACATTTCGGTGGTTTCAATACCTTTGTTGCCCCGCCGCAAAAAGCGACACTCGGTTTGCCGCTCCAAGGCGACGATCAGGTTGGAAACCGTGGGTTGAGAGACGCCCAACTCTTCTGCCGCAGCCGTGAAACTGCCGGTGCGGGCAACCGCCTCAAGCGCTTTGAGCTGGCGGATGCTCGGTTCTACATTGCTGGGCATGGTCGGTTTCCTTCGCTCGCGCTGTCGTGCAGGTGATCCGGAACAGACACAAAGTTCAATGCCCGGATACGCTTTCTTAGTTTTATCCGTTTTCATTTACCGCCCGTCCAGTGCGCATGGGAGCGGGTTAAGTCAGAACTTACCGGCCTAAATTGCCTAATTCTTAATCGTTCTCGCCTGTATGCTGTTTTTTTAAACAGAAAACTCGCGTCTTCTTCTGATTTGAGATGTAGCCGCGCAATCTCGGATGCTAGTCAGAAGCCATGCTCCAACGCCTGCCACTTCTGGTTTTCTCCGATCTCGATGGTACTCTGCTGAACCATCAAGACTATAGCTGGGACGCCGCACAACCCGCGCTAAAGCGGCTTAGGGACATTGGCGCGGGGCTCGTGCTAGCCAGCAGTAAAACCGCTGCCGAGATTATTGGCTTGCGCCAAGCCATAGGCTTTTCGAACATGCCGTCGATCGTCGAAAATGGGGCTGGCATTCTGACACCGGGCCACCCAGAAACCGATGGACCCTCTGAATATCTGAACATTCTGAATATCCTGCAACACCTCCAACCCGGCTTTCGCGGTTTTGCAGATATGAGCGTGCAGGAGGTGAGCGACAGGACCGGCCTTGATCTCGTCGAGGCAGAGAAAGCCCAGGATCGGCATTTCAGCGAACCGGGCGTGTGGGAGGGCGCGCCAGAAGATCTTGACGGGTTTATCTCCGAAGCCGGGCGGTACGGTCTAAAAGCCAGGCAAGGCGGTCGATTTCTCACTTTGTCGTTCGGAAAGACCAAAGCGGATGCCATGTCCGACGTGATCCGCCAGTTGAAACCCGAAAGAATCATCGCTCTCGGCGATGCACCAAACGATCTGGAAATGATCCTTTCCGCCGAAACCGGCGTCGTTGTCGCAAACCGGCATGGTACACCCATTCCGGTCCAGGCGCCAGAAACCGAACAGCGGATCCTCAGAACCTCACGTGAAGGTCCCGAAGGCTGGGCCGAGGCCATTCTGACCCTCACCGCAGCCGATCACAAAGACAGTTAACCAAGACAGGCAGCCCAAATGGCAGACTTCCATCAAAACGGAAACATCACCACGCTTCACAACCTGCGAAGCCGCCCGGCCGAGCATCTGGTGCACGAAATCTCGGTCTTTGCCGAAACGCGTAAGGTGACGCTGATCCTGCCCTGTCTCTACTCAGAACTGGAAGGTCCGGCCCTTACGGGGATTATCGATGAGCTGTCCAAGGTCAGCTACCTGCATCGCATTATCATCGGGCTAGATCAGGCCGACGCAGAACAATACCAAAGCGCCAGAGCGTTTTTTGAGCGTTTGCCCCAGAAACATGTTGTGATCTGGAATAGCAGCCCCCGGATGTTGCAGCTGGAAGACCGGCTGCGCGACCTTGGCCTTGCACCACAGGAGCCCGGCAAGGGCAAAAACGTCTGGTCCTGTATCGGCTATCTGCTGGCCTGCGCCGACAGCTCGGTCATGGCGATCCATGACTGCGATATCGTGACCTACAAACGGGATATGCTGGATCGGCTGGTCTACCCTGTGGTCAACCCGACCTTCCCGTTCCAGATGGCAAAAGGTTTTTATCCGCGCATCGGCAATGGCAACCTGAACGGCCGTGTCACGCGGCTGCTGGTCAGCCCTCTGCTGATCGCGCTGAAAAAGGTGATCGGAGATCGGGACTACATCGACTACCTGCGCAGCTTCCGCTATCCGCTGTCAGGCGAGTTTGCCATTCGCACACCAACCTTGCCCGATCTGCGCATCCCGTCCGACTGGGGGCTTGAAATCGGCGTTCTATCTGAGGCCTGGAGGAACCTCGCGCCCAAATCCGTCTGCCAGGTCGAGATTGCCGACAATTACGATCACAAGCATCAGAAGCTGTCGCCCGAAGATGCAAACACAGGGCTGAGCCGGATGTCGACCGACATTTGCAAGGCCATTTTCCGCAAACTGGCCGCAGACGGCACCGTGTTCACCGCCAACACGTTCCGCACGCTCAAGGCGACCTATTATCGCTCGGCTCTGGATTTGCTCGAGGGGTACTATACCGATGCAAAGATGAACGGCTTGGCACTTGATCGCCATACTGAGGAAAAGTCGATTGAGCTGTTTGCCGAAAATATCATCCGCGCCGGTCGGGTCTTTTTGGAAAACCCCCATGAAACGCCCTTTATCCCGACATGGAACCGGGTCCATGCCGCAGATGCCGAGTTCCTGCACCACTTGAGCGAAGCGGTCGCTCTGGATCTGGAAGAGTTCACACCGCAGGGGCGTTCGTGATCCAGCGACACTGGTAAGGCGCCAGCGAGAATTCGGACATGTTGGCGCCAAAAACCTCGCCGGTCAGCGCATCCATCCACGTTTCTTCGGCAATCAGGTTCACCTCTGTCGGGTTGATCTGAACGTGATCCGAAGACACGTTGTGAAGGGCGAAAATGGATTGGCTTCGATCCAGGCTCTGCCGCCAGATGCCGAAAACCCTTTCGTCAAGCCGCAGGGTGAACTGCGTCGCATTCGGGTGGAACGCCGACTGCTGCGCGCGAATGCGCAACCGGCGCGACATTTCCGACAACACTCGGGATTGATCCGATCCGGGGTCGGCTAGTTTTGACAACAGGTCCGGATAGTGCCAGCGATGCCGATTGATCGCCCTGTTCATCCTGCGACGTTCAACCGCCTCATGGTCGTTGGGGGTAGCCAACAGTGAATGGATGTAAAACGCGGGAATACCCTCAAGCGACATCACGATGGTCTGCGAACAGATAAAACGCGCCAAGTGAAATTGGTCTTCGCCGTCAAAGGTCGCGCGCATGGCCTCGAAGAAGGCGCAGTTCAATTCATAAGGTTCTTCGCGACCATCCGGTAAGGCGCGCATGGAAACCAGCCCGCCCAGCCTTCGCACGGTGTCGATCATCCGCGTCTTTTCTTCGGGTGGCAGAAGCCCTTCTGCGGGCCGCATCCCGATACCATCATGGCTGGCGGTGAAATTCAGATAAGCACACCCCAATTGCGCCGGGGGCATGGCCGCCTGCCACTCACGCAAGTATCGTGCCGTGCCAGACTGCATGGCGTGCAGGATCAAGGGAGGAAGGGGAAAGTTGTAAACCGCATGCGCCTCGTTCCGATTGCCGAAATAGCTTAAGTTTTCTGTACGCGGAACATTGGTTTCGGTCAGCAGTACGACAGTCTCTGTCGTGAAATCGCAAAGAAGCCGAAGCAGTTGCACGATGGCATGCGTCTGAGGAAGGTGGATCGAGTTCGTGCCCACTTCTTTCCAGATGAAGGCCACGGCGTCCAGCCGCAGGATGCGCACGCCCTTGTCGATATGCAGTCGGATGATCCGCAGCATTTCGATCAGAACCTCAGGATTGCGGAAGTCTAGATCGATTTGATCGTGGCTAAAAGTACACCAGACGTGACGGTCGCCACGGCTCGTTTCCACCTGACGCAAAAGCGGCGTGGTTCTGGGCCGTACCACCGGCCGCAGATCATCTTCGGGCTTGGCTTCGAAGAAGAACCTATCATGCGGCGGTTTTCCCTGCAGGTAGTTGTTGAACCATAGCCCCTGACTAGACATGTGGTTGAGCACAAGATCCGACATCAGGTGGAAATCATCCGCGATGCGCGTGATGTCCGGCCAATCCCCCAATTGCGCGCTGACGCTGTAGTAATCCGAAACCGCAAACCCATCATCGGATGTGAAGGGAAAGAAAGGCAGGATATGCACGCCATTCACGACCCCTTGCAGATGACGCACAAGAAAATCGTGCAACAGGTCCAGCGGTTTATGAACTTGATCTTCGATGGAATTGCCGTAAGTGATCAGAACACTGTCTCGCTCCGACCAAAGACCATTGCCGGGCTTTCGCCCCTGCTTTCTTTGGTGGTGGCCGGACGGCCAGAACGCTTGCACAATCTGCTCGGACAATTCTGAATGATCGTGGTCCGGGTAGATACGGATCAGAAAATCCGTCAGTCGCCGGGAGAAATTCTGGCTCATGGTCGTTGTGCTTGGCTCGGCTTCGTCAAATGCCAATTGTTCGCCAGAGCAGTAGCTCTGTCAAACAAGTCAAAATCCATTTGCGCACCTTGCCGAGGTTTATCCATCCATCTGCCTGTAAATTGGTCGATGCCAAAGAAAACAAAACGCGCATACGATACGGTCCTCGCGCATAGCATTCTTCGAATATTGAGTGCTTTTGACGGAATCATGGATGGGCTTTCAACGCGATGACCTCGAAAGTCATGCTCCGGCTAGCCAAGACACTTTCGGTTGTCAAAAGTTTGCAACAGCGCTGGGAACGATGTTTTAGCTAGCCCGAAAACTCACGTACATTGTCCTCAGCAGTCGGCTTTCCGTCCTCAATGGCCAGCAATTCGTCAGACTCCGAATTTTTCATGACAGAGATCGGTGATCTGTTGCCAGATTGACTTGAATTCCGGCGTGTTCTCTGCCGCGTAGTGGAAGTTTTTCATCAATCCGGTGAGTTGCGTGAACACCTGCCGCACTTCGGCTTTGTCGGCGAAATCGGCACTCGACTGGGTGACATCGTAGACCAGTTTGAAGGTCATCTTTTGCCGCTCCAGCGGCACGGTTGCGTCCACCTGGTCAAAAGCATCCTGCTGCAGGTAGACCATATCCACAAACAGCGCCTTTTGTTGGGTGACAAAGTCCTCGATGGTGACACCCTCTTCGCCGGTGACCTGCATCATTTGGTCGACCTGCTCACCTTTTTCGATCAAGGCCAGCAGGTCCCTAACCTTACCCGTCCAACCGGGTTCCGCGTTCTTGTCATACCAGTCGGAAAGCTGATCCGTGTAGCGCGACCAGCTGAGCATCGGGTCAACGGCTGGATAGAACCGCTTATAGGCCCGCTCCGAGGACAGGCCGAGGAAACATTTCACGGTAGACAGAGTGGACTGCGTGACCGGTTCATCAAAATTGCCTCCAGCAGGTGAAACAGTCCCGATCAGGGTCAAGCTGCCCAGATCGTCATCATTGGTTTTCAACGCGCCAGCCCGTTCGTACAAACCCTTGATCGAGCTTTCCAGATAAGCCGGAAACCCCTCTTCGCCTGGGATTTCTTCAAGCTTGCCAGAGGTTTCGCGCATCGCTTGGGCCCAACGGCTGGTGCTGTCGGCGATCAGCAGAACGTCGTAGCCCATCTGTCGGTAGTACTCGCCCAACGTAATGCCGGTGAAGATTGAGGCCTCGCGCGCGGCGACCGGCATCGAGGAGGTGTTACAGATGATGATCGTGCGATCCATCAGGCTGCCGCCGGTGGTCGGGTCGGTCATCTTGGGGAATTCGTGGATGGTCTCGACCACCTCACCGGCGCGTTCACCACAGGCAACGACGATGACGATATCTACCTTGGCATTCCGCGCGATCAGGTTTTGCAGCACCGTCTTACCTGCCCCAAACGGGCCGGGAATGCAGGCTGTCCCGCCGCGGGCGATCGGGAAGAACGTATCAATCAATCGCTGCGAGGTCAGAACTGGCTCAGTTGGATAGAGGCGTTCGGACAGGGCGCGCTTGAGGATGCTCTCTGGTAAGGGGCGACGTACTGGCCATTTCTGCGAAAGGGTGAGTGTGTGTTCGCCACCCTGCTCATCCTCCAGCCGGGCAACGATGTCGTGGATCGTGGCCGCGCCCTTCTGGACCCAAACGACCCTGTAGTCGCCCGTCCAATTGAAGGGCAACATGATCTTGTGGCTGAAGTGGCCTTCGGGCACCGTTCCGATGCTGTCGCCTGCTGTGACCGTATCCCCAACCTTGACCGACGGCGTGAATGACCATTTTGCCTGATCGTCGAGTGGGGCAACGTCTGCCCCGCGCGGCAGGAATGTTCCAAACTCGCTGGCCACCTTGGGCAGCGGCGATTGCAAGCCATCAAACACCTGCCCCAGCAAGCCCGGCCCGAGTTCGACCGACAGCAACTGGCCCGATTGTTCTACCGGATCGCCGACCGCGACACCGTCGGTGCTTTCATAGACCTGCACGTCCGCTGTATCACCGCGCACGCGCAACACTTCGGCCTTTAGACGCTCTTGCCTGCCGCCTGGGCCGGGGCGCGTTGGAAGGATGAACACGACTTCGTTCTTGACCAGCTGTCCGGGCTGGCCCGAGGCGTCAGCGTTGGCTTGGATTTGCACAAGCCCCTCCTGCACCGAAACGACGCGGGCTGTGGCGGTCTGAGTGGCGGGTGTTGGGGCGGTCATGCGTATGCTCCCTCAAAATCGATATCGGCGACATCGGCCATGGCCTGTTGCGCCAGATGCTCAAATCTCTTGGCCGCGTCCTGCGCGTTGCTTTGCGCCCAGCGGTCGAAAATGTTCCATTTCAGCACATAGATCGCCACGGCTTCGAAATCGAAGTAGTGACGAGATGCGTGTCGTTTCAGTTGCTTGTGACTGACCGACAAGAGCAACCGTTCCAGGCCCAGTGGATCTTCGGCCTCCAACAGCTGTTTCGCGTCCTTGATCCACGGCATCGCACCTTCAAGACGGAAGTGCGGGTCGCCCCAATTCTCGGGGATGTGCCGGCTCCAACGGCCCATGCCGAACACCCCTGACGGGGCACCACCGCCTTGCTTACGCAGGCGAAGCGCGGCAACGACGGTGCGCAGATCCATGCGTTCCACAAGGATCTTCCGCAGAGTTGGTTGCTGCGTATCCTCCAGTGCTTCTTTGCATCGCTTCATGGCCTGAGCATCCGTCACGTCCATGTCATAGCCGCTCCAATTCAGGGCATGCTCCAACGCCTTCAAAACGCGCGCGTCCTCGGATGTCAGCGCCGTCAAACGCCGCTCAAGGCGCAGGCGCGACAAGGGTGGCTGCTTGGCGACAAACAACCGTTCCGAGCCCGGCAGGCTGCTGATCAAAGCGATATAGGCGTCGGGGTCCGACATGTTACCGGATCACCCCTTCCAGCACGGCGCGGAAGCGAGGTTGTAGATGCTGCATCAGCAACGAGGCCACGGCTTTGTCGGTTAAGTCCAGAACGACGCCCTGATCCTCGGCCCGAACACGGATACCATCCTGCGCATCGTCCGCAGCATGCAATTCAACCTGTTCGCGCAGCATTTCGGCGGTCAGGCCAAGTACGTATTTCGTCAGCTTACCGGACTGGATGTCATCAGCGTTTTGCTTGATATCCTCTTGCGTGGCGACCTTTGCGGGCAGGATGACCTGAACCTTGCCCTCGAGATTGGCGCCCTCAGCCGCGCGCCCGACAACCTCCAGGATCATCTGTTTCAGCAGGTCCGGGTCTGCCATTTCCTTGGTGACGAGGCGCGCCACGTCCTCTCGAAACCGATCCGTCAAGCCCGCCTTCATGGTCAGAACCGCGTCCCGCATGGCGGTGTTCAATGCTTCTTCGCCTGCCGCGCGATAGCTGTCGGAGTCGCTGCGAGCCTTTTTCTGGTAGGCATCCGCCTCACGCTTGGCGTCCGCCAGAATCTTGGTCGCTTCGGCCTTGGCATCCGCCCTCAGCTTCTCGGCATCCGCCTGCCCGGCGGCCACCCCATCACTGCGCAGTTTGTCGATCAGCGCGTCAACGCCGTGCGAGATCATGCCATCCTGTGCCATCAACTGATCCCCGCACTGATCACGAGGGCGAAGACGAAGGCGAAGACGCCAAAGCCTTCGATAATAGCCGCCGGAGCCAAGGACAGGCCGAAAATCTCAGGCTTTTCTTTGGTCGCATTAATCGCGGCGGCACAGGCCCGACCCTGCCAGATTCCGCAATACATGAGCGCGATGCCTGACAGGATGCCGATCCCGAACAGCCCACCCGCGTTTTCCGGCGTCACATCGCGGTTGAGCGTGAACATGATGACGATCCCGTAGATCACCATCGTTGACGGAAAGGCCGAGACACCGACGAACCGGCCATAGCCGCCCTCCGTCTCGGTCATCGCACCAATACTGGCCATGCCCGCAATCGAACAGCCAATCGCACTGGCCGCCGCGCCCAGCGCCATGGGGGCGTAGATGCCCAGCCAACCCAATGTCAGAACAAGCTCATTCATTCCTGAACCTCCTTGCGGGCGAACGGACGAAAAACAATGCCTTCGTCCGGTAGGCCCCATTTAAAGAATTCGATGTAATTAAGACGTAACCCGTGGACGACGCCGCTCATCATGGCGAGGGCGAAGTTCAGTATGTGGCCAATGATCAGGATTAGCAGGCCGAACAAAATGCCCGGCCCTTTCAGCGCGTGGATCACCGAGACGGCCAGATCGTTGAAAGTGATTGCAAGCGAGGCCGAGGCCAATCCGAGTGCAAATAGACGCATGTAGCTAAGGACATCTCCGAATGCGCCCATGGCCCCGGCAAGACCCTGCACACCGTCAATAAGTCGCCAGAGCCAGTCGATTGGTTTTTTGATCTGCCTCTCGCTGGTAAACAGCAGGATCGCCAAAAGACCCGCGCCCAATATCATCGCGCCCGGCGTTGCTGATTGGCCTTTCATGTAGCTGAGCCACAGGACGAACCCGCCGATCAGCGCCGCGATCCAACCCAGGTTCGCAACCGCTTTACGCTGCCCCCATGCCGCGCGCGCGGCCAGTGCGTTGGCCAGCACAAGGTGCAAGACACCGACAACAATCGAGATCATCATCATCGCGCCGAAGTTATTCAGATCCAACAGTTTTGCTTTTGCCAGAAGGGACCCATCGGGCGGTGCGACCCCGAAATAGCTGCCAACCAGAACGCCATACAGGATGGTCGCCACCGAGACGATCACGCCGTAGCGCCTCCAGGATTGTTGGCTGACCGTCCCGCCCAAACGCTTCCAGAACAATAACAGGCCCAGCAGAATGACGGCCCCGTATCCAGCATCTGCCACGATCATCGCAAAGAAGAACGCGAAAGACGCAGCGACGATCACGCTCGGGTCCCAGTCCTTGTAGCCCGGCACTTGGTAAAACAGCGCCAAGTCCACAGCAGCGCTGCGCTGTTCCGGCTGCTCCAGCAATGTGGGAGGGGTGTCATCGGCGCCCGGGTCTTCGATCAGAACGGCGGCGTCTTTCGCCCCCGCCATCTCCAGAACCGCATCAATCCGATCTTCTGGCACCCAGCCCTGCAGGGCGAACATCGCCTCTTCGTCACGGACCTTCTGGGTCGCGTGGGCCAACTCCGCCGCACTTTCAGCTACGGACAGGTTGCGCCGCATCAGCGTTAGATATCGGGTCTGCGCAACCCGTTCCGCCTCAAGCGCTTCGATCGCGATCTCTGCCTCTTCCAGCTGTGCTTCCAACTCGTGGATCGGCAAAGACCCGGTATGCGTGCGCGGGACCTGCAGGATATCGTCGGCCGGTTCGTCTGGCGCAATCAGGACGGCATAGATGAAGCGGTGATCCTGTTCGAGAATGGCCCAAGGCAGCGCCAGACCTTCCAACGCATCCCGATGCTTTAGGGGCAGTTGGTAGAACCACAACCGGTTGCCCGCTAGCACATCGTCGGGCGGGAAATCCAAATCCCCCCAAGGCTGCACCTGAGCAATTCGATGGGCCAGAAAATCCCGCCGGTCCGACATGTCACGCGTACGCTGCATCAGGTCCAGCACGTCTTTGACGAACTGATTCATCTGGAACTCAGGATCGCGTTGTATTTGCCTGCGAGGCTCGGGGACATCGGTCAGGAAACGCAGCGCCTTGTATGCTTCATGCGCGCCCCGTTCGTTGACCTTTTCCGGCTCAGCCGGCGGCGGCGCCAGGGGCAGAACATGCATACAGCCCAGAGCCTGCAGCGCCTCAAGCGTTTCGATCTTCTGCGCCGCCCGTCCCACCAAAGACAGCTTCTTAAGCCGTGCAACACTCATGACATGGCCTCCTGCGCATGTTTGCGCTTGGAGATCTTCGAGCGCACGACGGCCTGCATCTGCTCATCACTCAGATAGATGCGGATCTTCTTGATATTGGCCTTGGCGCGCGGGATCAGAACCTTTTCGAACAGATTGACCCGCTGCGTGATCGTGGCGACGGCCTTGTCGAATATCTTCACCCGCTCTTCCGCCACTTTGACCCGCAGACGCGCCTCAATCATGTCGTGCAGCAACTGCGCGGCGGCGTCGACCCAATGGGGCTTGGCCAGCCGTGAGTACGGCCGAACCGAAACCTCAATCCGGTCAAGGGCGGGCATCTTGACGCCCACGACATTCACCTCTTTGACTTTGTAGTCTGTCAGCTGTACCAAGCCATCAAGATCAATGCCCTTCTGCGCCAGCATGGGGAGCTTTGCGCCAACCTGTTGCGCCAGATCGCTCACTTCGTCTTCCAGACGCTTTACATCTTCTCGTGCCTTGGCGCGTTCGGCCATCAACTGCTGGCGCTTCAGGTCCAGCGACGGCAGGAACCGCTCATAGCTTTTCAGCTGTGTCTGCTCGCGGGCGAGCGACGACTTATTCAGCTGCAACCGCGCCATCACCGTCCTTTGGGAAATACTTGTCGATCAGAGCTTGCTTCATCAGCAATTGTTCAGGCGCAAAACACTCGGCCAGTGTTTTCCAACCCAGATCCAGCGCGTCCTCCAACGGGATCGAGACATTGATATCCATGAACCGCTTGCGGAACAGCGCGCCGAATTTCAGCAGTTGGTGATCGTAGTCCGACAGATCAAAGGCCATCGCCTGCTTCTGCGCGGCATCCCGGCTTTCCGAATAGAAGCGGATCATCGTGTTCATGATCTGCCCGTGATCCTCACGTGTAGTCTTGCCTATGACGTTCTGCTTCAGGCGCGAGAGGCTGCCGAACGGGTCAATCACACCCGAATGCAGGTAGAACTGCCCCTCAGTGATGTAGCCCGTGTTGTCCGGCACCGGATGGGTCACATCATTGCCGGGCATCGTCGTGACGGTCAAAACAGTCACCGAACCCCCCTTGGCATAATCACAGGCTTTCTCGTAGCGTCGCGCCAGTTGCGAATAGAGATCGCCCATATAGCCACGCTGCGAAGGGACGCGCTCCTGACTGATGCCCACCTCTTTCATCGCATCAGCATAGGCGGTCATGTCGGTCAGAAGCACGAGAACGCGCTTACCCTCTTCCACCGCGAATTTCTCGGCCACGGCCAGCACCATGTCTGGCACCAGAAGGCGTTCGACCAGAGGGTCCATGGCCTGATTGACAAACATCACAGTGCGCGAGAACACCCCTGCATCCTCAAACGAAGTCCGAAACGTGTGGTAGTCATCGAAGATCAACCCCAACCCGCCGAAGACCACGATATCCGCGTCCGCCTGTATCCCGATGCGGCTGAGGAAGGCGTTGAACGGTTCGCCCGAGACCGAAAAGATCGGGATCTTCTGACTTTCGACCAACGTATTGAACACGTCGATCATTGGCACGTCGGTGCGGATCATCTTGTTGGGCACGGCCCGCTCGGCCGGGTTCACAGTTGGCCCGCCTATCTCGATCCGCGGTTCGGATGACAGGTCAGGGCCGCCGTCTATCGGCTCTCCCGCTCCGTCAAAAACGCGTCCCAGAATATTGGCGGAATACGGCGTCTGCATCGGGTGACCCAGGAAGGTCGCTGTCGCCTCGGTCGAGATGCCCTTGGTGCCCGAGAACACTTGCAGCGTCACCACATCCCGGTCGATAAAGATCGCCTGGGCCAGCGTTTTATGCCCATCGACCGTTTCGATCACCGCCAGATCATTGAACCGAACAGCCGGTGCGCCACCATCGTCAACCGGCACACGAACCTTGATCGTGTCGCCGACAATTTCCAAAACACGTGTATACTTCAAAAGACTCTGAGACATCGCCTACCCTAAGTCGCAGTTTTAAGAGTTTAAATTCTTTCCACTTTCGTGCTGCCCACCAAAGCATCAGCGCCGGAGGGATTTATATTGATCTGGCAAATCTGGTTGCCGCTAAGTTAATAGACGTTTCCAGCCTAAAGCAATGAAATCGTTTTAATTCAGACTGGATTTTGTCTTTACTCTTCGCTTTCTGGGTCGTGCCGGTGATGACTCTGACGCTGGCTTTGCCTCAGTTCCAGCATCGCCACTGTAGTCCAAAACCCGCACAAGCAGATTGGCCATCTCTTCCAGTTCTTTAGAGGGCGTTCGGACTTCACCTATGATGTGTTTGACGAGATCGACGGCTTCAGTGCGCCGCGCTTTGTCCGGCAATAGATAAGGCAACGTTTCGACCGCACCCTTCGGATCGAAAGTGGCGACCAGAGATTGCTCATGCAGAATACGTTGACGGTCGGTGACCGAAAGGCACTTGAACGGCGCTTCGTGGTGAAAGATATGCGCCCAACGGTGTAAAATCTCGGCACGAAAGCCTTTGTGACTGTCAGCCAATAGAACCAGCATACGAATGACCGCCTCGGGCAGACCCCCTTGCCGCATATGAGCAAGCACAGCGCTGACCTCGGGCAGATCGCGCAAAGTCGCCGGATCCGGCAGGGTACGGCGAGCTGCATTCCTTTGCCCGAACCAAGACGCAAACGGCCCGCCCCAAATTGCGTAGAACGACGCCTCATACCAGGCGTCGCGCAGATCACGGCCAAAATCCATCGACTGCTCAATCCATTCTCCGGTGAGTTTTTCCCATTTCAGAAACGGATTTTCAGCATCGGCAGGAGCGCGCTGCGCTCTGGCATTCTGCGCCAGAGTTTCGATTCCTTTCCCCAAAATTGTATTCGAAGACATCGCAGCGCGCTGTGCACGCAATGGATTTGCATCGCGCAAAGCCCGGGCCATCACCGGTGACGACAGGGCTTGCACCGCCGGGCGAGCGAAGGTTTCATAAGCTCCTGCTTGCACTTCGGACATTTGCGCCACTGCGGCAAAGCTGGTCTCATCCTGCCGACCGTCATCCAATGCTGCGACATCGGAAAGCGTACGCTCGACGAAACGAACTTCGAACGACTTATCGACCCCATCCCCTTCAATGTTATCAATGATCATCTCATAGAGACCCGGCGCCATTGCCTCGACCGTCTCAAGTGTAGACGCCAAGCCTGCGTGCTCTTTGCGCGCGACCTTGGAGGAAACAAAGATGCCCAGATGTCCCACCTCATCATGAAGCATGTAGATGATGCGCTGGCCGCGTACCCGTATCTCTTCTTCGTCCGCATAGGTTTCGGCAATCCAGTTCAACGCCTGTTGCGGCGGCGTGATATTGTCGCCATGGCTTGCAAAGACAAAAATCGGCGCTTTGATCGCCTTGAGATCAACGGGAACTCCGGGTTCCAGTTGCGCGGTATTCTTGACCAGCCGGTTTCCAACGAACAGCTGTTCGACAATCCATCGAATTTCGGCCTCGTTCAGAATGAAAAACCCACCCCACCAGCGCTCAAAATCAATGAAGCGCTGCCTGCCGGCTTCGGGATCGCGATACAGATCGAAATATTTGCCAAAGTAGTTTCGGCTGGGGTTTAGCTGCTCGAAATTCATCACCAGATTGGCGCCGTCGAACTTGCCATTCCCCAAATCTGACCAGAACATCGGCTGCCAGGTGCCACCAAGCATACCACCGTTGTAGCGCATGGGGTTTTCACCAACCTCACCCGACCAAGGTGCAACCGGCGCTCCGTTGAGCACCAAAGGTCCGTTCAGATCTGGGTTGCAGGCCGCCATCAGCAATGTCGCCCAACCGCCCTGGCAGTTTCCTGTCACAACTGGTTGCGGGCTTTTGGGGTGACGCGCGCTGACTGTTCGAACAAATCCAGCCTCGGCATGCATGACGTCGGCTAATGTCTGACCTTTAACCGGATCACGGCCGAAGCTCACAAAATAGACCGGATGGCCCTTGGCCAGCGCCACGCCGACCTGGCTGTCGGACTTGAAACCACCAATACCACCCCCATGACCGGCACGCGGGTCAATGATGATGTAGGGGCGTTTGTGATCGTCTACGTCGATCCCTTGCGGGGGGACAATGCGCAATAGCTGATAGTTGCAAGGCCGGTCGAGCTCCGCCCCGTCAACGATCACTTCGTAGTCATAGGCGAGCACCGGCGGGCATCCGGCCGCTTCATGTTCGAGGAAAACATCGCCACGCTCACGCAAGGCGTCCATCGTCAAGGCGACGCGCTGACCAGCATCCTTGACGTAGTCCGCCCAAGCCGAGCCAACAGATTTCGTCTGCGTTAATTGAACTGCAAGACCTCGCAGTTCGTTTGTCAGTTTTAACCCCCGATCCGAATGGTGTTCAGTTATCTTCTGAGCCTGAATTGTGGCGGCGCGAGACAGAATTTCATACTGAACGCCAGATTGGTCGAGCACGTTGGAAATCGCGTCAGACATATTGCTGTTCACGGCCGCTATGTTTTCACCATTTGCTAGGTTCGATGCCTTTTCATTCGCGCGTGAATTCCGAGCCATTGATCTATCCTTCCTCAGACGATGCTGTTTTCATCGTCGATGGGGTATATGCCCCTGATAAAATTGAACGCCTCGCGGCTTGCAATAAACGCTGCACAGGCCGACATCTTCAATGGTCGCGAAGCAATACGTGGGTGCACGATTTACTGCAGCGCACCGAAATTGACTGTCCCGGTGAGTACGCGGGTTTTCAAAGGGCCGGGCGACATCTTCGCTTTGCGACTGCAGCGCGCGTGCATTACCCCACGCGATCGACCGATCGCTTGCCACTCCGATGACGACAGCTTTTGACCTGTTCAGGCGGAACATCGTGGCGCCTCGATTTCTGCGGTGCAGCATACCACTTCTCAATCGATTCGAAACAATTGAATGGTCAAACTATCTCGCCAACGCTGCGACAAAGTCGTTCAGAAGCGAGCTCGTGGCGCATCCTATTCCGCGACAGTCTCTGACGACTCGCGTCGTAGGAAACAGATATGCGACCGATCCAAGAGCACGGACAAGGGTTAAGTTGATGGCTGCACGCCAATCCCGGATCGCCCCCTCTCAGAGCAGACGGCATTCATCAGAACCAGTTTTGGGCGTCAATTGTCGGAAGCTTCGCGACTGACCTCATCAAAAACACATCTGCTCTAGACGCCAATCAACACCTCATCCGCGACTTTTCTGAGCATGAGAGAACAAGCAACCAACTGTTCCTCGGAAACAAACTCATCAGGCTTGTGGCCTTGTTCCGCCATAGACCCTGGGCCACACACCACTGTCGCGATGCCGAGGTCTGACAGAACGCCAGCCTCAGTTCCGAATTCAACGTGGCTTGTGTCACCGCCGCCAGAGGATTTTACCAGTGAGACCACCGGTTCAGAGCTGGCGACCGACAGCCCGGGGTATCCCGCCAACGCCCGAAGCGAGATTTGGGCAGCCGTTGGAAACTTGGCCAAAACCGCGTCTGCTGCCTGCTGAAGCTCGGCTTCGATCTCGTCGGGGTCATCTTCCGCCAGATGCCGGAACTCAAACACAAGCGTCGCCTTGTCGGGTACAAGGTTGAGCGCTGTGCCGCCGGACAGCTGGCCAACATGGAAGGTCGTATAGGGAACATCGTAGGCGTCGTTGCGGATCCCAGTTTGTTGGGCCTTCTGCTGCATCTGGCGCAACTCTGCGACGAAATCGACAGCAACGTGGAGTGCGTTTACAAATTGCGGGGCCAGTGCGGAATGTCCGGCCTCTCCTCTTATGTCGGCGCGGTAGGCACGCTTGCCTTTGTGACCAATGGCGACCTGCATCTCGGTCGGCTCGCCCACAATGGCCAGTTTGGGGCGTCCCAAGAGCGCCGGTAGCTGCTTTTTCATACGTGAAATCCCGACGCAGCCGATCTCTTCGTCGTATGACACCAAGAGCTTTAAAGGCGTTTTCAGTTCCCGACCGTGCATGGCATCGGCAAGGGCCAGCATCTCAGCCAGAAAGCCTTTCATATCGGTCGTTCCACGCCCGTACAATCGGCCTTCCTGTCGGGTAAGTTTGAAGGGGCTTACGCTCCAATCCTGCCCCTCAACCGGCACCACGTCGGAATGCGCAGAGAGTAACAGCCCACCTTCAACAGATGGCCCGATTTCTGCAAAAAGCCCTGCCTTAGGTTCGTCAGGATCTGTGATGCGCTGCACCCGAAAGCCGCGATTGCGCAGAAAGTCTTCGATATAGGCGATCATATCGAGGTTGGATCGGGCACTGACGGATTCAAAGGCAACCAGACGCTCCAGAACCTTTAGCGAGACACTCATGAAAGCGCTTCTCCTCCGATGGCGCGAAAGGCGCCCGCACGGGCCTGAGCTTGCGCATAGTCTATGAACGCAGAAACGGTGCGCGATTTTTCCGCACCGTGGGTGGTCAAAAGGCCCATTCTCAAGGACCGAACCGGCCCGGTGATCGGCACACAAACCAGCGGGTTGCCGTCCGGTGATGTATTGCTTTGCGGGCGCACATTGGCGATGGAATAGCCAAAGGCGTTCCCGACCATCGAACGCATCACAGCCATGTCTCGCGTCAGCTCCACAATGCGAGGCTGGCGCGAGGATGCCGTAAAGAGCGACAGGAAGTAGTCGGTACTGATCGGCAAATCGAGAAGGATCATTGGCAGGTCCGCCAGATCATCAATGGATACGGATGTCCGTGTCGCCAATTCATGCCCGGCATGCAGCAATGCAAAAGGGTTCAGGCGCACCAGCCCTATGAAATTCAGATCGGTTGGAATATCCATGTCATAGGTCAGCGCAATGTCGATCTCGGACCGTTGCAACGCGTTGAAAATCTCGGCCTGGTTCAGTTCTTTCTGGGCGATCCTGACATCGGGAAATCCGGTTTCAAACCCGCGCCGCAACCGCGGTAAAACAAGTTGCGCAAAGGTCAGGAGGCAGCCCACTGCGAGAGGGCCGCGCGCCGTACCTGAAATATCGGCGGCAATGTTTGCGATCTCTCTCGCGTCGTTCAGGACCTGGCGGGCTTTTTCAAACACCCTTTGCCCACCTTGTGTCAGTGACAGGCCCTGCGCGTGTTGCCGCACAAACAGCGAAATCGCCAACTCTTCTTCAAGCTGGGTGATGGCAGATGAGATCGACGGCGACGAGACGTTCAACCGGTCTGCAGCCCGCGCTATACTGCCTGTTTCGCCAACCGTAACAAGGTACTCCAACTGCCGGAGGGTCAGACGCGGCACGCAGACGCTCCTATTTTAGAGATGTTGTCAGAGGTCTTAGCGGCTCGCATAGTCTCAGGCCAGATCAGGGGCACTATCCTGTTGGGCCAGCCATGTTTGGAAATCGCGGATCGTGCCTTCATAGTCATCCCCTGCCAGCGGCCCTTCGATCGCGTGGGCAGAATGCAGCGCGACCTGCATGCGCTCAAGCTTTTCGCGATCCTCGCGGTTGACCTCTTCCCAGAGCGCGATTCGCCCCTGGATCGTGTCGTGATCGAGGTTATCGCGATAGACGGACATCGTCCATTTGACGCGGATCAGGTTCGCGTTGATCGGGAAAATAGACAGCGATACGAGCAGGCTGGCGGCTTGGCTGGCCACCTGCGTGGGAAACTTGGCAAAGAGGGACGACCGTTTTCGTTCTGCCTCGCTCAGGCCCGCCGCGCCGTCTCCGCGCGGCGTGATATTGTCCGGGTAATTGGCAGCGTAGGAGGTGTATCCATCCCCGCTGACCAGCTTGCGCGACAGCCCTGACGGGGTGTAGCCGTGCAGGGTTTGCGGATGGACCACACTCAGGTGGTAGCCTTCCATGAAGTTCTCAACCAGGCATTTCCAGTTGGTCTGCCAGTTCTCTTCAGCCACATGCACAAGGCGGAAATCCTCGGTCTCATAGGGCGCTAGCATGGCATCAAGCTCGGGGTGTTCAAACGGCGGGGCGTTCGGTGCCAGGTTCACGTAAATGAACCCGTTCCAAAGCTGCACCTGGTGTTCCGGCAGCCTGCAGGATTTGGGATCAAAGCCCGCGTTCTCCATTCGCGGCGCACGCAGCAAGGCACCGTCGCGCCCATAGGCCCAAGCGTGATACGAGCAAACAAACCGTTTTGTATTGCCGCTTCCTTCTGCCAGTGGCATTCCGCGATGCCTACACACATTCGCAAGGGCACGGATTTCACCTTCATCGCCGCGCACGACAAGCAAGGGTTCATTCAGAAGCTGGACAGTGAAGAAATCACCGGGTTCAGGGATTTCATCAACCCGACCCAAGCAGTGCCACCCGCTGCGCAGCACAGTCTGCGCCTCGTGGTCGAATTGCTCCTGCGAGGTATAGAACGCGCCGGGCATGCCCATCGGGCGATCCGCGGGCAAGGCGGCCAAGTCTTGAAGTTTCGTTCGCAAATGGGTCATCCCGGCCTCCCTTGTTGTTATGTCTTACGCGTCCCCTGGCACGCCATAGGAGGGCGCGGCGGAGGGATCGAGTGCGCGGCGCACGTAATCGTCCAGTTGTGGTTTGTAGACGTCCCAGGCGGTTGCAACCGCTTCAATGGGGCAATCCTCGGTCCAGTCGCAGCGCAGGTCGGCCACGGGCCAGCTGACTTTGTCGACCAACATCAGACCCGCGGAATGCACGGGCCCGGCCTCGCCCCCGGCAACAAGCCCAGCGCGCAGTGCAGCAATCAGCCGGTCACCCAAGTGACCTGTCGCATCTTCGAATGCGGACACGATGGCAGCGGGTACACCGTCATGGGCCAGAAGATTGCCCCCCGATGCAACATCCCTGCCCTGCGCCTCGTTCCAGTTGCCCAGCACGTTTTGGCCTGAGTGGATGGCTGTGGTTCCGTTCCGGTCAATCGCCAGAAGTTGCCTGTACGCGATGTGCGCGGCCTCACCAGTGATTTGGCGCACCGCCGCCTCAGCCGAGGCGCCCTGTTCCATCAGATCGAGCGTCTTTGGACCAAGGCTCGGATCGGTGACATTCTGGCTTGCCACCGCACCAACGCCTGTACGCGCATAGGCGCAACGGGCTGCAACTGCCGGAGAAGAAGACGAGATCGCCACGCCAAACATGCCGGTCTGCGCGCAGCGGGCCACAAGAGAGAAAGTCACGGGGCTAGTCCGGGATCACGGCGGTGGCGTCAATCTCCACCAGCCATTCGGGCCGTGCCAGAGCCTGCACCACAAGCCCGGTCGAAACAGGATGCACGCCTTTGATGTATTCGCCCATGGTCCGATACACAGCCTCACGGTGGCGGACATCGATGATATAGACGACCACCTTGACGAGATGCTCCATTTCGCCGCCTGCTTCTTCGATCAATTGTTTGATGTTCTGCATCACCTTGTGGGTCTGCTCTGCCGGGTCGTGGCTATCGATGTTCTTGGCATCGTCCAGGTTCTGCGGGCACTGCCCGCGCATCCAGACAGTACTCCCGCCGCGGGTGACAACGGCTTGGCACAGGTCATTGTCGAGCGATTGTTCAGGGTAGGTATCGCCGGTATTGAAGGGGCGGATGCGGGTGTGAGCCATATTTAGGACGCGCCTCCTGCGTCGATCTTTGACATCAGATATTGCGCAAAGTCGTAGTTCGGGCGTTCCAGATGGCTGAGATGCCCAGGCGTTGCCGCTTCTGAACACAGGCCCCGAAACACTTTTTCGGTGCAACCGCGATCTTCGACATTCACGTCATCCAGAAGCGCCTTGAGCGCGGTGAAATTGTCTTGCGCATCCGGGTCATCCGCAAAGTCATTCGACATGCCACCGCCAAAGCGGATATGCACCTGACCCGGCCCTTTGGGATGCAAGGACAGATACCAGAAATACCCTGGCGTCAGCGTGATCATCAGGCTTGGATAAAGCGCCAGAAGAAAGGTCGTGCGGCGTTCATCGCCTTTCAGCCGGTCATTGCTGGGATGCGCCATGGCGATGCGCAAGGATTCATCCTTCAGAATCGTGTGGTAGTTGAAGGCCGGGCTGCCGGGTGGGCAAATCATGTCCTCCAGCCGCGACAATCCACCAATCGTGCCCGCGTGACACACCGGCAAATGGTAGCTTTCCATAAAATTCTCGGCCAACACCTTCCAGTTGGTGTCCCAGACGTGTTCTTCATAGAACGCCTCGGAATAGTTGGCCATGTCATAGCCTTCGATCATGGTCGCCACTTCGGACAGCTGCTCGACCACGGGGGCTGCATTTGGATCAAGGCAGACAAAGACCCAGCCCAGCCATTCCTCGCAGCGGACCTGAGGCAACGCGTAGTTTTCTTTGCAAAACCCCTCGTTCTGCTTCATCGCGGGCGCTCCGCGTAGCTTGCCGTCGAGGTTGTAGGTCCAGGCGTGATAGGGGCAGACGATTGTCTTTGCATTCCCGCGCCCTTGCAAAAGCGTCGACATGCGGTGCAGGCACACATTGCTCATCGCGCGCAGATCGCCGTCTCTGTCACGCAACACAACGATTGGCTGCCCAGCCAGTTCACAGGCCACATAGTCCCCGACAGACGACAAGGCGTCCGCCCGGCCCACACAGTACCAATCCTTGCGGAAGATGTGCTCCAGCTCTGCATCTACAAAGCTCTGCTCGGTATAGACCTCGGTCGGCATGGCCCGCGCACGTTCAAATGGGACCGAGGTGTTCGCGCGCAGAGCGGCGATAGGATCAACGTGGTCTTTGGGCATGAACGAACCTCTTTGCCTGAGTCGCGGGCGGTCACCGCATTCACATACTGAGACGGCTTTTGCCGGAAACAAACCAAAAGTCTATCTTACCGGTGATTAGGTAAAATCTAATCGACATAAGATGATACAAAATTAGGGTTGCACAAGCAAAAGAAGCGGCCGGGCCAACAGATACCCAGCACGGCAAAAAAGGTGACGCGATGGAAAACTTCGACACGGTGGTGATTGGCGCAGGTCAGGCGGGCATTGCCACAAGCGAGCATCTCCGTGCCCAAGGCATTGACCACGTCCTTTTAGAGCGGGGCCGCATTGCCGAACGTTGGCGATCCGAACGGTGGGATTCACTCGTTGCAAATGGTCCGGCATGGCATGATCGCTTCCCGGGCCTGGAGTTTTCCGGCGACCGCGACGCCTTTCCGCGCAAGGAATGCGTGGCCCAGTATTTTGAAGACTATGCCAAAATGATCGACGCGCCCGTGCGCACCGGCGTCACGGTGACGCGTGCGCGGCCGCATGAAAACCGCGCGGGTTTTTTGATCGAAACGTCACAAGGTCCCATAGAAGCGCGCCACCTCGTCTGTGCCACAGGGCCGTTTCAGAAACCGGCAATTCCGCCGATCATACCTGAAACCTCTGACGTTCTGCAGATGCATTCCATCGCGTATCGCAATCCCGAGGCTTTGCCTGAGGGCGCCGTTCTGGTCATCGGCGGCGGTTCCTCAGGATCGCAGATCGCCGCCGAGTTGCACGATGCTGGGCGCGAGGTTTTCTTCTCCATTGGCCCCCATGACCGACCTCCGCGTCGCTATCGCGGGCGCGACAATGTCTGGTGGCTGGGTGTTCTCGGCATTTGGAATTTGGATACACCGGCGCCCGGCACCGAGCATGTCACGATCGCAGTCAGCGGCGCGCATGGCGGCAATACCGTAGATTTCAGGAAACTTGCCCAGCGCGGTATCACTTTGCTGGGGATGTCGTCAGGATATGAAAACGGCGTTCTCCATATCGCTGATGACCTCAAAGCCAATCTCGATGCGGGCGACGCAAACATGTTGTCCCTGCTCGAAGCCGCTGATGCCTACGTCGCGCGCACCGGCATGGACCTGCCAGAAGAGCCCGAGGCCTGGGTCATAGCGGACGATCCCGCTTGTGTGTCGGACCCCATTCGCGAGCTGGACCTTGAGCGTAACAATATACGCACCGTGATCTGGGCAACCGGGTTCCAGTTTGACTATGACTGGCTGGAGGCAGACACGCTGGACGACCGAGGCAGACCGATCCATCAACGCGGTGTCTCTCCGGTGCCGGGGCTCTATTTTGTCGGGCTGCCTTGGCAATCGCGCCGCGGATCATCGTTTATCTGGGGCGTTTGGCATGATGCAAAGTTCATCGCGGACCAGATCTCTATTCAGGAAAACTATCTGGCCTATGCACCAAATTCTCCTTGAGAGGTTTTGATCAGCAAAAGAGAAACAGGCCGTTCTCATGAGCGGCCTGATCTGCCTGGCTCGGTTTTAATTTGAAGTCGAAAGTCTGGCTGTGATTGCCTGACATGTTGAAACCGAATGAATCCGGGCGTGCGCATATCTAAACGTATCGCCCCACGCGGTACCCTCAATTGCAACGGGCCGATCAACTTCGAATACAGTTTCCAAACTCATTCAAAACGGTAGAACCTCTTTGCAGTATCTTGGAACACGCTGTTCTGATGCGCGTCAGGGATCAGTTCTTGAAGGCGCGACACCAGTTCATGGTAAGTCGAAGAAAGACTGTCGACCGGAAAGTTCGATCCGAACATGCAACGATCGGCTCCGAATTGCGACAAGCAGGTTGAAACGATTGGCGCGACACTGTCGGTGCTCCAGTTGTGGTCAAACATACCAAGCCCAGAGAGTTTGCAATTGACGTGCGGCAGTTTGGATAGAGAACTAAGCGCCTCTTGCCAGTGACTTAACCCATCAGCACTGCGGTCATGTGGTGAGCCTGCGTGACAAAGAGCGACACGTGTACTTGGTGCCTGCGAAAGCACTTCGGCAGTTTGCTCCATCAGTTCGGGAAGCAATTGCAGGTCAAAGGAAAGGCCTCGCTCGCCCACGGCTTTGAGGCCGGTCTGGAAATCCGGGTTTTCAAGCAACTTGTTTGTGCCGGTCTTGGCATCTTCGCCGGGCGCGCGCCCGACGATCTGACGAACACCCCGGACCGAGGGTAGCGATTGAAAGCGATTCAGCTGGTAATCCAAATCATCAGCCGTCAGATCGCAAAACACGACCTGAACCAGCGGCCAGTCCGGATATTGATCGGCCACGGATTGCACCCACTGCGCCTCGGCCCAGGGATCGGCGGCGCCGACTTGGATATGAACCGAAGCCGAGAAACCCTGTGCCGACGCGTCTGCACGAAACTCTGGTAAAAAATAGTCACGCTGGATCGGCGTGGGGTCGCCAAAAAACCGAACGGCGCCCTTTTCCATCAACCAAGGATACTCCACCGCGTTCAGATCCCACAGATGGTGATGTGCGTCTATTTTCATGGTGTTTCAATCCCAGCAGTGCGGCCCAATACTTCGACCCCCTGTTGTTTCCAGAAATGCAGCAGGTCTATGAAAATCCAGTTTTCGGCCAGTTTGTCCTCGGCACGGCGATAAATGTCGATCACCCTGAACTCACCCGGTTTGCCAGTGGCCGGCATACCCATGAACCCTCCTGAGGGCGTTGCGGTGAAGTTGGGCCAGCCAAAGAAGCCGCCATAATGCCCTTCGGCCAGACGGCAGATATGCTTGGTCTTTGACCGGTCTTTGAAACCCGCGCGGAACGGTCCCGAGTGTTGCTTGGCATAGCGTTCGATCGTGTAGGTCGCGCCTATCCCCTCGGGCCCCCACCAGATCATGTCTTTATGCCAGGTTCTGGCCAACTCTTCCTCAAGCGGTAACCCGCCTTGCCACTGGCCAAGGTCCGAGATCATCGCATTGATCAATGCCAGTGTTTTCTCACCCTCTGCAACCGGCTGTTCCGTAAGCAGCAGGCCATCATGCGGCATTGGGCCAGGTTGCACCAGATGCGCCGCTGTTTGCGGAGGAAACGGGTTCTGCCCGGCCTGCACCATCAGGTGTGGTATGTCGAAATACATCGCCGTTTCCGTGATCTTGCCATCGGCGACCTTGTAGAACGCACAATAGCGCAGAAACGCCAGCTTTCCGGTCGGGCGAATGCCCAACCAAGGATGGTCGAACAGGCCCATCAAATGCCCCATAGTGACGACCCACACATCTGATTCATCACGTAGCGAATTCTGCCCGGCGAACATGATATCCACCCGATTTTGCAATCGTGTCAGACTGGATTTCAGGGGCATCCAGAATTGCTGGGCCACTTGTTCAGCATCATTGATCAAGTTGAATGGGTGAAAGCCGCGCCAAACTGAATCAGGTGTGCAGAAACGGCTCATGACGTTGGGAACGTCTTGGGGCGTCGCTGAATCCAATGCGGAATGAAAGTCAGAGATAACTTTTTTCTCTTTCTGGAAGGTCACGGTATTTTCCATTTTTGTCAGGGTGTTGCGCGTTTTGTGTCGCTGGAATGAATCGGGTATTTTCCACATTCTTGCATACGTATGCAAAAAAGTCTTGCCTGATTTGATATATGCGAATTACAGTTTTGCAAACGTATGCAAAACGAATCCTAGTTGGGGGCACCATGGCGGAAATTCAACTGCGTAACGTCGGCAAACGATGGGGTTCGTTTGTGGGGGTCCACAATTTTGACCTAACCATCGCAGATCGCGAGTTTCTGGTGCTGCTGGGTCCATCGGGTTGCGGCAAGACCACCACGATGCGGATGATCGCCGGGCTTGAGGACGTGACCGAGGGCGATATTTTGATCGACGGCAAGGTCGTAAACGATCTGGAACCCAAAGACCGCGACGTGGCGATGGTGTTCCAAAGCTATGCGCTCTACCCCAACATGAACGTCTATGAGAACATCCGCTTTCCGCTGAAAGTCCGCGGCATCGACCCGGCGACCCATGACGACAAGGTGCGCCGCGCCAGCGCAATGGTCGAGCTGGACGATTTTCTGCATCGCAAACCCGCCGAACTGTCGGGCGGTCAGCGGCAGCGCGTGGCCCTGGCCCGCGCCATCGTACGAGAACCGAACGTATTCCTGATGGACGAGCCTCTGTCGAACCTGGATGCCAAGCTGCGGGTCTCGACCCGGGCGCAGATCAAAAACCTCAGCCATGAGCTGGCGGTGACGACGATCTATGTGACCCATGACCAGATCGAAGCGATGACACTGGCTGACCGCGTTGTGGTGATGAAACAGGGCGTTGTGCAGCAGGTCGGCAGCCCGACCGAAATCTATGACCGACCCGCGAATACATTTGTCGCCAGCTTTATCGGCTCGCCCGCCATGAACCTGATGGAGGGTGAGGTCGCGGGCGGCGTGTTCCGTGCGGAACATGTTGAGATCCCAGTCAACGCGCCCGATGGCCCCATGACACTGGGTTTCCGGGCTGAGGATGCCAGTCTTGCCGAAGGCGCAGGCCAGATCACCGCACCGATCTACACGCTGGAGCTTCTGGGCGACGCGACCATGATATCGGTCCGGGTCGGTGGGGCTTTGGTGTCGGTCAAGGCCGATAAATCTTTCCGCGCCGAGATCGGGGATGATGTCTCATTCTCGGTGCCAACAGAAATCTGTCACCTCTTCGAAGCTGGAAGCGGTGCGCGGATCGGGGAGTAACCCCGCCAACAGCCCTTCGGGGCATAACAGCGGTCCGGGCGTCGACGACGGACCCATCCTGACAGGGAGAAACGCATGAAACTCAAGACGATCCTAATGGCAGGCGCCATGGCCATCGCGGCAAGCGGTGCATCGGCAGCCTGTTCCTATGAAAACGAAGTGCCGCTGAAATCGCTGTCGGCAGGGTTCGAAGCCTGGAAAGCAGTGACGGATGCGATGGCCGAGTGCGGCAATTTCAGCGCCTCGCTGGATCAGGAATTCCGCGAGAAGCAGCCCGAAGCTTTCGCTGCCAACCCCTCGCTCTATCAGATCGGCGGCGTGGCGAACGAAACCATGATCCCGCTTCTGAACGCGGGCACGATCCGCCCACTGGATGATCTTGTCGCGAAATACGGGCAAGACCTGCTGCCCAACCAGCTGATCAAGGTGGATGGCAAGGTGATGGCGATCGCTATGATGGTGAACGCGCAGCACCTGATGTATCGCAATGATGTTCTGGCCGAGCTGGGCATCGAAGAACCCAAGACCTATGACGACGTTCTGGCTGCCGCAGCCAAGATCAAAGAGGCCGGCGTGATGGAATACCCAATCGGCGGCACGTTCAAAACCGGTTGGAACCTGGCTCAGGAATTCGTCAACATGTATATGGGCGAAGGCGGCACGTTCATCGGCGAGGGCAACATGCCCGCGATCAACAACGAAAAAGGCGTCAAAGCGCTTGAGACGATGAAGGCCATGACCGAGTTCATGGATCCCGAATACCTTGTCTCCGATTCCACCTATGTCCAGCAGCAGTTCCAACAGGGCAAGATCGCCATGGCGAACCTGTGGGCCAGCCGCGCCGCTGCCATGAATGACGAGGCCGAAAGCCAAGTGGTCGGCAAGGTCACCATGGCCTCGGCTCCGATGGGATCCGAGCGTCCCTCGACCACGATCTGGTGGGACGGCATCGTTCTGGCCTCGAACATGAGCGATGAAGAGGCCGATGCCGCCTTCCGTCTGGTCATGGAAGGAATCGACGGTGACATGGTCAGTGCCAACAATGACACTGCCGTCTGGCTAAACGCGGCCTACCAGCCCGGCGAACTGGCTGCAGGCGCTGCCGCCTCGGCGGAAAACGGTGCGGGGGCCTACCCGGCCAGCGCCGCAATGGGTGTTCTGCACAGCGCCCTGGGCAATGGTTTGGCCGATTACCTGACCGGCGCCAAGGACGCGCAAACCGCACTGGCCGATATCGAGGCGGACTACATCACTGCCGCGAAAGAAGCTGGTCTGATCAGCAACTGATCCTCCCTGGGGAGGGCCCCGTGCCCTCCCTAATTCCCCACCCGAGAACCATGAGAAAGGCAGAGCCATGAATTTCAGGACATTTGCCGCCTTTGTTGGCCCCTCTGTCTTTATGATGCTTCTCTTTATCGCTTTCCCGTTGGTCAGCGTGTTTAAGCAGAGCTTTTACATCACCCAACCCGTCTATGAGACAGTCGAGGTCGAAACCTGTACCCCTGGCTTCCTGACTCAGACTTGTGTGACCGAGCAGAAATCGCAGCCCAAGCTGGATGAACATGGCGAGGTTATCACCCAGACCGAATATGTCGGCCTGCAAAGCTATCGCAACGTGCTGGAACCCGAGCGGGCCTGGCGCGCGATCACCGAGGGCAACTGGTCCGTGCTGTCCACCATCAACTTCTGGAAGGCGCTGCGATTCACGCTGACTTTTACGCTAATCACGCTGCCTCTGGTCATTGGGTTCGGGCTGGGCATCGCGGTTCTGATCAATAACGCTGCGGGGTCGATCCGCGGACCGGTCATCTTCATCTCGCTGCTGCCCTTCATCATCACGCCGGTGATCGGCGCGCTGTCGATCAACTGGTTGTTCCGTGGGGACGGTATCCTGACCGCACTGCTGGAATGGTGGTTGAACCGAGACATCGCCCTGTTCGCGCAGGCCTGGACGATTGAAATCCTGATGATGTTCTACCGCGTCTGGCACGTGGCCCCGTTTGCGGCCGTTGTGTTCTATGCCGGGCTGCAGACCGTCAATCAGGACAGTCTGGAAAGCGCCGTGATCGATGGGGCGACTCGTTGGCAGCGCATGAAATACATCGTCATTCCGCATCTGATGCCGCTGATCATCTTCGTATCGATGATTCACCTGATGGACGCTTACCGGGTGTTCGAAGAGATCGTCGGTTTCTCCAGTCAGGCTTATGTCATCTCGCTACAATGGCTGACCTTCGACTTCCTCGTGCCGGATCAGGCGGGCAACCGGTCGATCAGCCGGGCCTCGGCCAGCGCGATGCTGACCATGATCGGGATCGTCATTCTGCTGATCCTGCCGCTGCGCCGCACCTGGCGCGACCATAAAGGAGGCCACTGATATGTCCTCACGCGCGCTTCGCCAACCTCTCAGCCTGCGGCTGACATCAAACATCTTCCTGGCGTTCTGGTGCCTTGTCGCCGCCTTCCCGATCGTCTGGATTGCGATCATGAGCGTCAAATCCCCAGTGGACGCCTATGACAGCAACGCGCTGAACGTGATCTTTGGCCCGGCGACGCTGGCCACCGGGAACGGGTTGTCGGTTCTGGATATCATTCTAGGGATCACGGTGATCTGGGGCGCAGCCATGGTCGTAACCAAGGTGCTGCCCACGAAGATCAGGGAATACACTGCGCCGGGTCAGGCATGGTTCGGCTGGGTGGTCGGAGTGCTTGTTGCCCTGATCGCCTTCCTGCTGGTGTTCTTTGTGGTCTTGCCTGCGCTTCTGAACGTGCTGAACCCGCTATTCGGCCCTCTGGGTCGCGACGTGCTGGGCGTGACGACCGAGCACTACAAGACCGTCTGGGTCGACCGGGGCTTTTCCAACAACTTCAAAAACTCGCTGATCGTGACCGCAGGGGTTGTGACCGTATCGCTGACCGTGGGAACGCTGGCCGGTTATGGTCTGGCGCGGTCGGGCTCGACACTGGCCTTCTGGATCTTGCTGATTGCGCTGATCTTTCGCGCGCTGCCACATTCGGTTCTGGTGGCGGGCTACCTGCCGGTCTTCATCAACTCGGCCGAATGGCTGGCGCCAATTCTGGGTGAGAATGCACCGACGCTCTATGGCAAGCCTTTCGCCGTAATCGCGGTGCTGGTGGCGATCAACCAGCCGTTCACGATCTGGATGCTGCGCTCGTTCTTCCAGAACATTCCGGCCGAACTGGATGAGGCTGCGCGGGTTGATGGCTGCAACCACTTTCAGGCCTTCCGCCGCGTGATCATGCCGGTGATGTGGCCGGGGGTGATCACGACCGGGCTGTTCAGCTTCCTGCTGGCTTATAACGACTTTCTTGTGACCTCGCTGCTGCTTGATGCGCAGAACCAGACGATGGTCCCCGCCATTGCGGGCATGTTCAACCGCGAGACGACGACAACCGATCAGGTGGTCGCCGTAGCCGCTGCGGTGTCAATCATCGCCCCGCTGTTCTTCCTTGTGATGATCTTCCAACGCCAAATCGTAAGCGGACTGACCGCTGGCGCAGTAAAAGGATAAAGAAATGAAGGGTTCCCGCCCGGAACAAGCCGTTCTGACCCGTGAAACGGATCTGAGCAAAACCGAAGATACGCGCCGCGTGATCGAAACCATGGTGGACGGTTTGAACGACCACCGTATAGACGATATCGGCGAGTTCTTTTCGCAGGGTTTCCGCTGGATGGGCAATCAGGGTTGCGGCACCAAGACCGGCCTGAAAGAGTTTCAAGACAACTGGCAGCGCCCCTTCCAAGCGGCGTTTTCAGACAAAACCTGCATCGATGAGGCACGCCTTTATATGGGTGAATGGGCTGCCGCCTTCGGCCGGCAAGAGGCCACCCATTCCGGCGAGTTTCTGGGCATCGCCCCCACCGGAAAGCGGGTTGAAATCCGTTACATGGATTTCTGGAAAGTGGTCGACGGCAAAATCGTCGACAACTGGGTGAATGTGGATTTCGCCCATGTGGCCGCGCAGCTGGGGGTCGATCTGTTTAACGGTGAGGGCTGGGAAGCCTATGACCGGGGTGAGAAAATCGCGCCCCGCCCCGACAAGTAAGGATCACGACAATGGCAATCGAGTATCTCAAACGCGGCAAGTCCGACGCTGACCGGGCCGAAGATGACGCCAAGACCCGCGCCGTGGTCGAGGCCACACTGAAAGACATCGAAACCCGTGGCGACGCCGCTGTGCGCGAACTGAGCGAGAAGTTCGACAACTATTCCCCCGCCTCGTTCCGCTTGTCGCAGGAGCAGATCGACGATCTGATCGGCCAGCTGACCGACCGCGAGCTGGACGATATCAAATTCGCCCAAGAACAGGTGCGCAACTTTGCACAGGCGCAGCGCGACTCGATGCTGGATATCGAGGTTGAAACCCTTCCCGGCGTCATTTTGGGTCACAAGAACATCCCCGTGCAATCGGTAGGCTGCTATGTGCCCGGCGGCAAGTTCCCGATGGTGGCCTCGGCCCATATGTCGGTTGCGACGGCCAGCGTGGCGGGCGTGCCGCGCATCATCGCCTGCACACCTCCGTTTCAGGGTAAGCCGAACCCGGCGGTGATCGCCGCCATGCATCTGGGCGGTGCGCACGAGATCTATGTGATGGGCGGCATTCAGGCCATCGGCGCGATGGCGCTGGGAACCGAAACCATTGATCCCGTCCACATGCTGGTCGGCCCCGGCAATGCCTTTGTGGCCGAAGCCAAGCGTCAACTGTTTGGCCGTGTGGGCATCGACCTGTTTGCTGGTCCGACCGAGACTATGGTGATCGCAGATGAGACCGCAGCAGACGCGGAACTCTGCGCAACCGACCTGTTGGGTCAGGCCGAGCATGGCTATAACAGCCCCTGCGTGTTGCTGACCAATTCGCGCAAACTGGCCGAGGATACTCTTGCCGAGGTCGACCGCCTGCTGGGCATCCTGCCCACCGCCGACACCGCGAAAGTGTCCTGGGCCGAGTATGGCGAGGTGATTGTCTGCGACACCTATGACGAGATGCTGAAAGTTGCCGACGACATCGCGTCCGAGCATGTGCAAGTGATGACCGACCGCGATGACTGGTTCCTTGCGAATATGACCTGCTACGGCGCGCTGTTCCTCGGTCCGCGCACCAATGTGTCGAATGGCGACAAGGTGATTGGTACCAACCACACGCTGCCGACCAAAAAGGCCGGGCGGTATACCGGCGGCCTTTGGGTTGGCAAGTACCTGAAAACGCACAGTTATCAGAAGGTTCTGACCGATGAAGCGGCAACGCTAATCGGCGAATATGGCTCGCGCCTGTGTATGCTGGAAGGGTTCGTGGGCCATGCCGAGCAATGCAACGTCCGTGTCCGCCGCTATGGCGGGATCAACGTCCCCTATGGCGAGGCCGCCCCCTATCGGGACGCCGCGGAATGAGTGACACCCATACGCAGCACAAAGCGCTGATCGCGCAAATCAGGGCAGCTATGTATGACTTTATAGAAACGGGTGTGCGTCAGGCGCTGGCAAATATCAGCGCTCCGGACGCCCTGTTTCGGTTGTGCCACCCGTTCGGCGACAGCACAGGCAGCGACGCGTTTTATGACACCGCTTACAAAGGTTTGTTGGACGCATGGCCTGACTTGGAGCGGCGCGACTACATCGTCACAGCCGGACCGGATGAACACGGCGCGGATTGGGTCGGGTGCGGCGGCTACTATACCGGCACCTTTACCGGGCCGTGGCTGGATATCCCGCCGACCGGCCATCAGGTGACGATGCGGTTCCATGAATTTTATCGCTTCAGCGACGGTAGAATCGTCGAGATGCAGGCGCTTTGGGACATCCCCGAAGTTATGATGCAGGCCAACGCCTGGCCCATGGCCCCTAGCCTTGGGCACGAATGGCATGTGCCGGGTCCCGCGACACAGGATGGTCTGGTGCCGGGGCCATATGATGCCGCCAAGGGCCAGCAGACATGCCAGCACATCATCGACATGCTGGATCACCTCAAGAAACACCCCTCAGAAGGCGGGCCAGAGGTGATGGAGATGGAGAAGTTCTGGCATCCGCGAATGAACTGGTACGGCCCGGCGGGGATCGGAACCGGGCGCGGCTATGCAGGGTTTCGCAACTGGCACCAAATTCCGTTCCTGAGCGGGATGCCGGATCGCGGGAAGTATGTGGATGAGATCACCTATCACTTCTTCGGCGATGGCGATTATGCCGCCGTCACGGGCTGGCCGAACATGATCCAAACGGTAACCCATGACGGCTGGATGGGGATTGCGCCCTCGGGCCAGCGGATCACAATGCGCAGCCTTGATTTCTGGCGGCTCGAGAATGGCCTGATCCGCGAAAACTGGGTTCTGGTCGATCTTCTGGACGCTTATCGCCAACTTGGCGTTGACGTGTTCGCCCGTCTGCGGGAATTCAACAAGGCCCGGAATATGGGCCGAATTGAAATACCGGATGGAATGAGCTGATGACTGACCTGCCCCGCACCCCCTCTTTTTCGCTGAGCGGTAAGACCGCGCTGGTTACCGGTGCCTCCTCGGGTATCGGTCAGGGCTGCGCCGTGGCGCTGGCCGAAGCCGGGGCGCATGTGGTTTGTGCGGCGCGCGGGGCAGATCGACTGGCCGAGACCGTCGCCGCGCTGCAGGCGCAGGGCTGGTCGGCCGAGGCTGCTGTGGTGGATCAAGGTAACTTACAGGCGCTGAAACAGTTGTTTGAAGGCCGCGCCTTTGACGTGGTGGTCAACTCCGCCGGGACCGCCCGCCACAGCTCGGCAATCGACACCACGCCCGAGGATTTCGACGCAGTGACCGATATCAACCTGCGCTCGGCCTATTTCCTGTCATCCTACGCGGCCAAGGCGCTGCTGGCGGCGGGGCGGCCAGGATCGATCATCCATATCTCAAGCCAGATGGGCCATGTGGGCGGTGTGGACCGGGCGCTGTACTGCGCCACCAAACACGGGCTTGAGGGTATGGTCAAAGCGATGGCGATCGAATGGGGCAAACAGCGCATCCGCATCAACACGGTTTGCCCGACCTTCATCCGCACGCCGCTGACACAATCCACCTTCGACAACCCCGAACGGGCCGCGTGGATCATGGACAAGATCAAACTCGACCGCGTGGGCGAAGTCGAAGACATCATGGGCGCGGTCACCTATCTGGCCTCGGACGCCTCGGCTTTGGTGACGGGCACCTCGATGCTGATTGACGGCGGATGGACGGCGGACTGATGGCTGAAAAGGTCACATCCCTGCAGGTTGCACAGCTGGCAGGCGTCAGCCAGTCGGCGGTCAGCCGGGTGTTCACGCCCGGGGCCTCGGTCAGCAAAAAGACCGAAGACAAAGTGCGCAAGGCGGCCGCCGAACTCGGGTACAGACCCAATGTTCTGGCCCGCGCCATGGTGTCAGGCAAAAGCCGGATCATTGGTCTGGTGGTGGGGTATCTCGAGAATTACTTCTACCCCGAGGCGTTAGAAAAGCTCTCCAACGCGCTGCAGGAACAGGGCTATCACGTGCTGATTTTCATGGCCTCACGCTCGGCCGGGAATATTGACGACGTGATGGACGAGATTCTGGATTATCAGGTTGACGGGGTTATTCTGGCCTCGGTTCCGATGTCGTCGGATATTGCCACGCGCTGCCAGCAGGCCGGTGTTCCGGTTGTATTGTTCAACCGTACGCAAGATCTAGACGGGATTACCACGGTGGCCTCAGACAACTATGCGGGCGGGCGTAAAGTGGCCGAGTTTCTGCTGGCCGGAGGGCATAAGCGTATCGCCTATATCGCGGGTTGGCAGGGCGCCTCGACCCAGCGCGACCGCGAGGCGGGGTTCCGTGCGGCATTGGCAGAAGGCGGGCAGAATGTTTTCGCCCATGATGTCGGAGATTTCCACACCGAAAACGCCCGGGCCGCCGCCCGCCGGATGTTTGATGTGGCGCCCGGCAAACGGCCCGACGCGGTATTTGTGGCCAATGATCACATGGCTTTGGCCGTAATGGATGTGATCCGCTTCGAACTAGGCCTGCGTGTGCCCGAGGATGTCTCGGTCATCGGCTATGACGATGTGCCGCCCGCCGGGTGGCCTGCCTATAACCTGACGACCATCCGCCAGCGCGCAAATCTGATGGTGGCTGAAACCGTCACCGCATTGCTTGACCATATCGACACCCCGGCCACGGCCGAACCGCGCAAAGTGGCCATTGACGGGCCGCTGATCGTGCGGACCTCGGCGCGTTTGCCGAAGGGGTGGAAACCACAAAGGACTGAGACATGAAGGGCTTTGATCCGAAATTCCGGGACTTCCCGGATTACATCATCGGGATCACCAAAGAGATCTGGGAGGATCGCGGCATCGCCACGCTGCACGACTATTACAGCAAGGATATCGTCGTGCGCTCGCCCGGGTCGGTGGTGCTGGGCAACCAGAACGTCATCGGCGCGACCATGGCGACGCTGGCCGAGTTTCCCGACCGTCAATTGCTTGGCGAGGATGTTATCTGGTCCGGTACGCCGGAAGAGGGGATGCTGAGTTCGCACCGGATCATCTCGACCGCAACACATTTGGCCGAGGGAGTTTATGGAAAAGCGACCGGAACCAAATTGCGCTATCGGATTCTCGCCGACTGCCACGCCATCGACAATCAGATCAACGACGAATGGCTGATCCGCGATCAGGGGGCGATCGTGCGTCAGATGGGTTGGGACCCCAAGGAATACGCCGCCGATTTAATTGCGCGCGAAGGTGGACCTGAGAACTGCGTCAAACCGCTGACACCCAAGATCGACCAGCCCGGCCCCTACAAGGGCACCGGCAACGACAATGAATGGGGGCAGCGTTACGCCGATATCCTGACCCGGATCATGAATGCCGATATGGGCGCAATCGAAACCGAATATGATCGCGCTGTTCAGTCCGAATATGTAGGCGGGATCACCGGTCACGGCTGGGACTCGGTGGATCGGTTCTGGATGGGCTTGCGCGCCAGCTTTCCGAACGCCGAGTTCAAGATCGAACACCAGATTGGCCGCGACGACCCGAATATGCCCCCTCGCGCCGCGATCCGCTGGAGCCTATGGGGCAAGCATGATGGCTGGGGTGTCTTTGGCGCGCCAACCGGTGCGCAGGTCTATGTTCTGGGCATCAGCCACGGCGAGTTCGGCGAGTTGATCAGCGGCCAGCCGCAGCTGCGCCGGGAATATACCCTGTTCGACGAGACCTCGGTCTGGAAACAGATCCTGCTACAAGACCAGGAGGGCTGAGTGGCTGCGATGGGCCTCTCCCTGAACGCCAGTCAGGCGGCGCGGCGCTTTCACACGCATCGCGCCTCGCTGCGCGCTCGGCGTTTGAATAATCGACCTCCCGGGGGACGGGATTGATCCCATCACCCCCATTTTCAAGGAGACCATCATGAGCACAATCCAACAACGCATCGTCCGCTACGGCGAGCTGCAGCCCTGCAAAACCGCCTTTATCGACGCCCATACGCCGGGCAGTGACCAGAAAGAGAACTTCACCATTATCGGCGGCGGCGTCTCGGAATCGCCCGACCAGCACGTCCACATCACCGACAAGATCGGCTTTAACATCGGCGCTGCGGGCCAGCCTCCAAAATGCCGGAACTCTCTGCACAGCCACACCACGGCCGAAGTGTTCTTTGTCGCCAAGGGCCGCTGGCGGTTCTTCTGGGGTCGCTATGGCACTGCGGGTGAGTTCATTGCCGAAGAAGGCGACATCTTCAACATTCCAACCGGCATTTTTCGCGGGTTCGAAAATGTCGGTCAGGATTATGGGATGATCATGTCGATCCTCGGCGGTGACGATGCCGGGGGTGGCGTGACATGGGCACCGCAAGTCATTCAGGACGCGCAGGCCCACGGGCTGATGCTGGGTGACAATGGCGTTCTGTATGACAGCAAGAAAGGCCAAGAGCTGCCCCACAACGTGCGCCCGATGCCGCTGCTGACCGAGGAACAGTTGAAAGACTACCCCGAGGTGCCGGTCGAGGATGTGGTGGGCAAATACGTTGCCCGCTACTGGGATCTGATGGCATTGTCGGCCAATAAACCAGCGCCGGTGATTGGCGAAAACGCTCTGATCAAAGATAAACCGGGGTTCGAGGTCGACTTCCTCGGGCGCGGGTCGAGTGTCAATGATCCGATTGTCGCTGAAAAACCGGTTGTTCTAATGCCCGCCAGCGGTCACTGGCGCATCTCGATTGATGGGTATGAGACCACTCTGTCAAATGGAGACACCGCCTTGGTTCTGCCAGGAGAACGCTATAGCGTTGAACCGTCGATGACCGGACAGGCAGGTCTGTACCGGATTACAGCGACCGATGACCCGGCAGGAGCCACCTGGACAGGATGACCGCAGATCCAAACGACACCCATGCTATCTATGAACGGCAGGCGACCGACTATGACAAGCGCCGTTCAAAGGCCTTGTTCGAAGCGCGCTGGCTGGCGCGCTTCACTGCCAGCCTGAAGCCAGGCGATCGCGTTCTGGATTTAGGGTGCGGGACAGGCGATCCGATTGCGCGGTGGTTCAAGGCCGAAGGGTTTGACGTCACGGGTGTCGATTTCTCTGAGGCGATGCTGGCCATTGCCCGGACCCGCTGGCCCGATGGGGATTGGCGACATGGCGACATGCGCGATTTCGAACTGGATCAGACCTTCGATGGCATCATCGCCTGGAACAGCTTTTTCCATCTGACAGCGGACGAGCAAAGGGATTGCATCGCCCGCATGTCCCGTCACTTGCGGCCCGGTGGAATGCTGATGCTGACCGTCGGTCCCCGCGCGGGAGAGGACAGTGGTACCGTTGGATCGGAACGTGTCTATCACGCGTCGCTGTCTCCGGCAGGCTATGCTGTTTGCCTTGAAGAGTACGGGCTGCAATTGACCGGGTTTCTGGCCGAAGACCCCGAAACCCAAAGCCACACAATCCTGATGGCTCGCAAAATCTGAGGAGGCCCCAATGACCGTAAAGACCACGCATGTTGGATCCCTGCCCCGCTCGCAGGACGTGGTGGATTACATCTTCGCCCGTGAAAACGGCAAGCCATACGATGCCGCAGGTTTTGATGCCTGCATGACTGAAGCGGTCTCCGAGACGGTGCGCAAACAGGTCGAAGCCGGGGTGGATATCGTCAGCGATGGCGAGACCTCGAAGATTTCCTACGCCACCTACGTCAAAGACCGATATACCGGTTTTTCCGGTGACAGCCCGCGTAATGCACCTGCGGATCTGAAGATGTTTCCCTGCTTTTTGCAACGCCTCGCCGATGATGGCGGCACCCCGAAATATGCGCGACCCATGTGTACGGGCGACGTGCGTTCAAAAGGGCAAGGCGAGTTGCAGAAGGACATCGAAAACCTTAAGTCGGCGATGTCCCAACGTGGGCTCGACCGAGGCTTCATGAACGCCGCCTCGCCAGGGGTGATTTCGCTGTTTCTGCAGAATGACCACTACCCAACGCGCGAAGCATATCTGGCCGCGCTGGCCGATGCGATGAAAGAAGAATACGAGACCATTGTGGCCGCCGGTCTGGACTTACAACTGGATTGCCCGGATCTGGCCCTGTCGCGGCATATGTTGTTCACCGATCTGTCGGACGATGCGTTCGTGAAGATCGCCAATATGCATGTCGAGGCCCTGAATCATGCTCTACAGAACGTCCCGCAGGACCGTGTGCGCGTGCATATCTGTTGGGGCAATTACGAGGGGCCCCATTGTTGTGACATCGCAATGGACAAGGTGTTCTCCACTCTGATGGCGACCAAATCGCGCTATGTGCTGTTTGAAACTTCGAACCCGCGACACGCCCATGAATGGACCGTGTTCCGCGACCGGAAAAATGAGATACCCGATGACAAGGTACTGGTGCCCGGCGTTGTCGACACCACCACGAACTTCATCGAACACCCCAAGCTTGTGGCGCAGCGCATCGACCGTTTCTCGGGCATCGTAGGGGCGGATCGGGTGATTGCAGGCAGCGATTGCGGTTTTGGTACCTTCGCGGGCTTCGGAGCGGTTGATCCGCAGATCGCCTATGCCAAATTGGCGGCGCTGTCGGCAGGGGCAAAGCTGGCTGCGTCATGACGCCTTTGATCTTGTTGCCCGGCATGATGTGCGATGCGCGCCTCTTTGGTCCGCAGATCGACGCAATGTCAAACAGGGTGCCGTTGATGAGCTTCCCGCTAAGCCAGCAGGACAGCGTCGGGGCCATTGCCGCCGGAATTCTGAACAATGCCCCTCCTAGCTTCGCTTTGGCGGGGCTTTCGATGGGTGGGATCGTTGCGATGGAAGTGCTGCGTCAGGCCCCGGATAGGGTGGAACGGCTCGCTTTGCTAGACACCAACCCGCTGGCAGAAGCGTCCGAGGTCAAAGCGCGCCGTGCGCCGCAGATGGCCGCCGTTCGCGAGGGGCGCTTGCGGCAGGTGATGCGCGATGAGATGAAGCCCAACTATCTGGCGGATGGTCCGCGACAGGGCGCTATTCTGGATCTTTGCATGGCTATGGCCACGGATCTGGGGCCGGACGTCTTTCTACGTCAGTCGCAAGCGCTGATGGATCGCATCGACCAACGCGCGACCCTGTCGGCCTATACCGGCAAAACGCTGGTTCTGTGCGGGCGTGCCGACGGTCTTTGCCCTGTCGAACGCCACCAACTCATGCACGATCTTCTGCCTAATAGCGCGCTGACGATCATTGAAGACGCAGGGCACCTGCCCACACTGGAACAACCACAAGAAACCACAGCGGCCCTGATCCGCTGGCTGGAGGACACATGACCCCATCGCTTCTGTCTCTGCTTCGCAAGGTCGACACGCCCACCGTATGCAACGCCATTGAAGTGGCGCAGGGCAAACGAGGCTTTGATCAGTTCACCCGGGGCACCATGCTGTGCTCTGCCCCCGATGAGCCGGCAATTGTCGGCTATGCACGCACCGCCAAGATAGCCGCCATTCACCCGCCAACCGAGCCAGCAGATGTGATCCGGGCGCGGCGCATGGCCTACTACAAATATATGGCTGAGGCCCCGGAGCCATCTGTCGCGGTGATTGAGGATGTAGACTACCCGGACTGTATCGGCGCCTATTGGGGTGAGATCAACACATCGGTCCACAAAGGGTTCGGTATGTCGGGGGTCGTCACAAATGGCGTGATGCGCGATCTTGGGGACCTACCCGAAGGATTTCCCGTTGTCGCCGGTTCGGTCGGCCCGAGCCATGGCTTCGTCCACATACGCGAGATTGATACGCCGGTTTCCGTGTTCGGCCTGAATATAAGCCCAGGTGATTTGGTACACGCTGACCGTCACGGAGCACTGGTGATGCCAGAGGATATCACTGTGCAACTGGAAGCCGCAATCCAGAAACTGCTTGTGACAGAGCGTATCGTCTTGGATGCTGCACGCCAATCCGGGTTTGATTTTGAAACCTTCGAAACCGCATGGGCCGAGTTCGAAAAGGCAAGAGTTTGATTGCCGCCGACAATTGAAAGACCCTCTGAAAAGTAAGTTACGCTTATTCTTTAGAGAGAATTCCAGACAAACCGATTGCCACAAGACTTCGCGCTGGCGAAAGAGTAGCTTTGATCTGTCGATGACTTAAGCAATACGCGGTTCAACCAACTTCCTACTATTGCGTTTACTGCGAATGCCTGGAAGCCTTCCTCTCTTCCATCGCATTTACAGCGCTTGTCATCTACTGACTGTTAGTCCTGTTCCAGAGTGTGTGATTTTCAGAAGCTTCCATGTTCCTACTTTTGAACTTGGGAAGTCGTACATCAATTACATCATGGCTGGCTATGGTAGAATAGCCTCGCCGAATATAATGTTCAATAATTCTATATTTTGCGCACTCCCGTGAATTTGCTATTCTACCCTCCTCTCTACCAGCCCCCTGCACCTCAACTATTGCCTATTCAAATTGCTCACAAAGTTGGTTCACCAAGGCTTCCGCATCTGCCAGCGCCAGTTCACGTCCTTTGATTTTCAACCGCAATTCACCTGATGCGACTTCTGCCCAAACCTCTCCTCCCCCCTTCAATGGTCTCTTTGGGAGGCGTAGAACTTCTGTGGGTCGGCCGCCTCGGCTTTTGACCTGAGACGCATCGGACGAGTCACTCATTGCTTTCTCAAGGATACCCCATTCGGCCTTTGCATCCAGCGGACCGACTCCTGCCAAAGCGTCGCGGAGCACCGCTTGCGCACCACTTCGAATGGCCGATGCCAGCTTTAGACCCGCCTTCTCTGACAAGGCAACCGGGTGCTGGAGAAGATCGCCTAGGCTTTCATGGACCATTGCAAAGCTGCGGACCTTTGATCGCTTCGCTTTTGACGCAGCGGCGAACAGCACATCAACAGCCGCTTCGGTCGACGGAAAAACCCCCTGCCCTGCCGCCAGTACAGCTATGCGTCCTCTCTCATACGGCGTGAGATTGGCGCGCAGCTCGTTTTCTTCGACCATGGAGACATAGGCCCCCTGCCCCGTCCCCGCGTAGCGAACAAAAGCTGGGATTTCGGCGAACCGAGGATCCGTGCCCGCCAGCCGTCGGAACGCTTCAAGCCGCCGAAATCCCGAAATCAGACCGAAACCATCCCCTTCGGGAGTAACTTCGATCGGTGTTCTCAGCCCATTGACGCGAAGGGATTCCAGAAGCTCTGCCATGGCTTCTTCATCCTCGACCATACGGTCACGTCGGATGAAATCGGCGTCGATCTGGTCAAGTGGCAGCATCTGGGCCACCAACCCGGCCTCTTGTGCATCCCGCCACCGTGCAGCATCGCCCTGATCCTGAGCCAACGCAACACGGTCTGTCACAGCTGCCATTCCCCCAAGAGATGCTGCCTCCGCCGCGACTTGGGCGATGGGTGGCGGGGCGGATTTGGTCTCAAACGGGCTGACCGAGGGTTTCGCCGCGAAACCGGCTTCTAGTTGTTCAAGCGCCTCTGTATCTGGTGCAATCAGTCTTCTGCGTTTAGCCATCTGCCTGTCCTCCCATCTGCGCATCGCGCCACCAGCATCCGATCAGAACTTCTTTGAATTCGGCATAGGTTCTGTCGAAGGTTTCTCGTCCGCGCACATATGTCTCGCGGTTGAAGTCACGATAATCCGCTTCGTAAATGCCGTTCACTTGCTCACCCGCCTGCCCGACCAGCGCCGTATAGTCCTGCCTGTAGGCATTCATGAAATCCCCGAAATACGCTTGAATGACATTGGCCATATCGGTCTGCTGGCTCGCGTCAAACCGCGTGATGATCGCGCGTACTACATCCCATTCGAACTTCAGTTCGGGTAAACCCGCCGCACGTTGCGCTGCGTTCTCACCATCTTCGATGCTGGCGAATGTCGTATAGAGCATATCGAAGAAACGACCGGTGGAATCGAATTCCAGGAATGAAGCCCCCAGCGGCACCAACAAAATGTCCGCCGCAGCCAGCGCATTGATCGTTAGGTACCCAAGAGCAGGAGGCGTATCGAGGAAGACAACGTCATAGTCATTCAGAACGCCTTCATCCTGAAGGAAGTTCGTCAGACCGTCCCACAAAGGCCAGCTTCTCAGGCCCATACGCCAGACGGGGATCTGGAACTCGGCCCAATATAGGTTCAGCTGCGCGCCGATCAGGTCGATATTGGGCCAGTGCGTTTTTTGAATCACGTCCTGAGGTGTGGTTTTCAAAGCCTCCTGCAGGGTTTCATCCAGAGGAATTTCGGGTTGCGCCGCAGCCGATCGGACGCGATTTTCCTCCTGCACCGCGCGCGCATAGTCTTTAGCGACCAGAGGGAAGACAGTTTGCCACTCATCAGCAACCTGGCCTCCGAGTATGGACGTCATCGAGCCTTGGCTATCCAGGTCGATAACCAACACCTTATACCCATCCAAGGCTGCGGACATCGCCAGATGCGCGGCAGTGGACGTTTTGCCAACACCTCCCTTGAAATTGGCCACGGCCACGACCTTGGCCGGCAGGCCTTCGGGTCGGTAGGGCAGGTATTCCTTCGTGCTTACACCTTCCGCCGCAAAGTGCTTGCGCAGCGTTAGTACATCTTCAAGGGTGAACCACTTGGAGCCCGCCTCACCTTCGCCTTGTGGCAAATCTGGGTTCGCTTTTAAAACACGCCGCAGATGAGCCGGAGCAACCGGAATCAGATATTTTGTGATTTCCCAAATTGAAAATCGGCGCAGTCGCTTTTCACCATCCGGCGCATAGCCTCTACGGGCAAGGTCCTCGCGTCCTTTTGCACAGAAAGCCGCTGCTTTTGCGAATCGAGATGTGCCGATAGGATTAGGCAACTTCGTCGCTGCGATTTCCGGGTCGAGGTTCAGATATGGGGGCAGGGGAGGTTGGTTGGTTTTACTCACTGTCGATGCCTCAGAAAATGTTCGTCTTTGCGACGTATATCGGGAAATGTAGCGAACATTGTTGGAGATGACTATCCTCTTCCGGTGTTTTTTCCACAGTTGATTGTAGCTTGAAGCGGTTTCGTGGCGAAACCATTCTAAATCAAAGAAAATCGACACAAAAAACGTTTTAGTATTTTAGAAGTTTTAGAATCTTTGCTGAGTAGAAATGTAGTGAAATCAATAAAATAGATGTACTTGAGTACCCACTTGCGGTTTTAAAGGAACCATTTTACGGGATCAAAGGTATCTGTTTACGGTACATCAGGTGCCAAGGATCAGGAAGTAGGGGACTGATTCTCGGGATACTGAAAATCTTCGGAAAAGAGACACTAATTCGGTGGGTTTTCTCGCTGAGTATCGGGGACGAAGTCGGGATCGGACTCGGATTGATTCAATTTCTGTGGATAACTTGCGTGCGTGATTCTTAAGGTACCTGAATACGGGATTGCCTTCATCCCGTGTTTGGGTACCCAAAAACTATTGAAGCAAAGGTACCTTTTGTGTCAGGCTTTTGCAAAATGAGCAGCCGGGCAGAATCATGCCGGATACACAACTGAACATGGATCAGCTTTCAGGCGCTTTGCGTCGAGAGACTGTTAAGAAGAATGTCGCAGCGATACACATCAGCGGCAAACTTTCTCTGCTGCAGAGAAAGCTTTCGAATGTTTTGTTGATGAACGCCTATGATGCATTGACGACCGCGCAGAGCCACACGATTGATGCGCGGACGCTTGCTATGATGGTCGGGTACAATTCCAACGACTTTGACACTCTGCGAGCCAGCCTGCGGGCATTGGCGGAAACAGTCGCGGAATGGGACATGCTGGATGAGCAGGGGCGTCAGGAATGGGGCGTCTCATCCCTGCTGAGTTTTGCCAAACTGAAGGGGGGAGTTTGCGAGTATTCATACTCACCCGCGCTGGCGCAAAAACTGTACGATCCGAAGATCTATGCGCTGATCAATGTACAGATACAGCGGAATTTCAGTTCCGGGCATGGGCTTGCTTTGTATGAAAACTGCTACCGATTTGTGCGGACAGGTTCGACAGGTTGGTGGCCCCTGGACGTGTTTCGTAAGCTGATGGGTGTTGATGGCAGTGACTACTACGCCAGTTTCAAACATCTCAACGCAAAGATTATCAAGCCAGCAGTCACGGAGGTGAACAAAAGCTCGGATATTTTGATCGAACCCGAATTTCAAAAGAAGGGTCGAACCGTCACTGACATTCGTTTTCTGATCAAAGGTAATCCGCAAAAGGCGATGTTTGAGATCGACGATAGTGATGGGGTGCGCAATCTCGCCGTGTACAAAACTCTGAGGAAGCAGGGTGTGTCGGACCGTTTGGCGCGGCAATGGATCGCGGAGCACGGCGAGGACTATGTCCAGAAGAAGCTCGATTACGTAAAAGGGCAGGGCGGTGTAAAATCCACCGTCGGGTATTTGTCGGCTGCTTTGCGGGATGACTACGACGATCCCAAGGAAATTCCAACACCCGAGCCTACTCCCGAAGCTATCGAGGCAGCGCGTAAACGGGTCGCGGAAAAAGCCTCAGAAGAAAAGGCATATGCTGCCCGAACAGCGGAAAGGCAGGAAAGGGCGCGCAAGCTTGCCATCGTGGAAGACCTGGTTTCGCGGCGAAACCCTACACAGCGAGATGCAGACAAGCGGTTGTTCTTAGCAGGTTTGAACAATGATCTAGATCGAGAGCATTTTCGATCTCATGGCTGGCGTTCGGGCTTGAACGCCACAGCTATATTTGAATTTTGGGAGGACCTGGAGCCAGAAGCGTTCGCGGTTTGACGCTCTGTTGTGATGTTTTTTCTGAAAGAAAAGCTGACACCGAACTCGCGGCCAATGCCTTTAGTACTGCACGCAAGCGGAATTGAAAGTATCTGGACGTGAATTCAACTTTGCAGATCATGAGTACCACCTCGCTTCCTTCTGGTGTTGTTGTCACTGAAGTGATTATCTCGAACCCTAATTCTGTCGAGTGTGTCTTTTGATGATCCGGTGGTCCTGTCCCACGACCTCACTCATATGTTTCCCCATGACCCTCTTGATTGGGGGTGGGCCGCCTAAGCCAATCAGCATGTTTTCTTTGGCTTTGATACCTGTTGTGTTCGCTCCGCTAATATCGACACAAACTGTCGCGCAAGATCATTGCGTTCAATCAATTGAGCGACGAGTTCTTGAGCGGCAGGTTTGTTCCGACGCTCTGAATGCATGAAACCCAGCGTATTGCCGTGTTTATCCATAGCTCTGTAGAGAGTGATCCTCGCACCATTCACGCTTTTAAGCTTCATCCACCCGCGAGGAGCGGTCACTCGGTCCCGAACGTTTGCGCGCAACGTCGGCGATTTCACTAGCATGTTTTATCACCCGCCGGTTAAGCGTAGTGTGTTTCACTACAACGCTAGGCTAAGACATAATCTGTTTGAGATAATGGTACGGCACGCCGTATCGGATACAGAAAGAGACAGAAAATAGGATCAATCCTCGTGGATACTTCGCAACTTCGAAGGAAGTTATGAGTTGGCTTTCGACGAAGTGGGACCGAGGACCACCACGTGCCAAACCAAAGCACGTCAAAATCCAGAACTTTGCAACAAAGCCTCAGAAATGGTCGAAACTGGGAACTCTGTTGCAATAAGCAAAAATAATAAAAAAGTATCATTATTTTGTTGATCAAACTAATTTCTTACATTCGTAAGTTCTGTTGCGAAGTTCCTTGCTGAGTGCAGGTATCGCGATTTCCCCGCGGGTTAAGCAGCGAATTCTGCGAGTTGTAGAAACGGACAAATTCTCGGCGTGAACAGACTTTTGTGGATCATCTACTACACTTCTATCCCTGCAAGAGTTGAGAGTGCAGATGCAAAAGGCTTGAAGCCGAGCTACGTGCGAGTTCGTTTATATTTGGAACGATGGTCCTATTCTATGATGTTGTTTAGAGCTTTCCGCCTGAACATCTCTATCGGAATGGTGCAACCAAAGCCTCTGAGTATTTTGTTCATCGCCTCGATTCCAGCTGACTTAGTTCTGCTTGTATCGAAAATACTCTTTCGCAGTGGGCCGGTCACTTAAAGCATCCATGCAATCAGTTTTGTGGCGGCTGGCTAGTTCGCCGTTTGGAGAGCATGAAATCCAGAGTTTTGAAGTGTTTAAGGAATTCCAGCACCGATCGAGTTTACATGCGCTGCTTCTCACTGCGCTCGAACGCGCATGATCATTTTCTGGACGTCTGATTGAGTGATTCGGTTGTACCTGAAGCTGTCCAGAGGTCCTGCCTCAAGGGCTGGCTGAAACCAGTACACAGGTTCAGAACGCGTAGCGCATCCCGAATTCGGTGTAGTTTTGACTCAGTGTAAGATCTGCCTTTCGGCTATCGCGGATGACACGTTCTGCGTTGGGCAGATCGTTGGTTTTCGCGCGTTTCAGCGCGGTTTCCGGGTCAAATCCGTGCTTAATCCAGCGCTGCTGCAATCTGCTTTCAAGTTCTTCCAAAGTGGGGCTGACAAAAACCGTTAGGGCGAAAACATCCTCCAACATCCTCCACGGGTCGCTTTTCATCAAAAGGTAGTTTCCTTCCACAACCACGATCGGAGTTTCAGGATGAACCGCAATCGCATTGGCGATGGCCAGGTCCATTTGGCGGTCGAACATGGGATGAAAGGATTCATGTAGCGCGGATTGCAGCGCCCTAATCGCCTTGCAAAACCCAACGGCATCGAAGGTCTCTGGTGCGCCTTTTTTTGCACGCAAGCCGCGCGCTTCCAAAACGCGATTGTCCAAATGGTAACCATCCATTGGCACAAGAGTGGCTAAAGGAACCGCCGAGCTCTGTTGCGCGTTCAGCGATTGCACAACGGCCTCCGCTAAGGTCGACTTTCCGGATGCAGGGGGGCCGGCAATTGCAACAATCGTCCGAACCCCAACCAGCCTCCGGGAGGAGATCAGGTCGCAAACGTGCTTTGCATCCTGCTCGATCACGCTGCGTCCTCTTTTGGAGGTTCCTTGGCACCGGTCATGAAGGCCACGGCGTCGGACATCGTATAATCCTTGGGGTCGATCGTACAAAGACGTTTGCCCAGCCGGTGCACATGGATGCGATCGGCGACTTCGAAGACATGCGGCATGTTGTGGCTGATCAAAATGATCGGAATGCCACGCGCCCTTACGTCCTGGATCAGCTCAAGCACCTTGCGGCTTTCCTTCACGCCCAAAGCCGCCGTCGGTTCGTCCATGATGATGAACTTGGTCGCAAAGGCAGCTGCGCGCGCAACGGCAACGCCTTGGCGCTGGCCGCCGGATAGTGTCTCTACCGCCTGATTGATTGACTGCACGGTCATCAGCCCAAGCTCGGTCAGTTTTTCGCGGGCGAATTTTTCCATGGCAGGCCGATCCAGCTGACGCATGTATTTGCCCATGAATCCCTGTTTGCGAATCTCGCGCCCCATGAACATGTTGTCTGCAATCGATAGGGCAGGGGACATGGCAAGCTGTTGATAGACGATCTCGATGCCCATGTTCCGGGCATCAATCGGCGAGGTGAAGTTGACCTTTTTGCCTTCTATCAGGATCTCGCCTTCATCCGGGATCGTGGCACCGCAGATGGCCTTGACGATGGATGACTTGCCTGCGCCGTTATCACCGATCACCGCAAGGATTTCGCCTTGCCGCAGTTCAAAATCGGAATGGTCGATGGCGGTGACGTGGCCATAGCGCTTCACGATCCCGCGGCCTTGGACGACTGGAGTTGTGTCTGACATTAGCCCGATACCTTTCTGATCCACTGGTCGACTGCGACGGCTGCGATGATGAGAAGTCCGATAAGCAGGAAGGTCCACTGCGCGTCCGCGCCCAGAAGCCTGAGCCCCAGAGTAAAGACGCCGACGATGAGAGCCCCGAACAGGGACCCTAGAATGGAGCCTCGTCCGCCGAACAATGAGATACCACCAATCACAACTGCAGTGATGCTTTCGATATTGGCCAATTGACCGGATGTTGGTGAAACCGACCCGATGCGCCCGATCAACGCCCAACCCGCAAAGGCACAGATTAGACCGGACAACATGTAAACGGACATCAGCGTTTTGTGCACGTTCACACCAGATAGCTCTGCGGCCTCAGGGTCGTCCCCCACCGCATAAACATGCCGGCCCCAGGCCGTGTGTTTGAGCGCATATGCCAGCACGAAAATCAGAACGAGCATGAATATCACGCCAACCGTAAAGGTCGCGCCACCAACGCTGAATTTTGTGCCAAAGAATTGCAGGAACGGGGCGTTGGCCTCGATATCCTGACTGCGAATTGTTTCGTTTGCGGAATACAGGAAGTTTGTTGCAAGGACGATCTGCCACATGCCGAGCGTGACAATAAAGGGCGGCAGCTTTACGCGACTGACCAGCCATCCATTGAGAGCCCCGATCAGGGTCCCCATGGCCAGCCCGCACATCACCGCAATGGGCACAGGGATGCCGTAGCGGAACGTGAACTGACCCATAATGACGGAAGAAAACACCATAATCGCACCGACACTTAGGTCGATACCGGCGGTCAGAATGACAAGGCTTTGTGCCGCGGCCACGATGCCGACGATCTGAACCTGCTGCAGGATCAGCGTCATCGCAAAGGGTGAGAAGAACTTTGAGCCCAGCAGAAGGCCGAAAATTACGATCGCGCCAACGAGAACGATCAAGGGTACAAAGGATGGATTGACGTGGAGAAGATGCTGCAACTTCCCCAGAACACCACGCCGGTGATCTTCAAACTCCGCAACGGTTTCTGACGCGTTGGCGGCGGTTTCGAATTCCTGGGCGTTTTGGTTTGCTTCAGACATATCTCCCCCCTTTTCGTGGCTGGCATCGCGTCCACGAAATCAGTGTACAGGAAGTTTCGGTTTGCTGGTGAAAGGATTGATGAGGCGCTGCGGCGCGCCTCACCTAGAGAGCTGTCTCTAGCCCCAGCAGAGATCCAGGCCTTCTGCAACCGACAGCGACTCAACCCCATCAACCGGCTGGTCGGTGATGAGCGCTACGCCTGTGTCATAGAAGTCTTTGCCGGGTGTGTTTTCGGGCTTCACGCCCTCTTCGGCCCATTTCTTCACAGCCTCAACACCTAGCGAAGCCATCAACAGCGGGTACTGCTGGCTTGTCGCACCGATCACACCGGCTTCGACGTTTTGGACACCGGGGCAACCACCGTCGACCGAAACGATCAGTACGTCGTTTTCACGCCCGATGGATTTCAGAGCTTCATAGGCGCCCGCAGCGGCCGGTTCGTTGATCGTGTGAACAACGTTGATGGATGGATCCTTGGCCAGAAGGTTTTCCATCGCGCGGCGACCGCCTTCTTCGTTGCCGTCTGTCACGTCACTGCCGACCAGACGCGCATCGGTTTCGTCACCGATGACATTCGGATCCGCCAGGTCCACACCGAAACCGTCGAGGAAACCCTGATTGCGCAGAACGTCCACTGTCGGCTGACTGACGTTCAGATCCAGCGTCGCGATCTTGGCATCGGCTGCGGCGTCGCCCATTTTAGCCTTGGCCCACTGACCGATCAGCAGACCGGCCTTGTAGTTGTCCGTCGCGAATGTCGCGTCCGCAGAGTCAATCGGGCTAAGCGGCGTATCCAGCGCAATGACCAGAACGCCTGCATCCCGCGCCTGCTTGACCGCGGGAACAATCGAGCTTGTGTCCGATGCCGTTAGCAGAATGCCTTTTGCGCCATCAAGAATGCAGGTCTCAATAGCCTGGACCTGAGTTTCATGGTCGCCATCGACCTTACCAGCAAACGCCTTGAGCGTCATGCCCAGCTCTTCTGCCTTGGCGGTTGCGCCTTCCTTCATCTTGACAAAGAAGGGGTTGGTATCGGTCTTGGTAATCAGGCAAACGGTTTCCCCGGCAGCCTGCGCAGATGCTGCAGCCAAAGTCAGCGCTGTGGCGGATGCGGCAATCTTAAATAGATTTCTCATTTAGTCTCCTCCCAGAAAATTGTTGTGGCCCTGCGTGGAATAGCGACAAGGCGCGCCTCCATCCTCCAATGAAGGTCTTGCTCAAGAAACCGTGATTCTAGCCTCTGTGTCAATAAATAAATAAAGTTTATTTATTAATTTGGCTGCGCATCTTTTCATAAGAAAACAAGGTGTTTATGTTTAGGGTAATGGAAAGAGAGGCGCTGAAAATACTTACCGGCGGGGTAAGCCAAAGCGGTGTTCGTGATCACAACGAACGCCTGATTCTGACGGTTTTACAACGGCATGGACCTGCCGCCGGGGCCGATGTCGCGCGGCTGACCGGCCTGTCCCCGCAGACCGTGTCGATCATTCTACGTAAGCTCGCAAAGGATGAGATTCTCAAACGTGGGACGCCGTTGAAGGGCAAAGTTGGGAAACCTTCGATCCCCATGGAGCTCAATCCCGAAGGCATTCTGTCGGTGGGAATGAAGATCGGTCGCCGCAGCGCCGATCTTCTTTTGATCGACTTTACCGGTAAGCCACGCCAACAGCTCTCGACGACTTATGACTACCCGCTGCCCGAAGCTGTGTTTGGTTTTTTGGAGGAGGGATTGCAAGAGCTTCTGGCCAATGAGCCCCAGAAGCTTCGCGACCGTGTATGCGGGATCGGGATCGGTACACCGTTCGAGCTGTGGAAATGGCACGACCTGTCTGGGCTTGCGGCTCAGAAATTCAAATCCTGGAGAAACGTGAACTTTTTTTCCGAAGTGGCCAAGTTCAGCGACCTGCCTGTTTTTGTGGTCAATGACGCGACGGCCGCGTGTCACGCCGAACATCTCTACGGCCGCGGGGCCGAGTACCGAGACTACTTTTATTTCTTCATCGGCTCAATGATTGGCGGAGGCGTTGCCTTGAATGGCACCGTATTTGAGGGCAACCAAGGCAATGCCGGTGCCTTGGGCGCCATGCGGACAACGGGTCCTTTGGGTGAAAGCCAGCAACTGATCGACACTGCATCGCTGTTTCTGCTCGAGGACAGGCTGATCGAAGCGGGTATTGATCCGGTCATTTTATGGAAAAAGCCGCAGGATTGGAGCAGCATTTCTCGCTATGTCGAACCCTGGATCGGTACCACGGCACAGGAACTGGCCAAGGCTGCGCTGTCTATTTGCGCGGTCATAGATTTTGAAGCGATTTTCATCGACGGCGCATTCCCACCTGAAATACGGGAAGAACTGGTCTCACGAGTTCGTCGCTACCTGGCCAACCAAGACAAACGCGGTTTGATTCCTCCAGTCGTTGAAGCGGCAGCAGTCGGAGAAAACGCCCGCGGTATCGGAGCGGCAAGCAGCCCAATTTTCCGCCAGTTTCTATTGAACACCAATGCTGGGCTTTCTGGGATGTAGCGACCCTCGAACAGACACGCCTTGGCTGCACCAGCGTGATTGGTCCCAACTCTACGACAAAGCCCTTCCGCGTGTTCTTTAAGTGTTCTGATGCAATTCAGATAACGTCCAAAAAATAGCCAGGTTGCACTTTTTTTAACTTTTTTGTTGCCGAAACCGGTTTCGGAACGAACAAATAGCTTCAATGACCGCGAATCTTTCATATCCACCGCGTGACCAGTCAGGTAACGCAACCGTCACGGGCCGGGTGAAACTGGACGAATTGGCGGCGCATCTGGGCTTGTCCAAAAGCACGGTTTCGCGCGCGCTTAACGGGTATCCAGATATATCGTCGGCGACTCGCGCCAGGGTTGAAAAAGCGGCTCGGGTGTTGGGATATCGGCCGCTCAGCCATGCGCAGGCGATCCGCACCGGACAAGTTCGTGCGATAGCTATGGTTCTCAACAGCGAGGAGCCGGATCAGCATAATCCCTTCTTGCAGGATTTTCTGGCCGGAGCCTGCGCAGCGGCAAGCAGCCTGGACTGGACCATGACCATTTCCACGGCGACCTCCGAGAAAGACACTCTGAAGGTCCTTAGCCGTCTCTACGAGGAACGAAAGGCCGATGGATTCATTCTACCGCGGACAGCGGTGAAGGATGCGCGTATTGGCCTGCTGCGCAGTCTTGGGGTACCTCATATCCTGTATGGGCGCACCGGCTATGGACAACCGAACAACTGGGACGAGACTTCGTGGTTCGACATTGCCGGTGAAAGCGCGATGCGAAACGCAGTTTTGCGACTGAGCAATTTGGGACATACACGCATAGGCTTTGTCGGCAGCGATCCAAAGTTCAACTATGCGCATCTACGCCGTGACGGATATGCCGAAGGTTTGCATGCTGCTGGTCTACCCTTGGATCCGGATCTGATCCAGGAAGGGGCGCGCACGCGTGAAGATGGCGCGGCGCAGGGACGGGCGCTGATGGCTTTGGATCAACCTCCAACGGCGATTGTTTTTGCGACCGATCTGGCCGCGCTGGGATTTTGCGCGGATGCGCAGGATCAGGGGCTCGAGATCGGGCGCGACATCTCGGTGATTGGCTACGACGGTATTCCGGAGTGCCGGTACGCGCGCCCCGCACTGACCACATTTTCCGTCGATTCTCGCGCGGCCGGTGAACGGCTGGCGACCCTACTGATCCGGCAAATCCGTGGCGAAGCGGCTGCAGACTTGCGAGAGCTGGCCGAGGCCACCCTAATCGAAGGTGACTCTGACGGGCCACCAAATCTGACGTCAAACGAATTGGCGCGTAAACTAAAACATCTGACGTGAACATAACCGGGGAGGACACCGATGAAACTAACACCCAAGGCTGCCAAGCTGATGCTTGGCTCGTCGCTAGCGCTGGCGCTGACAGCGCTATCCGTGCAGGCCGACACGATCCGTTTTTGGACCACAGAGGAGCAACCTGAACGTCTGGCCAAACAGCAAGAGATGGCGGACCAGTTTAAAGCCGAAACCGGTACCACGGTTGAGGTGATCCCGGTCACCGAAAGCGATCTGGGCACGCGCGCGACGGCCGCTTTTGCGGCTGGCGACCTGCCGGACGTTGTCTATCACACGCTGCAATACGCTTTGCCTTGGGCCGAGGCCGGTATTCTGGACACCGAAGCCGCGACGGAAGTGATCGAAGAACTAGGCGCTGACACTTTCGCCCCCGGTGCTTTGGCGATGGCTTCGTTCAACGACGAAACCGCCTCGGTGCCAGTCGATGGCTGGACCCAGATGGTGGTCTACCGAAAGGACCTGTTCGAAGAGGCCGGTCTGAAAGCCCCCGACAGCTTTGCCGATATTCAGGCTGCGCTTGAGGCCCTGCACAACCCGCCGGAAATGTACGGCTTCGTCTCGGCAACCAAGGTCGACGAGAACTTCATGAGCCAGGTGCTGGAGCATGTGTTCCTAGCCAATGGAGTGTCGCCTGTGGGTCCCGATGGGTTCCAGCCGCTGGACGAAGCCAAGACCACAGAGGTTCTGGATTTCTACAAAGCAATCTCCAAGGCGTCGCCTCCGGGTGAGCTTTTCTGGAAGCAATCCCGCGAGCTGTATTTTGATGGCAAGGCTGCAATGATCATCTGGTCGCCTTTCATCCTGGACGAGCTGGCAGGTCTGCGTGACAGCGCTCCGCCGACCATCAATGACGATCCGACCTCGCGCGATCTGGCCAGCAAGACTGGCATCGTGACCAAACTGTCCGGCCCGTCGAATCCCGATGGTGCGGCCTGGGGGGATGTACGGTACTTCGGCATCACCAACGACGCAGATACCGATGCGGCGATGGAGTTTGTGAAGTTCGCCATGGACGACGGCTACACCCAAACGCTGGCAATCGCGCCTGAGGGCAAGTTCCCGGTCCGTCGTGGCAATGCCGACAACCCGACCGCGTTCTCGGAAGCCTGGGCAGAGCTGCCTGTTGGTGTCGACCGCAAAGCGCCCCTGGGTGATCTGTACGAACAATCCATGATCGACGAGATCGTTGGCGGTCTGGATGTGGCGCAGCGCTGGGGCGTGGCCGAAGGCCAACTTGCGCTGGCATCGAAGATGATAAACAGCCAGGCCATAAACCGCGTCGTTCGCCAGTATATTGACGACGAAATCGACGCGGCCGCAGCCATTGCGGCGATGAACGAAGAGTTGGCCAAGGTTCAGTAACCACCCGGCACCTGCAGCGGCGTGCGCGCCGCTGCCCCTAAACACCCTTCGAGGTAACCCATGACTTCGGCCTCCCCACCGACAGGAACCGGGGCGTTAGCCAAACGCGAGGCGCGTCTGGCCTGGACGCTGCTGGCTCCGACCATCATCAGTGTGTCGCTGGTTGTGATCCTGCCATTGCTGGCGATCTTCTGGATCAGCTTTAAACCCTTCACCCTGTCTGACCTGCGCCCGCCTGCTCCGGTCGTGCGTGAAAGCCTGCGCGGATCGGGTGATGATCTGCGGATCGAATACCGCCTACGCAACTCTAGTCAGGATATTGCGATCGATGGCGTGACAGTCCGGGATGTCCTACCCGACGGCGTCACGCCACTCGGCGACGTTGCAGCCCCCTGTGTGTTGAACGGGCAAGAGCTGTTCTGCGACTTTGGTACGCTGGAAGGTGGCCAACGCGAGCGCATTCGCGTTCCCGTTGCGGTCGATGGCGACCCGGACGCTTTCGAAGATCTGGTTGAAGGGTCTGAACCAACAGTCACCGGCAGCGGCCCCAGCGTGCTGACAAACTTCGAGTTCAGCCTGGAGAACTTCGCCCGCGTGTTTGACGGCGACGAGTTCTGGGGCGTGCTTTGGGTCACACTTTTCTACACCGTCTTCGGCACCATTGGCGCGCTGGTCATGGGCCTGTTCGCGGCCTTGCTGCTGAACAAGAGCTTCCAGGGGCAGGGGTTCATCCGGGGTCTTTACCTGTTCCCCTACGTGGCGCCCGTCATTGCCGTGGCCTTTACCTGGGTCACGCTGTTTGATCCGTTCTCAGGCTCGGCTAATGCGCTGCTGGTGCAGATGGGGCTGAGCAGCGAGCCGATCAACTTCTTCGGGGAACGCCCACTGGCGTTGATCATGGTCACCGTGTTCGAAATCTGGCGCTACTTCCCGCTGTCCTTCCTGTTCATTCTGGCGCGGATGCAGTCCATCGACTCCAGCATGTACGAAGCGGCGGATATGGATGGGGCCTCACCGTTCCAGAAGTTCTGGCTGCTGAGCATCCCGCAATTGCTGGGCATCCTGTCGGTCCTGTTCCTTCTGCGCTTCATTTGGACGTTCAACAAGTTCGACGACATCTTCCTGCTGACCGGAGGCAACGCAGGCACCCGCACGCTGACGGTTAACGTCTATGAACAGGCCTTTGCTGTGTCGAACATTGGGGCAGGCGCGGCCGTGGCCGTGGTGATCCTGCTTTGTCTGATCGCCTTCAGCTTTGTCTTCTTCAAATTCATCAGCCGTGAGGAGGGTCTGTGATGCGCCAAGGATATATCACTGGCCCGATCCTGGGCGCGCTGTGGCTGGTGGTGATCGCCACCACCATTGCGGTCACCATGTCCTTCGCCACGGGCGCGGCCTTCCGTCCCCAAGTTCTGCTGAGCCTGATCTGGGGCGCGTTGGCTGGTCTGGCATATGTCCGCTTTCCCGCTCGTCATGCCTCGGCGCGTCCGGGCGTGTCGGCCCTGTTGGGTCTGACCTGCCTGACCGGTTTTGGCCCGGTTCTGATCGGCTCGGACACAACTCTGCTGGCTTTATCGGTCACCGTGGTTTCGATTGCCGTGGTCATGCATCTGTCGATGGCTGAAATCCTGAAAGAGCTGCCCTTTGGCGAACTGACCCGCCACGAGTTCGAAGACGCCGTGATCAGGTTTTGCACTGGTTTCGGCTATATCTTCTTCACGGCCATCGTGGTCATCCCCTTCTATGTGATGGTGATGACCAGCCTGAAATCGCAGCAGGCGCTGTTGCAGAACCCGCTAGATTTCTCGCTGGATCTGGATCAGGGCTGGGCATTGTTCCGCAGCTATACGGAACTGTTCCGCGACTTCAATTTCGGCTCGTACCTTTGGACGTCTTTCTATGTCTCGGTGCTGACGGTTTTCATCACGCTGGCCTTCAGCATTCCGGGGGCCTACGCAGTCGCACGGTTCCGGTTCAAAGGGCAAAAGGCGTTCTCGCGCTCGATCCTGCTGATCTACATGGTGCCGATGATCGTTCTAGCGCTGCCGATCTATATCGCGTTCTCGCTGACCGGCCTGCGTAACTCGATCCTGGGCATCGTCATGATCTACCCGGTCACCACGATCCCGGTCGCGCTGTACATGCTGCAGGGGTATTTCCGTGGTCTCCCGACCGAGGTCGAAGAGGCCGGCTTGATGGATGGTCTCTCGCGCTTGGCGGTGATCTGGAAGATCACCCTGCCGCTCAGCCTGCCGGCTCTGGCTTCGGTGTCGCTCTATGTCTTCATGATCGCCTGGAACGAATTCCTTCTGGCTTTCATGCTGCTGGACGATCCCTCGAAATTCACTCTAACCCGAGGCGTCACAATGCTGAACTCTTCGGAAATCCCTCGCCAACACCTCATGGCTGGCGCAGTGATTGCCACTGTTCCAATCATGGCCCTGTTCCTGGGGCTTGAACGTTTCATGACCAAAGGCCTGACAGCAGGCTCGGTCAAAGGATGACAGAAATGAACCACTTTACTTCGCCGACAGAGTCAGCACGCAATATCCTGATCGCCAATGATCGGGGTGGCTATACGATCCCGACCAGCGGGCTCTATCCCTACCAATGGAACTGGGACAGCGCGATCGCTGCGCTGGGCTTTGCCGAGTTCGATATCGACCGCGCCTGGACCGAGCTTGAGACGCTGTTCTCAGGCCAGTGGGAGGACGGCATGGTTCCCCACATCCTGTTCCACAAAACGGATCCGGGCTATTTCCCCGGGCCGGATGTCTGGGGCGGCATCGGGCCGATTGCCTCCTCTGGCGTAACCCAGCCACCGTTGGCGGCTACCATGGCCCGGCGGGTATGGGAGAAAGACCGCGCGGCTGGTGAAGCCCGCCTCCGCGCCCTGTTCCCCGCTATGCTAGCCTGGCATCGGTGGTTCATGACATGGCGTCTCGATGACCACGGCGCGGTCTGCACCACCCACCCTTGGGAGGCTGGGCGTGACAATGCACCGGACTGGGACGACGCAATGGCGAGTATTGATGCCTCAGACGTGGGCGAATACCAGCGTCGCGACACGAGCCACGTGAACAGCGCCGACCGGCCCACCAAATACGACTATGACCGCTACATCAAACTTGTCCAGATTGGGCGTGAAGCGGGCTGGGATCAGCAGCAATTGCTTGAGAAGAACCCTTTCCGCGTCGCCGATCCGACGATGAGTTTCACAACCCTGCGCGCGGCCCGCGATCTGCTGGCGATCAGCGAGGAATTGGGGATCAGGGCCGAAGGCCTCGGTGAAGACGTAGACCGGCTTGAGGCAGGCGCAAAGTCACTGTGGAACGAGGCTTTGGGCACCTTTGATTCACGAAATGCGCATACGGGCAAATGGGCTGAAAGCGTCTCAAATGCAAGCTATCTGTGCTGGTATGCAGGCATTGAGTCCCAGCAAATGTTGGACCGATTGAAAACTGTTTTGACCACGGTCCCGCACCCGATCCCTAGCTATGATCACAAATCGCCCAAGTTTGACGAACGCCGATATTGGCGTGGGCCAACATGGGCATTCATGAACATGCTGACGGGGTTCGGTCTGAAGGATATGGGCCACGGGGTTGAGGCCGAAGCACTGCGCCTGAAAACCGGTCGTCTGATCGCAGGCCACGGATTTGCCGAATATTACGACCCGATTACCGGCAGTCCTGCCGGGGGCAACTCTTTCACATGGACCGCTGCCGTCTGGCTGCATTGGGCAGGGAGGAACTGATGGGCAGCATAGAGCTCAATTCCGTCGAAAAATGGTTCGGCGAAGTGCAAGTGATCAAAGGCATCGACCTAAAGATCAAAGAGGGTGAGTTCGTCGTCTTCGTTGGCCCGTCGGGCTGTGGTAAATCGACCCTGTTGCGGATGATCGGTGGGCTCGAGGACATCTCGCGCGGGTCTCTTTTGATCAATGGGGATGATGTCACCGACAATCCGCCCTCTAAGCGCGGGCTGACCATGGTGTTCCAGTCCTACGCTCTTTATCCTCACCTGACGGTAGCCGAAAACATGGGGTTCTCGCTGAAAGTGGCGGGCGTATCCAAGGGTGAAATCGCCGAACGCGTGGGTAAAGCCGCCGAGGTACTCAAGCTGGAACCTTATTTGGAGCGCAAACCTAAAGACCTGTCCGGCGGCCAGCGTCAGCGCGTTGCAATCGGTCGGTCAATTGTGCGTGATCCCACCGCATTCTTGTTCGATGAGCCGCTATCCAACCTAGACGCCGCTCTTAGGGTCGAGATGCGGTATGAGATTGCCAAGCTTCACCAGAGCCTGAACCGCACCATGATCTATGTGACTCATGATCAGGTCGAAGCGATGACACTGGCTGATCGTATCGTGGTGCTGGAATTCGGCAAGATTGCACAGGTCGGGACCCCACGCGAACTATACGAACGCCCCGCCAACTTGTTCGTGGCGCAGTTCATCGGCAGTCCGAAAATGAACGTCATTCCCTGCACTGTTTCCGGCGATCAGTTCCAGCTGGAGAACGGTGGAGGCGGCCCGTTTGATCGGACTGGTACCGCTACGATGCTGGGCATCCGTCCGGAACATATAAGTGTGGTCGAACCCGGCTCGGGTCACAGCGACGGCAAGGTCGAGGTGGTCGAGTATCTTGGCGCAGACATGTTCGTCATCGTCGATTGCGGGTTTGAGGAGAAGGTGACGGTTCGCCTTGGCGGGGACACGCAGATCAAAGCCGGAGCGCAAATCGGCTTGTATTTTGCACCCGAGAAACTGCAATTTTTCGACGCGGCAGGGCAGACGATTAGCCCAGATGAACGGGTGTGACACTTTTGAGATGTTTGGGGATGTGTCGCAAGCTTCTGGAATGGCCAGAGCCAGCGACTCACTGGACACCCTATCCTGAGATCTTGGCAAATAGCCGAAAACCAGCCGGCGTGGAGCTAGAGAAATGCCGCTTCCAGTAATGTTGGCGATCTCAATACTGTCCATTGCAGCCGAGGCAGATCTGAACGACTTGAACGCGCATATGTGCAGTCTGTTGCACTTGATGAAGCGATGATCCTGCTCGATCAAGTTTTCAAGAAATTTGACCTGACTGTTTGGATTTTGACTGAGCAACGAAGCCGACTAAGGATTTTGTTCGCTTTTCTAATGCGCGTGAATAGCGATCATCGGCGTGTCTTGAGAACCTACCTATTGAGAGTGGCGCGGTCCACCGGCCGCCGCGTTCAGCCATGATATCTTCGAAGTCACGATTGGACACCGTGTACCGCAGATAGAACTATGGCGTGCAAAACTGCAACCTTGGGGAATGACAGCCTTTCGACGAGTTCATGCCAAAACCTGTTCGAAAATTTTTCGATCAGTACAAACCTAAGATCACGAAGGCTCGTCGACAAGACTCGAAAGATTGCAACACATCCGTTCTGGTTCAGTGAACAGGAAAGTGACAAGGACGTTGCCTCCTTCAAGGACTGGCTGCTCGGACAGACGCAGAAGCTACCGCCAGCGGTCCCTCGATTTGCCAAACCTGTTAAGGACGTTGCGTGTGATCTGTTCGACTTGGTCGTCCTGCCGGATCAGGCCCGCGACCCATTCGCAGGTCGCAGCGGTGAATATCTCGCCCTTGCCACGCGGCCACGAGATGATCATTCCGTTGCCGCGTTTGCAGGCGTCCAAGGTTTCGGGCGTGACCTCTCCGAAGAGCACCTGCGCTTTGAACGCCGCATCCGCTGACCCGATGTAGAGCGTTTCACCCCAAATACCGTGATCGGCCTCGATATTGGTTGCGAGCCCCATTGCGAGGATGTCGATCTCCGGCACGGCACCATCCGTGCAGGTCGGAAAGGGCAACCCATCCTCGAAACAGTAGTCCAGCCCGTCAACCTCGTAGCCGAAAATCCGCGATCGCGCGCCCAGCACGTCCCCATAACCGAGCCCGGCTCCGTCAAAGGCCCAATGATCGGACCGGTAAATCGTAAAGCCACCCGTACCGCCGCCAACACAGTTGCCAAGTCCGGCATAGACGCCGCGCAGGGCGTTAACCCCGAAGGTCAACGCGCCGGGACGGTTCATTGGGTTTACCTCGAACGCACCCGTGACAAGGTGCTCTTGATCAGTCCCCATCAAAGGGTCCTGATCTGCGATATACTTGTAGCAGACCTGTGTGCGGCCTTCGTCCTCGATCCGGGTCTGCCACAGGAAATTCCCGGCAAACCGCGCGACATGCCCCCCGGAATCGACATAGGCATCGACAGCATCGCGCATATCCGCGCTCCAGTATTCATCGTGGCCAACGAAAACGGCACAGGCATAGCGGTTCAGAAGAGGAGGGTCGCGGTGCAGATCGTGCTGTGTGACCACGTCGAATGCATATCCCTCAGCCTCGGCCCAACGGGCGAAATGACGTTCATAGCTTGCCCAGCCCGCCGAAGCGTATTTCTTGGAATAGCCATAGGCATAGGCCCACTCCATATAGGGATAGCGTACCATCTCGCCGGGCTTGGTCGGCTGTTCGCGCAGCGCACGCGGTGCGCCCTCGGGCAGTTTGCAGAACCCGCGCGTCCATGGCCTCTGTGTGGAGACGATGGGTGAAAATGCATCGCTATTCGGCCCTGTGATACCCTCATAGTGATTGGACCCGCCCCAGCAATTATAGGCCAGCCAGGTGCCCGTTGCACAAACCAGAACATAGGGCGGTGGCGCAGCATCTGGCGCGGTTCTGATTAGAATGACATGGTGTTCCTCAACCACATCATCGCCCTTCCGAGCGCGAAATTTGACCAGATAACCGCCGGGTGCCCAATCATCGGGGATGGTGAAGGCATGGGTCTCGGGCCAGCCGCAGCCCTTGACCGAGCAATCCCGGGGCGTTGGATGATGCGCCCCCGGAAGACCGCTCTTGGTCAGTAGTGGCTCATAGAGCTGCCCGTCGCGGCCGATCTCAAGCTCCCATTCCGCTGCCGTGGTGGACACGTGCAGTGCAACGCGGTCCCCGGGGGAATAGCTCATTTCGGGGGTGTAGCCCCAGATTTCCAGAACCGCCTCGTCACGCGCCGGGCCGACATAGTAGTTATCAAGGATATGGCGCGCCTTTGCACGGGTGCGCGGCGCGGTCGCTGGTCCGGGGTGGTCCTGTGTCATATGTCTACTCCGGCAAATACTTCTCTGACCAGCTTTCGGCAGCTGCGCTGCTTTCGATCATGTGCTCGATTTCCTCGTTCGTATAGCCTAGCCGTGCGAGGATTTCGCGCGTGTCCTGCCCGTATTTCGGAGCAGGTCCGGGGATCGTGATCGAGGCTTTCTCGGGCCGCACCGCATTGGGCGCGACAAGGTCGACCCACCTCCCCATCGGATGCTGATTATGGCGCACCGCGCGGAAAGTCGCCGTGGATATGTCGATCCTACCGTCGCTTTCGAACTGCAGGCCTGCGTCGCGCGTGTCATGGAGGGAACCAAGAGGCGTGATACCCACCGAGCCGGCGGCAAAGACGTGCATCCAGTCTGTCACCGGTTTTTGCGCAAACCGCTCGGCAAGGGCGGCTTCCAATTCGGTGTCATCCTTTCCGACGAGATCGGACAGATCAGGCACCCGTTTAAGGGCCGCTTCCCGCTCTGTCGGGGCAGCAAAGAACATCCAGCCATCGGCGGCGGCATAACAGCGATAGAACGGCCCCCAACCTCGCACCTCGCGTCCTGAAGGCTCGTCGAACGCTGGACGCCCTTCGAAATCATACATGAATTGCGCCTGGATCATTTCACCTGCAGCGGCCAGTGAGGCGCGGGCAACACCACCTTTGCCGGTCACCCTTAACCGTTCCAGCGCCGCTCCGAGAGCCACGCAGGCACAATGCCCGGTCAGCGCGTCGATCGTGCCGAAATGAGCGTGCTCCTCGGGTGTCTTAGGGCCACCACCAAAGCGGGTCATCACACCTGTCGCGGCTTGCGCGAGGTCGTCATAGCCAAGGTGATCCGATTTCGGCCCCCGACGCGGTCCGCCCCACGCATCAAGCTGCACCATAATGAGCTGCGGATTGAGTTCCTTCAGTCGCGCTTCGCTCAGGCCCAGTGCATCACGTTGCTGATCGGTGCCGTTCGTGGTTATCACGTCGGCCCGCGCCACCATTCGCCATAGCGCCTCTTGCCCCTGTTCCGAGCGCAGATCGAGCAACACGCTTTTCTTGCCTCGCTGCGCATGCAGCCCGAACACCACCGCGTTCCACGGATCGACCGAAGGCTGCACGGGCTGTACCAGCGTGACCTGCGCCCCGAACCGAACCAGTGTAGACCCGATGGTCGGTCCGGCAATAACGTTGGTCAGATCCAGCACCTTCAGCCTGTCAAGCCAGAGGCCTTCGCCATCGCCGCCCATGGGTTTTCGCGGCGTCTCTGCAAGAACGCCGCTCAGCGCATCCCGAAAATCGTCCCGCTGTGGCCCAGCGGTTTTATCCATTGCGCCTGGATCATCGGCCAGCCAAGCGACGTTGCCCATCTGCCGCATCTGACCGTGGCGGGGATCGTCAAACGCGACCACCAGCCCCGAGGTCAACGCATGGGGGTCGGCCAGCCATTCGGCCGTGCTGCGTTGCGCTGTGGCCGGAGCCTTAGCCGCTCCGAAAAGTTCTTCCCATTCATGCGCAGGACGGGTCAGGAAGGCTGCTTTCATAGCATCAGCCAGTCGCCTGCGATCACCTACCCCCACCGGATAGCTGCGCAAAGCCCATTCCGCGGGCCAATCCGCCTGATCGACATAGACATCAAAATCCGGCAATTCCTTCAACAGATCGCCAAGACCGAGAACCTCCAGCACTCTTTGGGGATGGTTCACGATCGAGCAGGATACGATGTAAAACCCTCGTCCATCGGCACAGTTATAGGTGCGGTAGAACGGATCAAGAAATTCGGAGAGCTCGGCAAAGCTCAGGTTGTTGGGCAGGCCTTCGCGCGCGCGCCGCTCCAACTCCAACTCACGCGGAGATTTGTAGCGCTCGGGGTAGCCCTCGATCTGTTCGCAATTGTAAACCAGCCCCTCCAGCAGGGCAGACGCAAGCGGTACTTCGATGTGGTCGCCTCCCGTCCGGGGCCGCGCGGCCAACGCAAATAGGACCGACATCGCGCCGAATGCGGCACCATAGGCCGAGGCCAGTCCCAGCGGGGTAAAGGAAGGGTTGATCCCCATCAGCCGACGGTTCAACCCCATGTCGGTAAATTGCCCAGTGCGCGCCGCGATCACCGCTTCCCAGGCTGCCATCCCGGCGAGCTCGGGATCGGTTGACGCAAAACCGGGCAACGAAAGCGAGACGATGTCGGCGTTCACATGCCTGAGCGCCTCCGGCCCAAGCCCCAGCCGCTCCATCACGCCGGGACGGAAGTTCTCGATCACCACGTCAGCGCGGCGAACCAGATCTAGCGCCGTATTGCGTCCGTCGGCTGTCTTGAGATCAAGCGCGAGCGCACGCTTGCCACGCGATAACATGTCGAAAGCGGGGTCCTGCCACCTGGGTCCACCTGGCGGATCAATGCGGATCACCTCGGCCCCGAGATCGGCCAGCATCATCCCGACCAACGGTCCGGCCAGAAAATGCCCAAAATCAAGGACACGAATGTGGGAAAGCGGGCGGTTCTGCATGGTTACTGGATCCTGTTCCGACGGTTTACCCCCACAAATCTATGAAATTGTCTGGGCGTGTTTCATATTCATCCTGCCAAAAATGAGATCTATTCTGCCAATGCATCCCTTCCACGTCTCTGTTTTCCTGTGCAATGCCTTTTCCAATATGGTGCTTGCATGCCTGCTTGAACCGTTGCGGGTGGTGCGCGATCAAACCGGTGCAGATATCCGCTGGAATATCCTGACGGATGGCGACCGTACCGTAAGCAGTTCCAGCGGTCTGAGCGTTTCGCCGGACATGTCGATTGTAGACTCGCCCAAACCTGATCTGGTCATTATCATAGGTGGCGACGCCTTTCGCGACACCAAAGGCGTGACCGCCGCCCGCAGTCTTGGACAATTTATGCAGAGCGCAACGGTGATTGCAGCCGATACCGGTGCTTGGGTGTTGGCGCGGGGCGGGTTTCTGAACGCTCGGAATGCCACGTTGCACTGGCAGCTTCTTGAGGAATTCGCCGAGGAGTTTCCCGAGGTCAACGTCCTTCCCGATCGCCATGTGCAAGACGACCGTTTCTGGACATGCGGCAGCGCGGCGGCGGCGATTGATCTGATGTTGAAATTCATTCGAGAGCGGTTTGGCGCCTCGGTCGCATTTGATGCCGGTGCAATGTTCCTACACGATAACGCCCGACGGCACGGCGCCTCATATCCCGATCAGGCATTGTCGCAAGCGGTGTCCCCGAAGCTCAAACGTGTCGTTGTGCTCATGTCCGAAACGCTCGAAACGGCGCTGTCTATCCCCGCCCTAGCGGAACAGGCACACATATCTGAACGGTCCTTGCGCCGTCCGTTCTGGGCAGAATTGCAGACGACGCCTGGGCGATACTACTTACTGCTTCGCCTGGCCCGCGCCCGCGAGTTGCTTAGACATAGCGACCTCTCACTCGATCAAATCGCTTTGCGTTGCGGTTTTGCGAGTTCGACCACCCTGACACGCAGCCTGCGCAAGAATTTCGTAACCGATCCGCTTCAGGATCGCCGGGCGAATCTGTGACTATTTCAACCTAAGCTTTGCGAAAATTGCCCTGCAAAAGGCAAGCAACAAATTTTCGGGCTTTGCTGAGCATTGCTTACACTAATCGAAGTGTTCAAAAACGGCCGTTGGGACGATCCCCACGAACCGCAGGGCATTGTCTCTAACCTGCTGTTATAGAGGTCTGTGGTGAAGCCCAGAGGCCCTTAAAGCAGACTTTGAAGCAAACTGTTGTATCCGTCGCGAAGGACGGAAAGTGGCAGTTCGCGCTACTTCATGCCGTACCACATTCAGTACCAAAAAGCTGTCGTCGTTTGATTTAAGGAAAAACGAAACCCTCATTGAATCTGCGAAAAACGTTGATTTCCCAAATTTTCGCGCTTACGGGCGGCTCGCCCTGTTGCACCACAGCACCGTCTTTCAAAACCACAAGGTGATCTTTCAGTTTATGCGCTTCATCCCGATCGTAGGTGAAGAAGATTATGGTTTTGCGCAACTCGTCTTACAACTCTAGCAGCAGATCCTGCATATCCGTGCGGATCAACGGATCCAGCGCCGAGAATGCCTCGTCCAATAGCACAATGTCCGAGTTTGAAATCCATGCATGTGCAATGCCCACGCGTTGTAGCGTCCCGCTAGAAAATTGTGCAGGATAACGCGCCTCATACCCCTTAAGCCCCGCGCGCGCCAACCATTTGCGCGCCCGATCCTCGCAGGTTTGTTAGTCGACATCCTGAATTTGCTATGCCATCGCGGCGTTTTGCAGGACCGTGCCATGGGGCAGCAGGGCGAATTTCTGGAACACCATCGACATCTTCTTTTGTTGCAAACGGCGCAGGTCCGCGGCGAACGGCTATGTTGCGTCTTCGCCATCCAACAGGATCTCGCCCGTTGTGGGTTCGATCAGGCGATTCAGGTGGCGGATCAGTGTCGATTTGTCCGACCCGGACAGGCCCATGAGCACGGTCGTTTCGCCAGCCTGCATATCAACATGGATATCCCGTAGTCCGAGCACGTGCTTGCGGTCGGTCAGAAGGTCGGCCTTGCCCAAACCGGCGCGACCAGGAGCGGTACCAAGACCGACCAAGGCAGAGCGAAAAAAAGGTGGTGCGTTCCGTCAAGTGCCCAGCTGAGCTGTTGGGTCCGCGGATCCAACACCAATTTCAACCCGTCTCGCATCGAAAGAATCAAGTCTTCGATCTCCATGGTCATATCCCGAGTTTGGGCAATCGCTGCATAGCTGTAATGTAGGTTGTCGAGCGACGGGAAGGGGAGCATTTCACTATTTGCGTCCACTTGATCGCCGTCCTATTTGGGCCAACATCTGCGCCATCGAAATCGGCTCGCCTTCTGTATTGGCGTGGCACCAGTCGCGCAGACCAAGTGCGTCGAAAAGCTTGTCATAGAAGGCCATGCGCCCCTCTTGTCTTGGGAAAGGCCTCGCCTTCTACACGGCGAGGTAGTAAGTGTCCGCAGGGGGTTACTTCAACAGCGCGGACAGCTTGCCACGTGCTTCGTCCCTGAGCGAATGCGACCATGTATCGTGATAGTTGATCAAGAAATGGCCGCGGCCCGTTCATAGGACGCGTTGTTTTCATCCTGCCAGGCCAGCACTATCTGGTCGTTGGTAAACGACATCAGCTTGAGGAACTCGACCACCGCGGGTTCGCGCTCCAGGAGGCTGGGGGCAATGCCGGGCACGACCTTGGCGGTGGGACGGGCGGGGCAGTATAGGCGTGGCGCATTCGGGGTCCCCGTTGCAGGAATGCGCGCTCTGATCGAAGGGCGTGGTTTCCACCTGCACCATCGGGTATTTGCCCAGCACCGAAGTTGGCGCCCAGTAGTAACCGAACCAGGGTTCCTTTGCGGCAAATGCCGCAGCGATGGCGGTGGCCAAGGTTTCGCCCGATCCGTGCTGGAACCGGTCAATCCCGTGGCCGGCCATATCCACTGCCTTGGCATTAATCGGGTTCACCGCATCTCACGCCCAACCGGCGGGGCAATCATGGAACTGCCCTCCGACCAGTTGCGGGTGGCCAAGATACCTTCCGGCGTTTTCAATTCGGGATGAGCTTCGGCCAGATAGACGAGGATCCACCAGGCCTCGACGCCGCCATCGGCCAGAACATGGCTAAGCTCGACCAGCAATCCTTTACGGCGCAACTCTTCATAGACCGGCGAGGACTTTGTCCAGAGTTCCGTAAGGATGCCCGGCTCATCGGTTTCCGCAATCGAAGCCATCGCCGGGTTGGTCGAGGATGGTACCGTGTTCACCGTGCAGCCCTAGCCGGTTTCGAGCAGGAACTTGGCAACCGACGTCACAACCGCCGACGAGGCTCAATCCATTTCGGTGATCGACACCTCGTCACAGTCGGCAAAGTCGGACGAGGTCCCAGAGCGGTAAAAAGGGTGGGTGCGGCAAGCATTCTCTTGAAGGTCATTTCGGTCTCCCAGTTATTCGTATCCGGAGGGGCGCAGCGCGGTTTTCCACGCCCTGGGTTGATCCGGTGGCATTCAGGATTGCGCACATTTTAATTCGCAAGATACGTTTTCGCCGCGACCTGAACCTGATCCGTCATATTTTGCAGGTTTCTTGTTCTCCGCCGTCAAAATGGAAAACCTCGCCAGGATTTCCTGACGAGGCGAGAATCGGGAAGCAAATCAGGTCTGGCTTACAGCAGGTCTCTGGCCGTGACGCTTAGGGCTGCGACAAGTGATTTCGGTGGAGTTTTGCACGCATCGATCAAGCGTTTCGCGATCGTTTACCCGCGCGGGTCGTTGATCGCGTCGACCGCCAAAAACGTGTCGACAAGATAGTATCAAAGCGACAACGCCCCGTTGTCAACAGCCCGGTGCACGACCTCGTGGTGGCCCGCCGACAAGCCCACGATTTGGAGCTTGGTGGCATTCTGACCCGACCAGAACCATGGCTTGGCTTTATGGGATGCGCGGCGCCCGAGAATCGTTGCATCAGCCAAATAGTGTTGATTTGCTAGATGCAACGCGCGGAAATGGACCGAGGTCGCCTGCGACAAAATGCGAACCGCCGCTTCCAACAAGGTCACGGGCAGGCCCAGCTTGACCTGCACCCCTGCGGCTTCAAGCTCCAATTAGCCCCGACCGACTACCAGCGCATTGCTCCCCAACTACGCGCGGAACGCAAACGCCTTGGCATCTGCCAAATCGCGCATCGTCAACACGCTGTTCAGGCTCCCCCCTAAGGCATCTGGCAAGCACGGCGGACGTGAACCAGTTGACGGCACAAGATGATCATCGAAGACGGAGCCGTCTGTTTCGGTGCGCACCTGCCTGTTGAACCCGTGTATTTCAACGATACGGCAGCCTGTACGTTGAGTGATGTCATTCTCGCCGCGATAAGCTGCAGGCCGCAGAAACAACCGCTCGCGCGCCATCTCGCCCAGAAGATAGGCCTTGGACAGCGGATGGCGTTGATAGGGCGGCTCGCGCTCCTATCCAATAGGTGTGATCGGCCCTACATGCCCACGCTTGCGCAAGTTAGCGCAGTCCGAAAACCCGGCCTGCCCGGTGCCAATAGCCAAAACGTGGTTCATCAACTAACGCAAACCTGAAATGGCTTTCTGCATCGCCAGGATCAACGCGTCGCGTTTCGCTGACAGCTCGGCGAGGCTTTGCCCGCGTGCCTCGTCGCGCACGCCTTCGATCAAGGTGCGCGAAACATCCTCATCCAGACGCACCTGTCCCAGATCATCCCACCAGCTGTTGAAAGTGTCGGTGAAATGGTCGCAAAACGCCTGAAGCCCGCCTGCGCCCGCGCCCAGGTTGAAAAGCATGGTTGGCCCCATCGCGGCCCAACGCAGGCCGGGTCCTGCCCAGACTGCCTTGTCCACGTCTTCGACGCTCGCCACGCCTTCGACCACCAATGAAATCGCTTCGCGCCAGATTGCGGCTTGCAAGCGGTTCGCGACGTGGCCGTTCTTTTCCTTGTTCACCCGGATGGTAACCTTTCCCACTGCTTCGTAAAACCGTTCGGCCCCGTCCACTGCCGCCGGGTCGGTCAGGTCATTGCCCAGGATTTCCACCAACGGGATCAGGTGGGGCGGATTGAACGGGTGCCCCAGCACGAAGCGTGCGGGATCTTTCCAGCCTCCCTGCATCTGGCTCAGCATCAGGCCCGAGGCGGAACTGGCGACAATGGCCTGCGGGTCCAGAACTGGCTCGATCTCGGCAAAGGTGGCGTGTTTGATGGGCAGGCGTTCAGGCACATTTTCCTGGATGAACGCGGCTCCGGCGACTGCCTTGGCGGCACTGTCGTGAAAGCTGATTGCGTCAGGAGCGCCGTTCTCGGTCAGCCCCAGCTCGGTCAGGGTTGGCCAGGCCATCTCGACATAGTCGCGCACATGCTTTTCCACCTCCGACGCCGGATCGAACACCGCAACCGAACGTCCAGAAGCCAAGAAAAGCGCCGCCCAGCTGGCCCCGATGACACCACCACCAAGGCAGGCCGTATGTGCAAATTCCATCAGAACAATCCCGGGTTGAGGGGCGAGGCAGCAGTCATGCCGCCATCGACCGTGAAACATTCGCCAGACACGTAGGCCGACTGATCCGAGGCCAGCCAACTTACCATGTTGGCAATGTCGGCGGGTTCCCCGAACCGGCCCACCGGGTGGCGGGCCAATGCGTCGGCTATGGCTTTCTCAGGGTCTTTTGCCAGGGCAAACCCGTCCTCGGCCATCTCCGTCATGATCCAGCCCGGGCGGATCGCGTTGCAGCGTACTTTGGGCCCGTGATCAACGGCAATCGAGCGGGTCAGCCCGTGAACAAATGCCTTGGACGCATTGTAAAGCGCCATGCTTGGGTCCGCGACCATGCCGGAGATTGACCCAATATTGATGATGTTGCCGCCATGTTCGGCCATATCCAACAAGGCCAAGCGGCACATGTTGAACACGCCTTTGCAGTTCACGTTCATCACCAGATCCCAATCGTCATCATCGCTGTCGGCCACGGTTTTTTCGACCTGAACGCCGGCGTTGTTGACCAACAAGGTGACGCGACCGAATGCGTTGTTTGCGGCTTTGATCAGCATCGCCGCATCGCCGGTTTTCGACACATCCGCCATGACCCAAACTACCGCTTCCGGCATGTCCTCAGGCCGGGCACCGCGTCCGCATGTGACAACATCAAAACCGTCTGCCAACAGCCGGTCCACAATAGCCCGGCCAATCCCCCGGCTTCCGCCGGTGATAATCGCGCAATTATCCATGGGCGATCATCACATGTCTGACGGCGGTGTAGGCATCGAGTGCAAAGACGCTCATATCACAGCCTGTTCCCGAAGATTTCATCGCTGCCCAGGGCATCTCCGGGGTAGCGACGCCGTGGATATTTACCCAGGTAAATCCGTAACGCAGTTTCGCCGACATCCGCATCACCCGCCCGGTATTGTTGGTCCAAACCGACGAAGCCAGCCCGAACGGCCCGGCATTGGCAACCCGCAGCGCTTCGTCCTCGTCGCTGAACCGCGAGATCGTAACGACGGGGCCGAAGATCTCGTTGCAGAACACTTCCGCATCATGGGGCACATTCGCGAGCACTGTGGGTTCATAGAAGAAGCCTGGGCCGTCGATCATCCTACCACCGGCGACAACCTCGCAAGTATCCCGCGCGCGGTCGACAAAACCGGCCACGGTGTCGCGTTGTCCGGCCGAGATGATCGGGCCCATTTCCGTGCCCTCAGCCTTTTGCGCCCCAACCTTGATCTGCCCAATCTGATCGAGCACAGCGGCGACCACCGTGTCATAGACTGCATCCTGCACCAGCAGGCGGCAGGGTTGCGCGCAATCCTGACCGGCGTTGAAGAACGAGCCATAGCGAACGGTTTCCGCCACCGCGTCGATATCGGCGTCGTCAAAGACGATCACGGGGGCCTTGCCGCCCAGCTCCAAATGCACGTGGCGAATCTGACGAGAGGCCGCTTTCATCGCCTCGACCCCGGTCGCATTGGACCCGGTGATCGAAATCGCCTCGGTGCGCGGGTCGTTGATCATCTGGCTGCCGATCTCGCGGCCCGAACCGTGTAGAACGTTCACGACGCCTTTGGGGGCGATGTCTGCAATCAGCTCGGCGGCCTTCAATGTGGAAAGTGGCGTGAGCTGAGAGGGTTTCAGCGTCACGGGACAGCCCGCCGCCAATGGCGCAGCCAGCTTCCAGGCGGCCATCATCAAAGGGTAGTTCCATGGGGCAATCGCCGCCACCGGTCCAACCGGATCTTTGCGGATCATGCTAGTGTGACCAGCTACGTATTCGCCCGCCGTCACCCCGGTCATAGTGCGCGCGGCACCGGCGAAAAAGCGGAAGGTGTCCAGCGTCAGTGGGGTTTCATCGTTCAGCGCCGAGGGCCAGGGCTTGCCTGCGTCCAGACTTTCCAACTCGGCCAACTCCTCGATATTGGCTTGGAGGACATCGGCGATATTTGTCAGCAGTTGCGACCGTTCCGCCGGGCTGGTCTGCCCGAACGTGTCAAACGCCTCATGCGCACCGGCGGCCGCGGCGTCTGCTTGTTCCGAGGTCGCGGCATTGATGGTGCAAATCTCTTCTCCGGTTGCCGGGTTCAGGACAGGGATCGCTGCCCCGCCTCCTTCAACAAGCTCGCCATTGATCAACATCTTTGTCTGCATGTGCTCCCCTCCTTAGAATGCGACCTGATCGCCGCCTTTCAGACCCAGACGCGCGCGCGCCTCGGCGGGGGTGGCAACCTGAAGCCCCAAATTTTCGACGATTTCCCGAATTTTGCGAACCTGCTGGGCGCTGGACACAGCTTTCTCTCCGGGTCCGATGTATAGGCTGTCTTCCATACCCACCCGCACGTTCCCCCCCAGCAAAGCGCTTTGCGTGGTGAACGGCATCTGGTGGCGACCGGCGGCCAGAACCGACCATTCATAGTCATCGCCAAACAGTTTGTTGGCAATGGTGTGCATGTGCATCAGGTTGTCCAGATCAGCCCCAACCCCGCCCAAGATCCCAAAAACCATCTGCACGAAAATCGGCCCTTCGATCCAACCCTGATCAATGATCCACGCAAGGTTATAAAGGTGGCCCAGGTCATAACATTCGAACTCGAAACGCGTACCGTGCACCTGACCGAGTTCCTTGAGGCAGTATTCGATATCCGCGAAGGTGTTGCGGAATATGAAATCGCGGGTCATGTCCAGGAATTCGGGCTCCCAGTCATGCGTCCAGTTTGAATACTTGTCTTTCATCGGGAAGATACCGAAGTTCATCGACCCGATATTCATGCTTGCCATTTCCGGGCTGGCGACCGTTGCGGCGCGCAGGCGTTCTTCACGAGACATGCCCAACCCACCGCCCGTAGAGACATTCATGACCGCATCTGTCGCCTGCTTGATGCGCGGCAGGAATTCCATGAACAGGTCGGGGTTCGGGTCGGGCTTGCCGGTTTCCGGGTCGCGCGCATGCAGGTGGATGATCGAGGCACCGGCCTCGGCGGCCTCGATGCTGGCGGTTGCGATCTCGCTGGGAGTTATCGGCAGGTGCTCCGACATGGTAGGGGTGTGAATGCCACCTGTAGGGGCGCAGGTGATGATGACGGGCTTGGTCATGTTGTTGGCTCCGCGAAGGTCTTAGGGACAACGAAGAGGCGGCGTTGGTTCTCTGGTACGCCCCAGATCGGCTTTCGCCAAGCCATCTCTCCAAACGCGAAGAGAGGCATCCAAGCGGCGACCTCCGGCTCTTGTGAACGCAACGCTTCTGACATCACAGTCTCATCTGCTGGACTTGCGCAGACAGTCCGCCGTCCAGAACCCAAAGTTGACCGCTCGCATAGCGGGCCTCGTCCGAGGCGAGCCAGTTGACAAGGTTCGCGATATCCTCGGGTGTGCCATAGGTGCGCATCGGGTGTACGTCGCGCACAGCCTGTTGCAGCTCATTAATCGATTTGCCTCCGCCGCCGGACCCGTCGCCGGTAAAGAAACTTTGCAGCATTGGTGTGTCGATATAGCCCGGGCAGATCGCGTTTACGCGGATGCCCTCAGGGCCGTGGTCACAAGCCATGGCGCGGGTCAGCGCATGCACCGCGCCCTTGGTGGCACAATAAGCCGCAAGGCCGGGATCGGCGATGAACCCGTCGTAGCTACCAAAATTGATGATGCTGGCCGAAACGCCGGTTTTCGCCGCCGCGCGCATCAGGGGCAAGGCGTATTTCGATGTCAGGAAGGTTCCGGTGCAGTTTACAGCGAAGCTCTGGTTCCATTCCTCAAGCGTGGTGTCTTCGATGGTCTTCTCGATCTCAATCCCGGCGGCGTTCACCAGAATATCGAGCTTGCCTCCGTCAGCCTCGATCCTCGCCATCGCAGCTTTTACCGCAGCCTCGTCTGCCACGTTCATCGCAACAAAGCGGCTGCCATTATCGTCATGTTTGGTCAATGATCCTTGTGGTGTCAGATCGGCGGTATAGACAATAGCACCTTCGCGCAGAAAGCGCGCGACGATGGCCCGACCAATCCCTCCACGACCACCAGTTACGAGGGCGATTTTTCCCTGTAGTTTCATATCAGTCGTCCTTTTGTGGCGGGAACCGATAACGGCCTGCGGCTTCGGTCCAATCCATATGATTGCGCACATATTGCTGGCTGGCATCAGAGGGTGGGTTGTAATCCCAATGCTCACCAGCATCGGCTTCCATCGCCGCATGAAGCGCGCGGCGGGATTTCTGCGTAGCGATCACATCTGTGCGCAGCTGGTCGCTGTTCCAGCGGGCTCTGACTTCGGCGGCAAAGCCTGCAGCGGCTTCGGCATAGGCTGGATCAGCAGCGACATTCACCTTCTCCAACGGGTCAACCGACAGGTCATAAAGCTGTGGTGGATCGATGTCGCAATGGATGTATTTCAGTGGCCCGCGTCGGATCATGAAGACCGGCCAGGGGGTCATTTCGGCGCAGTATTCACCGATCGCCTCGTCCACCGGGTCGGCTTCACCGCGCGCCAGTGGCATTAGTGATCGGCCGTCGACCGTTTCGCCAAACATGTCCGGGGTGCCGCCTCCGATATCAACAAAGGTGGGCAACAGATCCAGTAGCGAACAGGCATTGGGCGCGCGGCCTTTGGCTACCCCCGGCCCGGCCATGATCAAGGGCACGCGAGCCGAGTGTTCGAAGAAGTTCATCTTGTACCACAGGCCGCGCTCACCCAGCATGTCGCCGTGATCTGCAGTGACAATGATGATGGTGTTGTCCAGCTCGCCAATGTCTTTGAGAGTCTTGACGATCTTGCCTACCTGACTGTCGAAGAAGCTGACATTGGCCAGATAGGCACGGCGCGCGCGCCGGACTTCTTCGTCTGTCAGAGGTACATAGCTGGCTTCGATCCCATCCATGACACGGCGCGAGAACGGGTCTTGGTCTTCAGGTGACAACGTGAACTCGGGCATGTCGACGTCATCATCGTTATAGAGGTCCCACCATTCCGGCTGCGCAACATAGGGATCATGTGGGTGAATGAAACTGGCGACCATACAGAAAGGCGCTTCCGATCCGTGCGCCCGATCGCGCCCGCGATCTATCAGCCAACGGCGCGCGGCAAAGCCGACCTCGTCGTCATAGTCGGTCTGGAAGGTGGCGACGGCCACGCCGCTTTCCTTGACCGTCTGCATGTTGTGGTACCACTTGTCGATGCGCTCATCATGGGACTCCCAATCGGGCGTCCAGGCGAAATCGGACGGGTATATGTCGGTGGTCACCCGATCCTGAAACCCGTGTTTCTGGTCGGGGCCTACAAAGTGCATCTTGCCCGACAGGCAGGTGTGATAGCCCAACGTTTTCAGGTAATGCGCGAATGTTGGCACGCTGGCGCGAAATTCGGAGGCATTGTCGTAGGCGGCGATACGGCTGATCAACTGGCCGGACATGAAGGCGAACCGGGAAGGTGCGCAAAGTGGTGAGTTGCAATAGGCCGCATCAAACCGCATCCCGCGCGCGGCCAGCGCATCGATATGCGGTGTCTTGGCGACCGGGTGGCCATAGGCCCCGCAAAACTGCGGTGCCAATTGGTCGGCCATCACGACGACGATATTTGGTGTTGCTGGCATGATGCTGTTCCTCCTTGCCTGCCAATATGCGGTGACTGCGCGCGTTCAGTCACGGGCGGGGAGGAGGTTGGAACTGCATTCTTTTGGAAAACTGACTCACCTGGCGGCCCTTTTGTATGCGTCCAAAACAAGACCGTGGAAATGGTGCACCGCATGTTCCGACATGCCCGAGCCATCAGGGTCGTTCACGATGCGGCCCGCGTCGAAGGCTGGAGTGTTCATCCCTTTCTGCACGCTTTCAACGATGTTGATGTCTTCAACCTGTAACACTTCGTCCAGATAGCGGATCGTCTCGACCTCGGCCTCGTTGGGCTCCTTGGTCTCAAGGAAGAAGTCATAGGTTTCCAGCGTCCGGTCGGGGCCTGCAGGGATGATGTTGAGGATGATCATCGACGACCGACCTGGATACCGCATGATGCAGGTATTGGGCCATAGCCACCAAACGGCATGGGTTTTCACCGTGGCATTCGACACGTCATAAGCGCTGTTGGTCGTGTTGCCCGCATCTGCCATGTGACTGGAATAGATGCCGTGCGTGGTCACCTTGTAGGTGTCCATATCGACAAGTTCGCAAAAATCCTTGTGAGCGGTCGGACAGTGGTAACACTCCAGGAAATTGTCGACCACGTTCTTCCAGTTGGACTTGATGTCATAGGTCAGTCGATGAGCAAATGTCAGCTCTTCGATATCCGGCGCCCAGTGGCGGATTTCGGTTTCCAGATCGCCGGACAGCTCCGACAGGGGTGAGGCCTCTCGATCCAGGTTTACATAAACAAACCCACAAAATTCCTCTACCTGCACCTCATCCAGACAAATCTCTTTGGGCTCGAATCCATTCAGATTCTCGGTATGCGGGGCACGCACCAGCTGTCCATCCAACTTGTAAACCCAGGCGTGATAAGGGCACATGATGCGGGTCGTATTACCTTCGCCCGACAAAAGCTGATGGGCGCGGTGTTTGCAGACATTGTAAAACGCGCGCAGAATGCCTTCCCGATCACGTACCACAGCTATCGGCTGACCAGCGATCTCGATCGTGACAAAGCTGCCTGGTTTGCGCAGCTTTTCGACATGGCAGACCCATTGCCACGTCTTGGCGATGATCTCGCGTAGGTCCACAGCGTGCCAGGCTGGATCCGTATAGGCCTCGGCCCGCAGCGAAAACGAACTGGATGGGTTTTCGTGATAGCCCTTGGAGATATCCGCGAATTGCTGGGACGTTGGCTGTTCAGTCATTGCGGGCGTCTCCTGTGAACAAAACCCTGCCGAGTGACTCGGTCAGAGGTATAGGATCGCGTCTCTCACACATGATCAATGTGCACAGATCGCCGTCTACTTAACTTTATTCGCCACCCGCCTATCGGTCTTGCGGTGCATGGGCCAGGCTCGAAATTCAAAAGGAACGCGGCCTTCCACCCGATCATTGCGCGGTGACAGCCCAAACCGTTCGCGGTATGCGCGGCTGAAATGAACCTGGCTGGCAAAACCCGAGGCCACCGAAACCTCAAGCAAAGACATATCTGTCTGTGTCACCAGCCCGCGTGCACGGTCCAGCCGGATGTCACGATAATACATGGTTGGAGTTTTCTTGACGTGCCGCGCGAACAGCCGATTCAACTGGCGTTGTGACAGGTTTATGGAATCACAGATCTCGGGAATGCTTAGCGGTGTTTCCAGGTTCTGCTCCATCAACGCTATCGCCAGTTTGACCGCTGTGGGGGCCAGTTGACCCATCGGCTCGGCCAGTCCCGGACTTTGCATAGCGCCTTGGGGGCGCACGGTCTGGTGAAAAACGTATCGTGCTGCCGCATTGGCTAGAGCGTCGCCCTTGGTGCCCTTGATGATATGCAAGGCAAAATCCAAGGCTGCCGCGCCGCCGCAACAGGTGATGCGGGCCTTGTCGAATACGAACAACTCCTCAGTGACCTCGACATTGGGATAGAGCTCTTTCATCGCGTCGATATGCTCATAGTGCACCGTGGCACGACGCCCCTTGAGCAAACCAGCTTCGGCGAGGATGAACGCCCCGGTGTCCAGCCCGCCCAGCGTGCTCCCTTGACCGGCCCAACGCCATAGCAATGTATGAAGCGGGGTCGAGTTGTAGGCTTCCGGCGCCCAACTGGACGAGACGATCACGAAATCCTTGCGCCCTTCCTGAACCTCGGCCAGCGCAATCGTGTCGATGGTCATCCCGTTGCTTGCAGTGCAAGGACCGCCGTCCAGGGACGCGATCTGCCACTGGAACCGTGCCTTGCCTTCCAGGTAGTTTGCGGCGCGAAACGGGTCGATGAAACCCACTGTCGCCGCCATGTTGAAGTTTGGAGTTACAAGGACAAGAAGTGTCAGAGTGTTGTTTGGTTGAGACGCCATGAGGCCATCTACGTTAAATGGGCGTCGGGATTGATCAAGACTATCATTTCGATCAGGACCAACACGTGTTGTCTGTTAGTCGCTGTTTAAAGAATGCCTGTCGGTCGAATTCGCATTCGGCTCATTTGGGCAAGAAATTTTTCCCCTACATGCCAGCGATCTGAAAGGCCGCCTTTCTCAAATTGGCACAGGCTGGTTGGGGTCCAAAAGGTCTGTTCAGATTCAGCACACAGAATGGTGATACGGTCCTTCTGAGTCGAATTTTCACGACATCATTTTAGTCTTTGAGCGTTAGGGTACCGAGATACGCTGTTGCTAACTTCGCCATACACCAAAAATTCCACAAACTTCGCCAAAATACACATGTGCGAACGAATCGGCAGACCTGAGATGACATGCTAGGTCGCCGGTTTTTCTAGCGTATGAGAGCCAAGTACAATTGATGGCCCGTGAGATTAACCACAATGTGAAGGGGTTCGGCGCCGAACGGGATGGCAGGATGCGTTACCGCAAGATCGCCCCAATTGGCCGCGATGATGACAGGTCGGAGTTCTTCAACTTTGCCAAGGCGTGATGGTCACTCGAAGTAGATCCCCGAAGAAATCTATAGACTAAAACAACTTTCCAATCAGGCTGCATGTAAAAGTTCATGAGAATCGATCCGGCCAAATGGATCAAAACTGGCTTTGAATGCAAAAGCCCCGCGCAATCTCCGCGCGGGGCCTTTTTGATTTCTGATGTTTGATCTAGTTCCCAGCCGAAACCGAGCCGATCGACCAGAACATCGTCTCGCCCGAGGCATCATCGACGCCGTCATTGTCGGTCATAACGAATGCCTCGCCCGAAGGCAGGATGGCCAAACCTTCGATCTTGTCCAGAACGTAGCCGCCGGTCGAGGTCAGGTCGGGCAGCAAGTCACGGACCTCTTCCTTACTAACCACGGGCAGCTCACTGCCCAGCGGGGCCGGGGTCATTTCAGACAGCGGGATGCGGTAGATTTTCTTGGTCACTGCGCGGTGGTCGTGCTGGTTGTCTCGTTCGATGACATAAACATGGTCGCCGAATGCGGTGATCTCCGACAGACCTACCCAGCCAGTTTCCGGGTCAGTTTTGGGATAGTGCACTGCGCCCCATTCCTTGGCTTCAAGGTTATAGGCGACAAGTTTCACGTGGTTCTTGGGGTCGTCCTTCCATTCGCGCTGAACTGCCATCCACAGGGTGTCTCCAACCTTGGTTATGCCTTCGAACCCGAAGCGATTTTCGACGGCCATCAGTTCCGGCGGCAGGCCTATTTCACCCTTGCGGTCCTTGATCTTGCCTTCGGCCGAGACATGGTAGATCGCGTGGGGGATGACGCGGTCGGTTCGGCCTTCAGAGGCGACATAGAAGCCACCCTTGCCATCCAGCGTGATACCTTCCAGATCCAGCTTTTGCGCCGGGTTGCCGTCCTGACGGCTGATGCGAACGACGTCCACGATGCGGGCCGGGGTCTGGCTGGGGTCGATTTTGAAGATCGAAGGCTGGAAGCCGTAGAAGCTGTCATTAACCGCGTAGATGATGCCATCCTCATCTGCGACCAGACCGGACAGGGCACCCCATCCGATCAACTCATCCGCGCCAGCGGAGGTCAGATGCGGATAAGCGGCGGGGGCATCCTGATACTCAAAAATCGACACATGAGCACGCGGACCGCCATCTTCGATCAGGTCTTTTTCATTGGCCGAGACCAGAAGGTTGCGCTCAGGGATAGCAACGTAGCCTTCCGGCCCCACGCCCGAGGGCAGCAGTTGTTTTAGAACCGGGTTGGCCGGATCGGTGGCGTCATAGACCCCCACGACCGAGGCGCGCTCGGCCCCCACAAAGATCATCGGCGTGCCGCCGAACGTGGCTGCGGTTACGCTTTCGGGCTCAACGCCTTTGCTGTCTGAGCGTTTGTCGGGATAGTGCCCGATCTGGATGATGGCTTTCTCGAAATCGGTGCCGTTCTCGTAAACAACGATGCCGTCCTTGTGGAAGATCGTCCAGCCGCGCGAGCCGCCTTCGTAGTCACCTTCGTTGGCGGTGGCGAAATGGTTGTCGTCGATCCACTTCACCGCATCAGGCTCGCGCAGGCGACCCTCTTGGCTTTCGGTGAAGATCAGCGCGCCGCGCTCATCCGTGGCGTCAATGCCTTCCAGATCAACCGCGCCAGCCGAGAAATGGCTGACTACGTTCCCGTCCTTGTCAACAACCGCGATGTGGTTGTTTTCCTGCAGGGTGATGACGGTTTCGCCCAGAGCGTTGATGTCCACAAACTCAGGCTCGGGGTCGGTGGGCGCGACGTCTGCCAGGCCGGTCAGCGAGGCCATCTTCATGCCAGAGCAATCCAGCGCGCCATCCTTCAACGGTACCAGCGCCAGCGATCCAGCAGGCAGTTGAGGGATAACGCCATCGTTCAGGTCTTCGTCGCGTTCGTTTTCGATCGCCACGGCGACAAAGCTGCCATCTGGGGCAACCGCGACGCTGTCGGGTTGACCACCCAGATCACAGGCGCCGGTTTCCGCCTTGCCTTCGATGTCGACCGAGATCAGTTTGCCCGACGGGGCGGTGTAGCTTTCCGAAGTGTTCACGCCCACAAAAGCCGTCCCACCAACGATCCCAACTGACGTCGGCTCGCCGCCCACTTCCATCGCGCCCAGAGGTGCCGGGTTCGCTGGGTCGGTGATGTCGACCATGCCGATTACACCTAACGGGCTATCTGTATAGACCAACGTCATCCCGTCTGCAGTCGCAGCGATGATCTCGGGTGAGGTCTCACGTTCGGTATCAGTTCCCTCGGCCATATTCTTAACGACGGGGAAAGAAGCAATTCGGTTGAAATTCATTTCTGCCGAAGCCTGGCCGGCGGTCAGGGCAAGGGCAGATGTCAGGCAGACAAAGCGCAACGACATCGGGTGGTATCCTCTCTCACTTGGATGAGAAGGGGATGAACCCGGGACATTGCGGTTTTGTGACGGTTTGGATTCAGTTTGGTGACAAACGTAAAAAAGTGAAGTTCGCATCGTATTCAGTGACCAATTCGAACACCGTCAGATCAAAGGTGGTGCTGCAAGTATTCAGCGTTTTTATCCGAGGCGAGATACTCGTGTTGGTCGCGTCCCGTGCTTCCACATGAGCCAACCGTGGCAAACTCGTTCAGGCGCAAACCTCCTGTCGCTGTGTCCTTATTTCCCATACGGATTGTCCCATGGATTAGTCGCGTGGGGATGATCTGGTTTATCAAATTGGACGAAGCCTAATTGCATACTTCTGAAAGTTGGCAGTCTGCTGCTTAGACGGCATCGCACTTGCAGCGAATGTCTTTAAGGAAGGGGCGCAATCGCGGAAATTAATATATTTAGACAAGGTCGGCCTTGTGCCGCAAATAGCCAATCATCCTTCGTACTTAGATCAACAACACTTTGCCCAAGATGGCCTCGGCCTATCCTTTAGAAAGAACTACCTGAGCCTGCACCCGCAACCTTATACCTGCATTGCCATTGGCCGACTAAGTGGCCCAATACCCGACCCTCAACTGCCAGTTAACCGGAAATTCCGTAACAATCTATTGTTGAAGAGAAAATAACGAAGAGGACGCGCAAGTTGGCGGCCGCTCTGTTCTAATACTGATCGCGCATCATCATAGTAGTAATCAAAGTATGTGCCGCAAAAAAGCTCAAGATATTAGGCCCACATTGGCACCTTCATTGTTCGAAGGCATAGACCTTGCGAATTTGGTACATGGTGTAACCTTGCAGTTAAGTCATGCGGTTTTTCAGCCCCGACACCCCTTTTTCATGCTGGCGTTTCAATAGTTGTACCTGTTATCGCTACTCAGATTTTCAGGGGCTCCAGTTTTCAAGCAGGGTAGATTTTGTTTTGGGCGAAACCTCCGGCGCCATAAATCACGCATGTAAAGATGGCTCCTGCCTGACCGGATTCCTCTACAAAATGTGACCCGAAAACCAAGTTTGCAAAAACTTGTGATTCCCAATTAGGAGAGACGACGGCCTTAGTGTTTGCACTTCAGACCAATGGTAGCTTTGGGTTGACTGTGGTTCTTTGGAGCAAAAATGCAGAAGGCTGCAAAGTTGCGTTGCCGACCTCTGAAGGCAGCGCAACTTTGCGCTTGCAGCGAATGGCAGATTCGGCGGGCCGCATGGCAGCATCCCTGTGTACTGACGGATGTCCGCTTTGAGCCGTTGATGCATCGTGGAAACGGGGTATGCACCGGACCCATTGGTATCTTGCTCACGGTATCTTTCACGTTTAGAAAAACGTACGGACCTTCGAATTCACATCATCGCCTGCGGTAGAACAAATGGCATCCCGCCTGCAGGTACCGTGTTTATCGGCAAGTCGATACCGTAAACCTGCTGCATCGTCTCATTGTTGAGAACGTCGGACACAACACCAGATGACCAGACTTTGCCTTCGCTCAGAATGTATACACTGTCGGCGAACAAAGCTGTCAGGTTCAGATCGTGCATAACCACGACAACACCACCGCCTTGGGCCGCGAAGTCCCGCGCGATGCGCAAAACGATGAACTGATGTGCGACGTCCAGGCTTGCAACGGGTTCATCCAGCAACAACCAGCGCGGCTGATCCAGATCTTTGGTGTCCCAGACTTGCGTCAGAACTCGCGCCATCTGAACGCGTTGCTGCTCACCGCCAGATAGGTTCTGGTAGGACCGCGTTTCGAAGCCTCCGAGGTCAACTTGCATTAATGCCCGAGACGGCAACGTGTCGTCTTCGGCAGCCAAGCCATTCGCCAACCCGAGCCTGACGACTTCGTGCACAGAGAAGGGGAAAGCCACGGTTGTAGACTGCGGAAGAACGCCTCGTATGGCAGCCAATTCCCAAGGCTTTAGTGCCGTGATGTCGTGACTGTTCAATGAGATCCTGCCGGAGCTTTGGATTTCTCCCGACAGTGCTTTCAGCAAAGTCGATTTACCGGATCCATTCGGGCCGATAATGGCTGTGACTTGCCCGGGCTCCGCCTGAAAATCCACACCTTTCAGGATCTCTGTGCTTCCGATCTGTACGCGAACGTTCTCAGCTTTCATACTTACATTCCCATTGAGCCGTGGCGTCGAAGCCGGATCCAGAAAAACACCGGCGCGCCAAGGATCGCGGTCACGATCCCAATTGGTAGCTCCGCCGGAGCAACGATCACGCGACTGATCATATCTGCGCACAACAGCAGCGTGGCCCCCAGCAGAGCTGAATTCATCAGCAAGCGATGGTGGTCTGGTCCAGTGCTGAGACGCAGCAGATGCGGCACCACGATTCCGATAAAACCTATGCCACCCGACACGGCAACGGCGGCACCAGTTGCCCCAGCAACCGTCAGGATCGCGAGGTTTTTGCTTCGCTGGACTGGAATACCCATGTGATGAGCAATAGCCTCACCCATCGCCAAACCGTTCAAAGCACGGGCAAGAAACTGTGTGCAGATAATTGCAGCCAAAATAATCGGGGCAGCCGTTGCAACCTTGGTCCACGTCGCACCAGCCAGTGAGCCCATGCCCCAGAAGGTGAGGTCTCTGAGTTGCTGATCGTCAGCCATGTAGATCATCACTCCGGATACAGCTCCGGCCAAAGCCGCCAGTGCAATGCCTGCAAGCAGCATTGTGGCGACCGATGTCTGCCCTTGGCGCGTGGACACCCGATAAAGGATCAGAACCGAGGCCCATCCCCCCAAAAAGGCCGCAACGGCAACCAGCCCGTCGCCTACCCAGGCGAGGACCGTGCCAGGCAGGAGGCCACCAAAGACGATGGCTGCTATCGCGCCCAACCCAGCACCCGCGCTCACGCCGACAATGCCAGGATCGGCCAGCGGATTGCGGAACAGCCCTTGCATCACCACGCCCGAGACTGCCAGCGCCGCACCAACAAGTATTCCCATCGCCAGACGGGGCAGGCGGATGTCCCACAGAATGATCCGGTTCAGGTCCGACAACTCGCGCCCCTGAAGTAAATCCAATACTGCAATCGCTGGCGAGGCGTCAGACGCTCCGACCGAGACGCTGAACACACTTGTTACGGTCAGGACGACAATTAGAGACAGCGTCACGCGCTTGGCCCTGATCCTTCGCGCGTCGGCGCGCATCGGAGCGCCGTGGTCTAACGCCAGCGTCATGATCCGCTCGCGTTTTGCAACGCCGCCGATAGGTCTGAAATCGCATCCGCTGTACGCGGGCCAAAGCCCAGAAGATACGCACCCGGCATACGGATCAGGGCTTTATTCTGCCCTGCCGGGGTCAGTTGGATCGCGGGTATTGCAAAAAGGTCCTCGTCCGAAGTTGCGTGATTGCCGCGCCGCTCCATCATCAGGATCACGTCGGGCGTTGTGACAGCCAACGCTTCTGGTGTCATGGTCTTGAAGCCATCGACGCCTGCGGCAGCGTTTTCACCGCCCGCCATTCTGATAATGCTATCTGCCTGTGTATCGGCCCCACCGACGGTGATTTCTCTATCCTGTGCAGAAAGAATGAACAACACGCTCAATGGGTCCGCACCCGCGGCGACTGAGGCACTCTCTTGCGCCTGATCCAGTTGTTGCGCGGCGTTTGCAGCAAGCGTTTCAGCCTCAGCTTCAACGCCCAAAGCGGCGCCCACCGCGAGGATTTTTTCCACTATCCCATCGCGAGTAAACTCATCATCGATGGTGACAAATTCCACACCGGCTTCTTCGAGCACCGAAATGGCATCTGGCGGGCCGGAGCCTTCCAATGCCAAGATCAGGTCGGGTGCGACCGACAGCACGCCTTCGGGTGACAGAGCGCGCCTATAGCCCACATCCGGCAAGTCCATCGCATCGGCCGGGTAAGTTGAGGTCCGATCACGGCCCACGAGCCGGTCTTGTTGCCCCAGAGCATAGATGATCTCGGTAACCGAACTGCCAATCGCGATCACGCGTTTTTCCTCGGCTTGCAGCGCTGTGGCCGAGAGTAAGGCAGCCGTGCAGAAAGATAGAAGCAGTCGCACTACATCACCTCATTTTCGGCTATGTCTGATAGCCCGGCAACCAAAGCGTCCCAGGCGGGGCGGTGATCGGTCTCGCCTGCGCGTCGACCGAATATCTGGAAAATCAAACCGCCTTCGGCATCAAATACTTCAACTGAAACAGCGGGTCCGCGCTGGGTCGGTTTAGTGACGGCCCAGACTTCGGCAATATGATCGGTGCGCAGATGCAGGTTGAAATCCGGGTCCAGCAGGTTGAACCAAGGCCCCATCTGTTTCAGGGTTTTGACTGGGCCGCCATGGATTTCAATGCAACCGCGATTGCCGACAAAGACCATGACCTCAAGTCTTTGGTCGCGCACCTGTTCGAACATTTGCGGAATTGTGTTTGGGTCAAGCGCCCGAACCAGTGGCGCACCGGCAATACGATATGCCCCCAACCGGTTCATCTTGAGCTTTGACGTCAAGCGCAGGAATTGATGCGTATCCGTCATCTTGGCCCACTCGCTGCGCAGGATTTCAGCCTTGTCCGGATTGGCCTTGGGTGCCTCGGCTGGCTTGCGCTGCTCGACAGCCATCGTCTGCGATTGGTCGTCTGCGGCCAGCGTCTGAACCAGACGTGCCCAGTGATCCAGATCCGAGCCGTCCCGCAGAAAAATCTTGTGTACCGCATCTCCGGCCGCATCAAATACTTGAATCGAGCGGCGTGTTCCGGAATTCGTTTCACGCTCGACCGCGAAGGCATGAACCCAATGGCTGGGGAACATGCGCAGGTCAATCTCTTGGGTTAGGACCATCGCAGCATGGGCGCCGGGATGATAGTTGTCGTATTGCCCGACTTTCTCGATCACGCAGGAAGGGTTGCGAGTCAGCGCCATGACCTCTCCCAACCCGTTCAACTGGCCAAAAAGCGCATCCATGTCTGATCTCAGCCTTGTTGTGCCGTACCCAGCGAAGGCCGCCACCAGCTGCCCTTCGGACAAACCAAGTGATTCCGCCAGATCGCGATCACGTTTGCCAGCCTTCTCTGCATAGGCGGCACGAATATCCTGAGGGGCCATAAGCACCTGTTCCATAGTGGATTTCCCAACTTCGAGTGGTTTTGTGAAGCGCTGGCCTGGCCCATGATCGCGTCGTTGGCCCGCTGGCAGTGACTGCAAACTCAGTCACGGAAATATGTTGACTATTTTAGTAAGCTTTATTAACGAGCACAAGTCATCGCTGAAAGGCGATTCCAAAAAAACACCAAAAAAGACTGACCTTAGCCAGCGAACTGCAAGCATCTCCGGTCCTCAAACCACTCGAAGGGACAGAAATGCGTGCTTCAATTCGAAAGGCGGGCCTGCTTGGCACCGCCTCTTGCCTCAGTATGATCGCAGCGGCCGCTTGGGCGCAGGAACAGGATGATGGGTTCCTGGGCACACTTGAGCTGGGCGAAAGCAAACGGGAAATCCAGACCGACACCGCTGTACCGATCACCAATATCGATCAGGAAGAGATCAATGACCGTCAGGCCAACACGGTTGCAGAGCTGATCGACACCGTGCCTGGTGTGACTCTGGTGAATGGCTCGACACCGCAGGGGTCTGGCATCAACATTCGGGGCTTCGGCGCCAACAGCACCTTCGGTACCGACCAGAAGGTTCTCATTCTGATCGACGGGGCAACAACCGGTTCGGAAGAGCTGTATCGGATCGGCAACCAACTCTTCACCGATCCACAACTTTACAAGAGCGTGTCGGTGATTCGGGGCACTGTTGGGTCCTTCGAATTCGGTTCGGGCGTCGTGGGAGGCGTGGTTCAATTGGAAACCAAAGACGCCTCGGATTTCACCGGCGGTGAGCCCGGCTTCCGGTTCCGTCAGACGTTGGAAGGCTATTCGAACGGAAGCGGCTTTGCCTCATCGTCGATTCTGGCGTGGCAGCCGAACGAGCAGACCGAGTTTCTGTTCAACTACACCTATCGCGATCAAGACGATCAGGAAGACGGGAATGGCGGCTCGATCGGCAACAGCGCCTTTACCCTGCCTTCCCTGTTGGCGAAGGGTAAATACAGCTTCGGCGACAATCTGGAGCATTCTATCACCGCATCATGGAACCAATCGACCTCGGAAGAACGGGACGTTCCATATGACTCATTCGGTACATCTGCAGACGCTTTTGGAAATGTGGATCGTGATATCGAAACCCGGATTGGCATCCTGCGATATCAATACCGGCCAGCAGACAACGATCTGATCGATTTGGATGTGAACCTCAGCTATTCCGAGCAGTCCATCGACAGCAGCTATGTTCCTGGCTCTTCCAGCTTAGAGGGAACTCCGTTTTTCCCAAGCATTCGGGCTCTTGCGGACGCGTCACATAACTATGAAACCACCAAACTGACGATCAAGAATACCTCGTATTTCCAAACTGGAATCGCTTCGCATGATCTTCGAGCCGGGATCGAGTTCATCAATCGAGAGCGTCTGGATGCTCCGTCAGCCCCGGGTGGGACCGATCGTCGGATTGCCTTGTTCGCTGTCGATGACATTCAGATCGGCGATCAACTGACCATCACACCGGCGCTGCGTTACGAAACGCAGGACATCAAGGGGGATGGCGATACAGCACCTTTCGATGAGAGCTACAATAACAATGCTCTGATGGGGGGACTGTCGGCGCGGTACGAATTCGCAAACGGTTTCGGCATCTTCGGCGGCGGTGCATACACTGAAAGCCTGCCCATCATCGACGACCTTGGTACCCCGGTATTCATGACCCAGCCCGAGAAATCGCGCACCTGGGAAGCAGGGTTTTCGTTCAATCGCGGAGATATCTTTGCCGAGGGCGACATCATACGCGCCAAGGTGAATTTCTACGACACTAACTTGCGGGATGTCACATCGTACAATCAGTCGAATCCGATTACCGGAGCATCTGTTCTTTTGGACAAGGTCGAAACGCACGGTGTGGAAATTGAAGCATCATACGCGAACGTTGGCGGATTCTATGTCGACTTTAACGCAAATGTCGTAAGCGGCACGGAAACCAATGAAAACGGGCAGGAGACCCGCTGGCGCAACGAACCATCGGATTCGGCGCGGATCACATTCGGCAAACGGTTTGGCGAAACGATTGATGTCAGTTGGGAGCTTTTCGGAGCCAGGTCTGGCTTTGATTCTTCAGGCGACCCGGTTGCCGGATATGGCGTCAACACATTGCGCGCGTCCTACTTCCCGCAAGAAGGCGCGCTTGCAGGGTTCGAAGTTAGGGCAGGTATCGAGAATATCTTTGACAAAAACTACCTGCCGAACCTGTCGACGCGCAATGCGCCGGGCCGGAACTTCAAGCTGACAGTGGCCAAAACCTTCTGATCAAAAAATGAAAGGACCAGTTATGCGAATTGCGTCGAAAAGAAATGCTCGGTTGGTCCTGTTGACCCTGCTCCCAATTCTGGGAGCGGGGCTTGCCTCCGCCGAAGAAACCGGTGGCGTTTCGATAGAGCTGAGTTCTGCGGAAGAACGCGACCAAAGCTGCCTGCTCAGCTTTTTGGTCGAGAATAAACATGACACCGATATCGAAGGCGCCGTCTACGAAATGGTCTTATTCGGCGCCGAAGGTGGCGTTGCTCTGCTCACGCTTCTGGATTTCGAGGATATGCCCGCAGGGCGTCCTAGGGTCCGCCAATTTCAGTTCGATGGAATGGCCTGCAACCAAATCACTCGTATCCTGATCAACGACGCTCAGGAATGTGCGCATCAAGGAGGCATGCAGAATGCCTGCATGTCGAACCTGACACTCAAAAGCCGCCTTGAAACGGAAATAATTGGATAGGCCAATGGATACGATCATTCAGAAATTGACAGACGTCCTTGCGCTTGGCGGGCCGGTTGTTGCGATCCTGATCACAACCTCGGTCGCAACCCTGTCGCTCGTAATTTACAAGCTTTGGCAATATGCGGCCGCCGGCGTCGGTCGCCATTTCGAACTGTCTTTGGCGATTGAAGCCTGGGACCGCCGGGACCGGGTTGTTGCGATGGCGCATCTGGACAAAAGCCGCAGCTATCTGGCCCCGGTGATCGCCATGTCATTCAGTGGAGATAGCAGCACGCTGTCCGAGCGTGCCGATGCCGAGGCCGAAGCACGCTTTGCCGGGCTTGAACGGGGCCTCAACGTGCTTGATGTGGTGTCACAGCTTGCACCGCTACTGGGGCTATTCGGCACTGTTCTTGGCATGATCGAAGCCTTCCAGACCCTGCAAGGCGCAGGCAATTCGGTAGATCCTGCACTGCTTGCTGGCGGCATTTGGGTTGCCCTGCTAACAACGGCTGCGGGGTTAGCCGTCGCCATGCCAACCTCGCTTGTGCTGACTTGGTTCGAGTCACGCATGACGCGTGAGCGCATCTTTACCAACCGTGCCTTACGCACCGCTTTCGCACCTGGTCACGCCGCAGAATGCAAAGCGACCGAGATGCCAAAGGCAGCTCTTGTCCATGGCACTTGAGACCCGCACCAAGCGGCGCAAGCACCTGTCGATGACCTCGTTGATCGACGTTATCTTTTTGCTGCTGCTGTTTTTCATGCTTACTTCAACCTACTCGAAATTCGGCGAGATTGAGTTTTCAACGGCTTCGGCAGGAGGGTCAGATCAAGACGTCCCGATCCGCTTTGTGAAGCTTGAACAGGATCGTCTTCTGGTCGACGGGACCGTAACAACCCTGGATAGCGTTACTGAGCTTTTCGACGGGGCCTCCGAACAAATGGCACTGATCAGTCTCGGCCAGAACGCAACTTCGCAACAACTGATTGACCTGCTGACGGCTTTGAAAGGCGTGGCTCACCTACGGACGCAGGTGATCGGATGATGCAACTGAAACCAAAGGCGAGGCGAACCCGAGAACCCACAATTGCTCTGATCAACGTCGTCTTCCTGATGCTGGTTTTCTTCATGATTGCGGGTACGCTTGCCCCACCGCTTGGCAACTCGGTGCAACTGGTTGAAACGCAGAACCTTGAAGGGCGCGAGCCGCCAGATGCGCTCGTCATCCGTGCCGATGGTGTGCTCGAGTATCGCGGGGCCGAGCTGACAGATGTTGAAGCCTATGTTGAACGCGCTTCAATTGACCTGCCGCTGGAAGTAGTACGCTTGGTTCCCGACCGCGCGCTTCCAGCGGTGCGGCTGAAAGCGGTTAGCGATGCGCTTCGTGCCCTAGGCGCAAAAAAGGTCTTTGTGATCACACAAAGAGCGCTGCAATGATCCCCAGTTCTCGCGCAATAGCCGCATCTTCGATCGTGTTGGCTGCTGCGACCCACGGTCTTGCTTTGCATGACTTTGGCCCACAAACGGTGACGCAAATCGAAGGTGGTGGCTTGGTCGAAACTGCGGCGCTTGGGACGTCCTTTAAGGATTTCACTGCTGGAACCATTGCATCCGCGCCGACCACGGCCCGGAAAACGACTGTAGAGCCTGATCAACCAATAAAACAAGCAAACCCCGAGGTGCAGACAGTGAAGACTGCAAAACCTATCGTAAAACAGGTCGCGCCTTCGGCGAAAGAAGCATTGAAAGCGACGGATCCTCTTAAAACAAGCCAGCCCGAATTGACCCAAGCCAAACGGCCTGAGATTGAGCCCAAACGCAGACCTGCAACAACACCTGTGCAAAGCCCAGAACTTGAGAAAAAGAAAGTCGCCCAGCTCGCTGTGAAGGCAGGCAATGGTGAACGCACTCAAAAAAAAGGCAGTACAACAGGCGAAACCGCCAAGGGAGAAGCTGGCGCAGCAAAAACAGCCCGCACGGCCTCGGCTCAAGGCAATGCCGATGCAACCAACTACGCGGGGAAAGTCAAACGCAAGATCCTCCGCGCGCGACGCAAAAGCGCGAACATCCGCGGTGCGGTTCTGGTGACGTTTCGCATCGCTGACAGCGGAGCTTTGGTATCGGCCAACATTGCCCGCAGTTCAGGTTCAAAGCGTTTGGACCAGATCGCCTTGTCACAGGTGCGCACGGCCGCACCTTTCCCAATTCCGCCTGTCGGGGCCCGTCGCGAGTACACTATAGAAATTTTGAGCAAGTAGCGGTGAATGCACGAGGGAGGAAAGTTTTAAGAACCATATGATCAGCACCAGATTGCGACAGCGCGAGTGCGAAGGGTGATCTCAAAATGCCAGATAGTACGCGTTAGCTAAGCTATGCAATAGCCGCACTGATGCTTCCGATGAGGGAGATTTGCCACCTTAGGGCCAGGAATCATGGCCAAGGGATGACGGGTGCAGCGAGGGTGATGGCAGAGACGAAGACTTTCGGGCAGCGGTCGTATAGGGTTGCCACGCGCCGCCAGTCCTTAAGCCTTCCAAACATGATCTCGATCCGGTTGCGGCGTTTGTACCTGCGCTTGTCGTATTTGACCTGGGTCTCGCGTTGTTTGCGGTCTAGGATGCAGGCGCTGATCAAATTGTTTTTAAACGCTTCTCTGAACCAGCCGGCATCACAATCCCGGTCACCGAGTAGCCAATCGACGTCCGGAAGGCTGCTTAACGACTCCGGTGCACCAATTTAGTCACTGACCAGACCGGTAGTGACAAGGAGGTTGATCGGTTTGCCCAAACTATCTCAGATGGCATTCAGCTTCGTGTAAGTGTAGGCTGGCGCCGACCTACTAGGCGTTCACGCGCCTCTTTTTGACGCTAAGTCTGGTCGCCGTGCGGTGCGCGTTCAGGTAAGTCGCGTTGATCATCACGGTCTTCTCTTCGCCATGCGCGGTGGCCAGAGCAGCCATCATCCGGGCGAAGATGCCCTTATCGCTCCACAGCTTCCAACGGATGTACCGCGTCTTATGAGGCCCAGATACCGCCGGGGCATCACGCTATCGCATGCCTTCGATTTTGATGACGAGAAACCCGCTCAATACGCGCCGGTCTTCAACTCATGGCTTGCCATGGGACTTCGGGAAGAAAGGCCCAGGACAAGCCATCTGCGCTTCTGTCAGCCAAAATTGATCTGATATGTTCAAATCTCAGTTTTCAAAACGTGAATCATACCGTCCGAAGGAAATCATGGGTCCTGACCCCATAACTCTTGGGATGGACGGCTAAAACCTACTGTGATCCTATGCTGTCGCAGTTCATGGGCAGTCAATGCGATCAGCTTCTCATATTTTAGGTATTGTAGTAGCCATTGCCGCCAGCTTTGGCCTCTATTTGGTTTCCTACCAATACTTCGTTTCGGAGGAGCTTTCGAACGCTCAGGGCCGGCTCTCTCTTTACCAAAGCTCGGTGAACAGCGAACTCGAACGATTTTCCCACCTTACATATGTGCTGTCACAAGACTCCTTTGTAATTGGAACAGCCGAAGGCGATGGCACCGGAACATTGAACCGACGCCTTGAGGATTTTGCCGAACAGGCAGGTCTGGATGCGATCTACTTGATGGACGAAGACGGGATCACGATTTCCGCATCGAACTACCGCGAAATAGGGAGCTTTGTTGGCCAGAACTATGCTTTCCGCCCGTATTTCCAAAGTGCCATTTCTGGTGAACAGGGCCGCTTCTACGCCATCGGGGCCACAACGGGTTTGCCGGGTTACTTCATTGCGAACGCAGTGCTGAACGACCGAGGAGCTCCAACAGGTGTCGTAGCAATCAAGATCGACTTCTCTGATCTTCAGGATAGTTGGAAAAACTCGGGCGAACAGGTCCTTTTGGCCAATGAAGACGGCGTCGTTCTGCTGTCTTCGAACGCGGATTGGCAATATCGCGCGTTGACGCCATTGTCGGAACCACAGCGAGAGCGAATTCGAGATGCCAGGCAGTTTCCGGGGCGAGACTTAGATGCGTTGGATTGGGTTGAGTTGCCGGGAGACCAGGCCAGAATTGCGGGGACGAAGCGCCTGCATCTTGCAGCTAAGGATCTACCTCATGGCTGGTCGCTTCACTACTTTGCGAGTGACGATCAGGCCGTAGCGCGCAGTTGGCTTGTAACTGCAATTTTTGTCCTTTTGGCGGGGCTCACATTTATCTTCTTCCAAATACAACGCGCGAGACGCGTAAGCGCGGCCTTGGCGCGGTCCGAAGAAGAAGAAGCAAAGCTGCGCGAGGCGAATGAACGGCTTGCCATCGAAATCGACGACCGCAAGACAGCCGAACGTAGCCTCAAACGCACCCAGAGCGAGTTGGAGCGCGCAAGCCGACTGGCGGCTCTGGGGCAACTCTCCGCGTCGGTCACACATGAATTGGGCCAGCCCATAGCTGCGATGCGCAATCACCTGGTGGCAGCAGAGATCTCATCTACCGGTGAGACCAAGTTGCCGCAAAAAATCGGAAGCCTTGTCGACAGGATGGAAGGGATCACGCGCCAATTGCGGTTCTTTGCACGGTCAGAGAATGAGGCGTTTGATGACGTAGACTTATTTACTTCGGTCAATGCCGCTTTGGCTCTGGTTGCGCCAAACATTGAGCAGGGCAGGGCGAAAATCTCAGTTGATGCGCCGACTGTTCCGGTCTTTATCCGGGGCAGTGCCCTGCGGGTCGAACAGGTCATCACCAATCTTTTGCGAAATGCCATAGATGCTACGGAAGAAGCGGATGCGCCTGAAATCCAAATCTCTATCACGGCTTCTGATGATGAGGCAGTGTTGGAAATTCAGGACAACGGTCACGGATTGGGCGAGGCAACGCTGGCTGAGTTGCAAGAGCCATTTGTAACCACAAAAGAGAGCGGGCGAGGCATGGGCTTAGGACTGGCGATTTCCACCAGCATTGTCAAAGATCACGATGGCACAATGACGGCCCGTAACCGCGATGGTGGAGGAACAATTTTCCGCGTCACCTTCCCGATGGCCTCAAATACTGAAGAAACGGACGAATGACCCAGCAGCAACCTTTCAAAGTTCTGATCGTTGATGATGACAAATCGATGCGACATTCTCTTGTCGAGTTGCTCGAAGCCGCTGGCTGGACTGTTAGCGCCCTTTCGCGCGCGACCCAGGTGACGGAGTATCTGGTCAGCGCGTCGCCCGATGTCATTCTGTCCGACGTGCGTATGCCCGGCATGACGGGGCTTGAATTGCTGGCCAGTTTGGACAGGCATGTGGCGCCTCCGGTGGTTTTGATTTCAGCACATGGTGATATCCCGATGGCGGTTCAGGCTATACGGGACGGGGCGTATGGGTTTATCGAAAAGCCATATGAACCTCGGCGATTGCTGACGGTGCTGAGGCACGCGGCCGAGCAAAACCGAATGCGGAAAAGCAATGCCCGCCTTAAAGATCGGCTATTCAAACTGTCAGGGCTTGACCGCATCCTGCTGGGCCAAACAGACGCCATTACAGACCTGCGACAAGACGTACTTGACCTTGCCGATACGTCGGTTGCGGTTTTGTTGCAGGGGGATACCGGCACTGGGAAAGAGCTGGTTGCCCATGCTTTACATGATTTGGGCCGCGCGCCGGAGGCTCCGTTCTTGGCGCTGAACTGCGCCGCATTGTCGGCCGATACGTTTGAAGCGGAAATGTTCGGGGTCGCAGGTGAATCTGACGGCAGGCTTGTGGCGGCATCGGGCGGAACCTTGTTTCTGGATGAAATCTGCTCGTGCCCACCAGCGGCGCAGGCCAAGCTACTAAGGGTCATCGAAGATCAGCAGGTCCTGCCGGTGGGGGCTGTGTCGCCGGTGCCGGTAAGTTTCAGGGTCGTGTCAGCAACCAACGAAGACGTTGTACTGGCCGCCGAGGAAGGCCGCCTGCGTCAGGACCTATTGTTTCGACTAAATACTGTCGTCCTTACTTTACCTCCGCTACGGCAAAGACGGGATGATCTGGTTCTGCTGGCGACGCATTTCTTGAGCGAATACGCGCAGGTTTATGAGATTGACGCGCCAGAGCTTGATCAGGACGATTTGGCCGCTCTGCTTGCCCATGACTGGCCCGGCAATGTGCGAGAATTGCGCCATGTCTGCGAACGGCGCATTTTAGCGGCGCGACGCGGAGGAGGGTCGATGGCGCAGGCTATACACAGCGATCAACACTTTGACGAAGTACCGGATACACTGCGCGAGGCGGTTGCTGCTTTTGAGCGCGAGCTCATCGGCAAAGCCATCAAGGCACATAAAGGCCGCATGGATGCCGCCGCCGAAGCGCTTGGGATTGGCCGCCGGACGCTCAATGAAAAGATCGTCAAGCTCGGTCTCGACAAAGAGGCGCTGTTGTAAGCGAAACCACTCTGCGGATATCCGCAGAGGAACAGAAATTTCCCGCGCGTTTTCCTTCATAGGCAGGCTGCTGCGCATCCTGAATACTCTGCCCAAACACATTGCGTGATCTGGGAGGAGCCAATATGCGCAAACATCTTAACCGGGCGGCCATTGCCGCCCTGTCACTGACCGTTGCATCCGAAGCGCTGGCTGTCGAATGGAACGTTTCCCTGTGGGGCAAGCGTCGTGCCTTTACCGAACACGTCGAGAAACTTGCTGAATTGGTGAGCGAAAAGACGGACGGTGAGTTCACACTCAACATCAGCTATGGCGGTTTGTCGAAGAACAAAGAAAACCTCGATGGGATTTCGATCGGTGCGTTTGAAATGGCCCAATTCTGCGCAGGCTATCACCGCGACAAGAACCCCTCGATCACTGTCATGGAACTGCCGTTTCTGGGCGTGACATCCCTTGAACAAGAAATTGATCTGTCGATGGCCGTTTATCAACACCCGGCCGTTGTTGAGGATCTGGCCCGCTGGGACGCGACTCTGCTGATGCCGTCGCCACTGCCGCAGTACAACCTTGTGGGTGTCGGTGAAGCGCCGAAATCTCTAACCGATTTTGAAGGTCTAAGCGTAAGGGCGACCGGCGGCATCGGTAAAGCGATGGAGACGGTTGGGGCAGTTCCGACCTCGATGTCTGCATCCGAAGTGCGCCAGGCAATGGATAGTGGCATCGTCAAAGCGGTCAGCTTTGCGCCACATGCGCATATGTCATTTGGCACCATTGAAAACGGCACGTGGTGGACGACGAACCTCAACCCCGGCACCGTCAACTGCCCTGTCGTGGTGAACACGCTGGCGCTGGAAGATTTATCTGACGAACACCGCAAAGCGCTGTTGGGATCGGTGGAAGAGGCACTGGATCATTACGTGAGCCACTACCAGACCAAAACGATGGAAGCGTGGGGCCCAGAGTTGGATCAACGCGGTATTGAACGGGTCACTTTCAGCGATGAAGAAATCGCAGCGTTCAAAGAAGCCGCTGCCGCCCCCGCGGCCGAGGCCTGGATTGCAGAAAACACCGAGCGCGGCCTGCCAGCACAAGAGCTTTATGACCTTGTGACTGGCAAGATCGCAAACGGTAGCTAATCCACTCACAGCCCGGCGTCGGCCAAGCTGGCGTCGGGTGCCTTTTTCCTGACAGCGGAGTACAAAGATGGCCGGGTCATCCCAAGTGCTGTCCGACGACAGCCGTCTCAGCATTCTCGATCAACGTCTCTACAAACTGGAAAGCTTTTTGGCTCTGATCAGCGGTCTTGCAGTTTTCTCGCTGATGGTCATGGCCGTGGTTTCCGTTGGTGGCCGGAATTTCGCCAATGCGCCGCTTCCCGGTTACGTGGACTGGATCGAGCAGGCCATGCCGTTGATCGCCTTCATGGGGATTTCTTATGCGCAGCGTGATGGCGGTCATATCCGAATGGACATGGTTGTTGGCGCGCTCAAGGGCCGGACGCTCTATATCGTTGAGTTCATCACGACCGCAGTCATTCTGGCGCTGATCGTCTTGCTGATCTGGGGGAGCTGGGCGCATTTCGCACGCAGCTTTGACTTTGGTGCTCCACTCTGGAGCCGCGACAGCTCCATCGACATCGGTATCCCGCTGTGGCCGGCCAAGCTGTTGGCACCCGTCGCCTTTAGCGTGCTTTGCCTAAGGCTTGCTCTACAGCTTTGGGCCTACAGTCGTGCGATCCGGCACCCCGATCAGGCACCGATTGCCGTCCCGCTAGTTGCCGATGCAGCGACCCAAGCTGCAATGGAAGCCGAGCACGTCTCGGGCCACGACAACTGAGGTTAAATCTTATGGAACCCATAGATATTGGTCTGATCGTATCGGGCGGTATGCTTGTTCTTGTGGTGTTGGGGATGCGCGTGGCCTTCGCCGCCGCGACAGCTGGCATGGTTGGTCTGATCTGGATCTTCTGGGCCAAGTTTGGGTATGACCCGGCGCGGTTCGGCAAGGCTGTGACTGTGGCCGTCAAGACAGCGGGGCAGGTGCCGCACTCTAAGATCTCAAGCCAAGCGTTGAGCCTTATCCCGACTTTCATTCTGATTGGCTACCTCGCTTATTATGCGGGGCTAACCAAAGCCTTGTTCGAAGCCGCAAAGCGTTGGCTGGCATGGGTTCCCGGCGGGCTGGCTGTCTCGACAGTTTTTGCGACTGCTGGGTTCGCTGCGGTTTCCGGGGCCTCGGTCGCCACTTCCGCTGTGTTCGCGCGTATCGCCATCCCCGAGATGTTGAAGATCGGCTACGACAAGCGTTTTGCTGCAGGTGTCGTTGCTGCAGGCGGTACGCTCGCCTCGCTCATTCCGCCTTCGGCCATTCTGGTCATCTACGCGATTATAGTCGAGCAGGATGTGGGCAAACTGCTGTTGGCGGGATTCATCCCGGGCATGTTCTCGGCTGTGATTTATGGCCTGCTTATCATTGGCATGGCCGTCGTAATCAAAGGGTTTGGTCCCGCGGTCACCGGATTTACATGGAAAGAACGTTTCCTCTCGTTGCCGCCCGCATTGCCCATCGTGATTGTCGTCGTTACTATCATCTTCTTTGTCTACAATCCATTCGGCGGCGATGCCTGGGGTACGCCAACCGAAGGCGGCGCAATTGGAGCATTCGTAGTGTTCCTGATGGCGCTGTATCAGGGTATGCGCTGGTCCGAACTCAAAGACGCGCTTTTGGAAACCGCCAAGCTGAGCGTCATGATTTTCACGATCATTTGGGGCGTTTTGGTTTACGTTCGTTTTCTTGGTTTCGCCGAGTTGCCAAGTGCATTCTCCGACTGGATCACCTCGCTAGAAATGTCTCCAATGCTGATCCTGATCTGTATTCTTCTGGCTTACGCAGTGTTGGGTATGTTCATGGATGCGATAGGTATGCTGCTGCTGACGTTGCCGGTCGTGTACCCTGCTGTCATGGCTCTGAACGGTGGTGAGACCGTAAGTGCAGCCGAGAGTACCTTCGGTATGTCTGGGCCCATGTGTGCCATCTGGTTTGGCATTCTGGTTGTCAAAATGGCCGAGTTTTGCCTGATCACCCCACCTATCGGGCTGAATTGCTTTGTGGTGGCTGGTGTGCGGGATGACCTAAGCGTGCAGGATGTCTTTAAGGGTGTAACGCCTTTCTTTCTAGCGGATGCTGCGACCATCGCGATGCTCGTCGTCTTCCCTGCGATTGTTCTATGGCTTCCAGGACAGGTCTGAACCACATGGGTTGGTTTTGGAGTGCGGTTTGCCGGTGCGGCCAAGGCCTGCATCAATCAGCTGCGTGGCAGAATTCATGACACTTGTTCAATGTCCAGTTTTGACCGTCCTCGCCGGGACGGTTAGTGCCATGGTCTATCTATTCTGCGGATGACAAAATGACCGGAGAGAGCCTAGCAGAGACATCTCCACATCTTCGCATTACAATCGGTCAAAATGGAAACGGAACGCCATACCGGAAAAGAACCTAGGATTGCCC